>WFWH01000053.1 GCA_015491245.1 Patescibacteria group bacterium | reverse complement strand
GTGGTTGCGGTGTAGGTGCCTGAGAGTTTATTGGCGTTGGCGCCAATGCCGGCGCGGAATTTAAGGGCGGTCTGGGTGCCGCTCGGGTGGTTGCCGCTCCCGCGCTGGGCGACCACTACGTCTGTGGTGGTAAGTCCGTCCCAACACGCATCCGGATCATCAGAGGCGCCTGCACCGCACACCGCACCCGTATTGCGGAATCGGGTGGCAATATCGCCTCCCTCAACGGTAAATGCAAATGCTGCCGCGCCTGGGGTTACGGAAAATGCATAATCCGGCACCGCCCCGGCAGGCGTGTAGTCCGCAAAGGAGTCACCGCCGCCATCGCGCACCAGCGCCGGACTGGAGCTCGCGCGAATTGCCAGCTGGTAGCCCGCAGCAGAATCGGTGGTGACGGTTACCGTGGTGCTGCCGTTGGCGGTGCCGCCGGTGATACCCGGCAGCGCAGGAGAGAGTGTCACGTTGGCGGGCGCCGTCATTGCGAGATACACCTCGTTCATTTGCTGGTAGCCCGCACGCAGGCGGTAGCTGCCGCTCTCCGAGGGCCCGGTCGCAACCTCACCCACGGTGTCTTCCAGAGAATACGAGGCGGAAGAGGCGCGCGCGCCGCCAATGTTCACGCTGTCAAATTGGATTTGGTAGTTGGTGCTGGACATCACCTGCGCCACGGCACTGTGTACCGCATACCACAGCGCAACAAATAAAACAGTGCTGAGGATTCCAAGTGTGCGCAACATCATATGGTACTTTCCCACTACTACTTTTGGCCGCCCCTTTCGCATGACGGCGGTCTCACAAAAGACCCAGAGCGCAATACCGCGCACCCAAGGCCGCACAGGCGCATACTGTGATTAAAACAAAACTTCCCTCGCTTGGGAATGATACCGCCTGTGAGTAACGGCAGAATCCTGCCCGCGGTGCACCCCGCATGTTACCTAAAAAGGGGCGGACACGTGGTGTGGCGCGCACTACAAACAAAATGTTAGACACTATTATAGTGTACCACCGCACCGCGGCCACTGTACGGAATGCGCGTAGCGCATTCCGTACCTCAACTGAACGTATCGTGGTTAGCGGTATTGTGCCGTTTTCTCGCCGCTACGAGAACAAGGCGGAACAAAAAGAAAAATACCAGAAGCGCCGCGAGCACGCCCGCAATGAGCGCATAGGGTATTACCCAAAAGGAAACCTGTGCGGTATCCACCTCATTGCCGTAGCCGCGGTTCAGCGAGAGCCGCGCGGTGTATTTTCCAATGAGTAACGGACGATCCCACGAAACCTCGCGCACACGCCGAGAACCCGGCAGGGTAAACCATGGTTCAATTTCCTGCTCGCCTACTACTTGCCCTGCCATATTCTCCACCTGAATAAAGCCGTAGGGGTTAAGGTGGACATTACCGGTATTTTCAAAGTAGAGCTCAAACGGTATCGGCCCTTTTTGGAACAGCGCCGCGCCATCTTTTACCCGAAAATCGGTCAGCCGCCCTTCCTCACGCACCTCTCCCGGCACTTTAATAAAGAACAGCACCCCTATACGCGAGATCACCGTAGTGCCCGCTGCCGCGCCGCCGCCGGAAGCGTTCTGCGCCGGCTTTGGCGCCACGCTAATGAGCACGCTCCCGTATTTGCCTCCCGGCTCCGCATCTTCAGGTATGGCAACGGTTACCGGAATAACGGCGCGGCGCCCATGGGCAATTTCAATTTCCCGCACTGCGGGAAAGAGGTAGTCGCGCAGCGAGTACGGCCCACGCTGTGTGCCATAGAGCACCACCGGCTGCCGCACATCTTGCGAGCCGCCAAAATCCTCTACCCCCAGGGAGAACGTGCGCGCCTCCCCCATGCGGTTAGACACGCGTATCTCCACCGTGCGCGTCTCACCCGGCCGCATTTCCAATTCCACCTTGCCGGGCCCCACCACGAAATCACCATATACCTTGGCATCAGGAAGGTCCTCAAAGCGCACCGGCGCCGCACCGGCATCTGCATCTTCCTGCGCCTGTGCCACGGGCGCGCCCACCCCCACGGCAGCCCACAGCCACAGCACGAGCAGCAGCCGCACGCCCTGAACAAGCGCACTTCCCCTGCGGGACACGCACATTCCTTTTTCTGTTCTGCAACCCATAGCCCCTAGCATACGTGTGAGTACTCGCATGCGCAATGGAGTGCCCTCATGCATGCGGCACTAGGGGTTTACCGTCGCCGTCACCGTGGTGGTTGCGGTATAGGTATCGGCAGGAATAGTGGGGCTGGGAAGCGTCTGAATCTGTACACGGAACTTAATCGTGGTGGTAGAGCCCGAACTGAGCGTTTGCGAAGAGCGATTGACGATCGTTTCCGCAGTGGTGGATGCGTTGAGCCAACAGGAATCCACCGCATCTGCAGCACCGGTGTTGCACGCACTGCCGTTATCCAAAAATGACTGGTCCAGATCGGCGGTGGTGCTCGCCTCTACCGTGTAGCCAAAACGTGCTGTATTGGCGGGTGTGGTAAAGGTAAAATCGGGGACCCCGGCGGTAGCAGGAACATAGGCGGGAATGGTTCCGCCATTAGCTTCACCCAGCATGCCTGCCGACGAGGAGGCAGTGAGTGTCATGTTGTAGCCCGTGGGGTTATTGGTGGATACCACCATTTGCGTCGCGCCATTTGCGGTGCCGCCCGTAAGGCCCGACAGCGACGGCGAGAGCGTCACATTGGAAGGAGCGGTAAGAAACGTAATCTCACTCGTCACCGCAAGGGATGCGGTAAACTGCCTGGATGCCGATTGCCCGAGGGATACTGCCGGCTCAAACAAAATAAAGAATGCGTAGAGCCCGACTGCGGCAACCAATGTGAGCGCCAGTGCGTCACGCGCGGCATTTAAAAAGAAAAAGGGAGTAGTTTGCATACACCACCGCTGTTTATATTACCACTTGTAATAATACATGCACTGCGCGTGCAACACGCGAAGCCCCTTGTGCGCTAACTCAAGAAGCATCTCAGTAACAATGCTACTATACCCTGCTCTTCCGGTGTGCGCCAAACCAGCATCACGGTATTTTTGGGGATAAATGCTGCCGCGCGGCACTCTTCACCTCCTCGCTGCGCTCTTTTTCCAATTGCTCACCAGCCGTTGCAGTCCATGTATCCCGAGTACCCCAGTGCCGCCTTGCCGCCGCGCCCCCGAAGAGAATCTTATTACGCAGCACCCCCCTAACGGAACATGCGGACCGATGCCGCACCTGCCGCCGCATGATCGCCGCCATTTTCCTGCACGAGAACCGTCCGCCCCCAGAAAAGCGCGGCCGCCACTGCCGCCGCTATTGCTACCATCATTACCGCCGCGGCAACTACACCAGTTAATGGCGCGGTAGTTGGGGACGGCGCTTCTACCCACAGCTCATCCCAGGTATGCTTCTCTGCAGCGCCTGCGGCTGCACGCTTGCGAACACGAACAGAATGTGCGGCGCGGGAGCGCGGGGACACGCGCGGGAGCATCGGTGCCGCGCGCAGAATACCGTCCGGAACGGATGCGGTGCGAGTGCGGGAGGTTTCGTGCGGTGCTCCACGCTTCTCGCGTACGGGGTGCGGGAGGTGCGCCGCCGGCGACACTGCCGCCGCGCGGTGCAGCGGTTTCTGGGGAGGATCCGGCAATAGCTCGGGCACCGCGGGGGTTTCGGGGATAAACGCAATATGCAGGGAGGCGAGCAGGGCGTCGCCGCGGCGCTTCTCCTCGCGCGTGAGGTAGCCGCGCGGTGCAGAGTGGTGTACAGTTCCCTCCTCCTCTTCTCCCCAACGCGGCGGCGCAGAAGTGTGCCGCTTTCCGTCGTGCCCCCGTGGCGCATGCGGCTTTTTGCGCCTCTCTTCCTGCCGCTTCGGAGCGGGCGTAGCCTCTCTTGCCGCGGATGCGCCGCGCGCGGCGCCTTCCCGTGGCGCAGCCGCACCCTGCACCGCGGCACCGGACACCGCGGCCGCGGCAGGTGTAGCACGGAGCGGCGCCTGCCGCGCGGCTCGGGGCACTGCAGCAGGCGCCACCACACCCGCAATGCCCGCGGCGGCATCCGGCATGCGCGCGCCACCACACCCCGCAGGCGCGGGAGCAGGTACCCGTGTAGTTGCTATGGAACCCCCCATTACCTTCCCGATAGCGCCAGTATAGCGCGTCCTTTCTCTCCGGGGGCGGCATGCATGTGGATATGCCGGTTACTCTTGCGCACCGAGCCCCAACGCTTCGCGCAACAGGCGCGTGAGCAGTGCGGGATTGGCGCTTCCTTTGGTGCGCCGCATCCCCTGCCCCACCAGAAACGCCACGGCTTTTTCATTGCCCGCTTTGATATCCGCCACCACGTCGGGATGCGCCTGCAGCACTTCCGCCACAACTTCCTTCAGCGCGGCAGGGTCGCTCTCCTGCACCACTCCCAGCCGCGCGGCAATGCCGCGGGGATCTCCACCCTCTCTGAGCCAATGGGGCAGCACCTCTTTTGCGCCGCGCGAGGAGAGCACTCCCTCGTCCAGCAGTGCGATAAGCGAACGAAACTCTTCGGGCGTGCGCGCCGCGAGCTCCTCCCACGAACCCACACCCTCGCCTATGAGCCCCACCACGTCACTGGTGAGGTAATTTGCCGCCAGCTTTACCCGCGCCGGCTTGCGCTCTTCGCGCGTTACCGCATCAAAAAATGCTTTCAAGCGCGGCTCGCGCACCAACACCCCCGCAACCTCTTCGGACAAGCCGCGCTTTGCAAGCCGCGCGCGCGCCTCCCACGGCAGCTCCGGCAGTGAGGCGCGCACCGCCTCCGGCGTGAACTCCCGCAATTCGGAGAGCTTGAGCTTGGGCAAATCGGGATCGGGAAAGTAGCGGTAGTCATGTGACGCTTCTTTCTTCCTTTGGGAGAACGTTTTTTGCCGGTTTTCATCCCAACCCCGCGTCTCCTGCACCACCGCTTCCCCTTTTTCCAGGAGCTCCCGCTGGCGCTTTGCCTCGTACGCAATGGCGCGCTCCACCGCACGGAATGAATTGAGGTTTTTCACCTCTACCTTGGTGCCCCGCGCGCCCTCTTGCGGCGCAACGGAAATATTGGCTTCCACGCGCATTTCCCCTTTTTCCATATTGGCGTCGCTCGCCCCCAGATAGCGCAAGAGGAGCTGCAGCTCCCGCGCAAAGGCGCCCGCCTGCGCGGGAGTGTGTATCACCGGCTCGGTTACAAGCTCCATGAGCGGCACGCCCGCGCGGTTAAAATCAACCAAACTGTACGCGCCTTTATCATGCTGGGAGCTCGCCGTGTCCTCTTCAAGATGCACGCGCGTAATCGCCACCCCCGCAAGCGACCCCCCCGTGACCAGCGGATACTGGTATTGGCTGATTTGGTACCCTTTCGGAATGTCGGGGTAAAAATAATTTTTGCGGTCAAACTCGGTGTAGTCCGCGAGCGTCCCGCCCAGCGCGGCACCCACCCGCAGCACGTGCCGCACCGCCTGCCGATTGATAACCGGCAGGGTGCCCGGGTGCCCCATGCACACGGGGCAAATATTGATATTGGGGCGCGTCTCGTCGGGGTCGTTCTTGCACCCGCAGAACATTTTGGTCCGCGTTTTCAATTCGGCGTGTATTTCAAGCCCCACTACGAGGTGATAAGAATCCATGGTGTTGCATGCGGCGCGGTGCGCGCCCAACATCAGCCCATACTAGCAGAGGAGTCTTCCTCCTTCAAAACTGCGTGCAGTGCTTTAGAGAGTTCTTTGAGGGAATCATCGTCCAGTATGGAAACTGCAAGCACCGGCCCCTCTCCCGCGCGTACGCGGCGCATGCGCGCCGCCGCCTCTGCGGCCGCTTCGGGTGTTACCGTGTCGCTCTTGGTGAGGACGAGTATCTCCCGCTTGGCAGCGAGCGCGGGGTTATATGCCGCAATCTCGCGGCGCACCGTACGATAGGCGCGCGCAGGATCCTCTTCCTCAAGCGACACGCAGTGCACGAGCACCCTCGTGCGCGCAATGTGGCGCAAAAAGGCGTGCCCGAGCCCCTTCCCTTGCGCAGCTCCTTCTATAAGCCCGGGAATGTCCGCAAGCACTATATCGTAGTGCACGCCGAGCGCAGGTTCCAGTGTGGTGAACGCATACGCGCCCACTTTGCGGCGGGCGTTGGTCAGCACATTCAGCAGGCTCGTCTTCCCCGCGTTGGGGAGTCCCACCAAGCCCGCATCCGCAATGAGGCGCAGCTCAATGTGCCAGGTGCCCCGCTCGCCTACCCCGCCGCGTGTCGCCTCTTTGGGCGCTTGATTGGTCGCGCTCTTGAAATGCTCGTTGCCAAACCCCCCTCTGCCGCCGCGCGCCACCACCACCTCCTCGCCCTCGCGCACGATCTCGTAGGTGCGCCCGCTCTCCACATGGGTGAGCACCGACCCCACGGGAACAAAAATAACAAGATCCTTTCCATTTTTGCCATGCTGGCTTGCGCCGCGCCCGCTTGCGCCGTCCTCGGCGCGGAATTGCTGCCCCTCTTGGTACTTACCCAAGTAACTTATGTCGCGCACGCCGCGCACAATAACATCGCCCCCCTTGCCGCCGTCTCCGCCGGCGGGGCCGCCAAACTCCTTATACTTTTCACGCCGCCAGCGCACCACGCCGTCCCCTCCCCTGCCGGCGGCTACGTGAATGGTGCGCTCGTCTACCAGTGCCATTTGGGCGCAGGGTAGCAGGAGGCGGCGCGGGGCGCAAGCGCGCACAAAAAGGGCATCCTCGCACACACGGGGGCACTCGGCCGCGGGCGCAGGGCGCCCCCTTATGAAAACTTATGAAAGTTTGCGCACCACCCAATGTACCAAAGAGAGCATAAGCGCGCCCCACAGTGCGGGCACAAACCCCTCCACCGAGAACCCCTCCACAAAAGATGCGATGAACCAAAGCAGTGCGGCGTTGATGACCCACACAAATAGGCCGAGGGTGAGGAGGGTAAGCGGCAGGGTGAGCAGGAGAAGCAGCGGCTTAATGGTGACATTGATAACCGCGAGCAGGACGGCAACCACCAGCGCCGTATACCACGAATCCACCGAAACCCCCGGCACGAGCCGCGCAACGAGGAGGAGTGCAAATAGGAACGTGGCGAGCCGCAGCACCAGATACCCCATGCCCGTCAATGGTAGCGCGCACGCGCCGCACCCGCAATGCGCCGTACCCTACTCCTGCACCTTCACGGGATAGCACGTGGTGCACACGCCCAGCGCCTCCAACTTCTCCAGGTATAGAATCACGGCGGTAACATACTCGGCATGGCTCCATACAAGCGGCGCCACGGAGAGCGGTGCGCCCGAAAACGGGTCCAGCTGCTCGGCGAGCACCCCCGAGGGCAATGCGTGCGCCGCCACCCAGTCAAAGTACGCGGTGGCCTTTTCGAGGTCTTTGGCGGTTTTCGCCGCTTTAATATCCACCTCTGCAAGCCATAGTGTCGTAATGAACCACGGATTGCCCTCTACCCCCGCCGCACTGCGGAAATAGGTATCATTTTTGTGGCGGGCGACGCCGCCCACCCCTCCCTTCGGCGCGAGCGCGTGCAACATGCGCGCACGCAGCGCACGAACGCGCGCATCATCGGGAGGCAAAACCGCAAATTGTACAAGCCCGTAGAGGTTGCTCATATCCAACGTGTCATCTATGGGCGGACGCCCGTCCTGCTCATACACGCAATGGAGCGCAACTTCCTTTTGGTGCCGCATCAGGTGTGTGAGAATGCCATGCCGCACCTCCGCGGCGGCTTTTTGAAAACGGGCGGCATCGTATTCTTTCCCCAAGAGATCCGCGAAGAAGCGCGCTGCCGTGAGGGCGCCGTAGACCGCACTTGCCGTAAATACCGTGGTGCCGTACTTTTCCTCCCACAGGTCGTACGAGGCGCGCGGCAGTCCCGTGCGTAGATCGCGGTAGGCGCAGAGGAACTCCGCGCAGTGTTTAATCAGCGGATTGTATAAATCTTCAATAAACTCAATATTCTTCGTATGCGCGTAGTACACGCTCAGCGCATAGAGCACCAGCGCAGTTTCATCTTCCTGTATCGGCAGGCGCCGCGCGCCGTTTTTTATCCACGCGTGCCATGAGCTCCCCAACGATTTGCTCACCGTGTATTTGTGGTAGAAGTACCCCTCATCGCTCACCACCTCGCGCGCAAAAGAAAAAAACCGCCGCGCAATTTCGTAGTAGCCCGCTTTGACAAACGCCACCGTCGCCAGTGCCGCATCGCGCGGCCACACATAGGCGTACGTGTCATAGCCGTCCCGCGCGATATCAGCGTCGCAGGAGGCGATAATGCCGCCGCGCTGATCCACATGGGTACGCATCACCAGCAGCGAGGTTTTAAAGAGGCGCACCGCGCGCTCCGACATGCCAAAAAAACGGTACTGGTACTTGTTGACCCACGCCCGCCAATAATTTTGCGTGGTTTCCAGAAGGTGGTCCGGCGTTTTCGCGAGCAGGTAGCTGTGCTCACGCTTTACCTCCGGCAGGGTCTCTCCCGCCACCATCCAATAGTCCAGCACCGCAGTGTCGCCCGCGGCGACATCCGCCTCAAAGCCAATGGTAGAGTCCACCTTGCCGTGCTCAATGGCGTTGCCGCCGAGCACGCCGTCCTCCGCATCGCGCCATGTTCCCTCCTTTCCGAAACTGTTGAAGTGACCGATGGCGTACTGGGAAAAATACGCGCCGTTCATGGTGCCGCTGAAGAGGAACACGCGCCGGCCGCGGTGGTGCACCACCGACTGGAGCGCAGGCTCATAAAAGGCGGTATTGCCGCGCGCGGATTCGGAAATAATGAGCTGCTGGTTGAAAAACAGTTTGATGCGGCGCGCCGTGTGCGCGGCATTGGTCACCAGCACGCGCCGCACGAAAATATTGCGCTCGTTGTACACCGCGTCCGTGAAGCGCAGCTCAATGCCCAGCGCCTCGTTCACCGCGAGAATGGCGGACGCTAGCGTCTCTTTTTGGTACGCCACCGAAACCTGCCAGCGCGGATCGCTCAGCCAGTGCAAGGCGCCGTCTACCCACACGCCGATGCGATGGACGCACTCGGGTCCCGTGTGTAGCTCCTCTCCCGCGTAGGGAAAGTAGAGGTCGCGCACCTGCCCCGCGCCGTCCAGCGCGATAAGAAGGGAACCGTTGCCGAGTACAAGATGGCGCATGAAAAAATAAGCCCGCCTATGCCGCTCCCTGTGCTCCTTTCTGCACGGGCGTCACTAGCGGCGAAGCGCCACAAACGACTGCACCACACGATACGTGCCCGCGCGAGTCTTGGCGCGCCGCAAACGGTGTGCCAGCATCTTCTCCCCGAACACATCCTCCACCCAGCGCGCGAAATCATTTTTTTCCTCATTGACGTGGTGGGCAAATTGCGCAGGTGACAGCACCTTGAGCACACGGGAGAGATCGGCAATGGAGGAGAGCACCGGCCCCTCATGCACCCAAAAGCATTTCTCCGGCGGCGCGGCGGTGAGGCGGATGGGTATAGCGCGCGGCGCTTCGCGGCGGGCTTTTCGCGCGCGCGCGGGCGCTCCCCCCTTCCGCGCGGCAGAGGCGCGGGTGCGGCGCGGTGCGCTCTGTGCGGTGCGCGTTTTCGCCGCCGCCTTTTTCTTTACCGCCGCACCAGAGGACGCCGTGCGCGCAGAGGCCGTGCGGCGCGGCGCAGCACGCGTTGCCGCCCGGGCGCGCGCCGGCGCGGCAGCTTTTTTCTTCGCGCGCGCCGCTGTGGCGCGTTTTTTGGGCGCCGCAGTGCGCGCAGCGCGCGTAGTGGTGCTTCGTGCCATAACCCCGGGAATTTAGCGGCAAATGCAATAAAAGAACTTCACCTCAATGATATGCCGAAGCGCGTGTGTGGCGCAAGCGGCCTTTCCACGCGCGGAGGCGCGCGGCAACACGGCGCAGCAGCGCACGCGGAGCACATGCGGCGGCGCGCACGGGTGCAGGCGGCAGAGCATCTGCTGCCTCTCCCGCACCACGGCGGTGCGCGCATGATTCCTCTATGCGCAGCCGGAGGTCGTTCACCACGTTCATATAGGAAATGTAGGCGTCGTACGGGGAATCGTAGGGAGAAAAATACGCATGCACGTCACCGTCCGCCCACCACTTGGTGCACATGTAGTAAAAGTGGTCCGAGGTTTGCAGCAAGCGCCATACCTCCAGCAGCTCCTCGTCGCCGCACGACTTTGCCAGCGGCTCCAGGGCATAGATGGCGCGCAGGGCGTCCCGCTGCAGCGGATTGCCCGCCCATGCGGTAAGATCCCGCTCGGTGTCCGCCCACGAGAGGTAATCCGGCACGTCATACTCTCCCACCGGCGCATAGCGCGCCAGCGCCTCGCTGGCGGTGACGAAGTCGTTATCGGGATGCCGCAAAAGCGCCGCAGGCAGGGCGCGCCAAAAATCAAACATGCCGGTTTCTTCCCAGTGGTGCTCGCCCAGCGTCTCAAAATCCATAAAGAGATTAATCACCTCGCCGTTACCGTTGTGCGCGGATACCCACTGCGCAAACTTGTCCGCCGTGAGGGGGTACTCTTTCCACGAGCGCTCACTGAAGCGGAAGGCGATATCGTCGGAAAGGCGGTAGCTCTTCAGCAGCAGCTTGAGTGCGGGCATGCCCTTTGCGTGGTACACGAAATGGGGGCTGCGCCACCCCAGGTAGCGCTCCCACCCCTCCGCCAGCATGCCCCTAAAGCCCATGTCCGCTACCCACGCCGCAATATCGTTGCGATACACCAGCTCGGTGTTGCGAAATACGGTAGGGGTAACACCGAAGTGTTCCGCTAAGGCGGCGCGGTGGCGGGCAACTTGTTCCCTGAATTCGCAGGGCGAATGCAGAAACGCGAGTGAGTGGTAGTAGGTTTCCGCGAGCAACTCCACGCGCCCCGTCTGCACCAGCGTTTTAAAGGATTCGAGCACCTCGGGTGCATAGCGCGCAAACTGGTCCAATGCTACCCCACTTATGGAAAAGGTGAGGCGCAGTTCCGGATGCCGCGCCAAGAGCTCGCGCCACAGCGCCGTTGCGGGCAGGTAGCACTTGCGCGCCACCTTTTCCATCACGCGCGCATTGTTGCGGTCCGAATCGCCCTCTTCCCCAAAATACCGCCGCTCTTTGCCGATATCAAAAAAAGAGTAGCGGCGAACGCGATACGGCTGGTGCACGTGGAAATAGAGACAAATGGAACTCATAGGGGTCTCTCGTATAGTGCGGCGCCTCTTGCAGCGCTTTTGCGGGCGCGCCACCGGGCGATTACCGTTTGATACACGCGCTGGCATTTTTCCGCCGCGCGTTGCCACACCAACGCGCGCACCTCTGCCCTGCCCCAGTTACGCAGCACACGCTGCAGTGCCGGGCGCTGCAACAGGGCGAGTATTTGGTTCGCCATCTCGCGCGTGTCCCAAAAGTCCACCCGCAGGGCGTGCCGCAGTACCTCAGCCACTCCCGACTGTTTGGAAATAATGACCGGCGTGCCGTTGTGCAGCGCCTCCAGCGGCACAATGCCAAACGGCTCGGACACCGAGGGCATCACCACCACCTCGGCGAGGCGATAGAGCCGCGCGAGCGCGGAGCCGCGCAAAAATCCGACAAAAAACACGCGGTCACCGATGCCCTCATAGGCGGCCTCCATCAAGAGTTGCCGCTCCATGTCGCCGGAGCCGGAAATGACAAACACCACGCGTGGGTCTTGTTCCGCCACCAACTTTGCCGCCTTTAAAAAGTAGTCTGCGCCCTTTTGCAGGGTGAGGCGCCCCACAAACAGCACGATGCGCCTCCCCTTGTCTTTCAAGGCATGGAAGAGGCGTTCCGTGCCCCGATAAATTACCTCGTCGTCGTGGTCAATGGCATTGTGCACCACGAACACCTTTTCCGGCGCAATGCCGTAGTGGCGCACCAATATATTTTTGGTGTAGTGCGAAACGGC
>WFWH01000052.1 GCA_015491245.1 Patescibacteria group bacterium | reverse complement strand
GCCGGCGCGGAAGGGAACCACACTCCCAATTTGCTGCGGCACCTCCCACCTCTCTTTCACGGGTGTTACGGTGCCCTCGTTGAGGGGAAGGCCATAGAACTCCGCGCCAAAGTGCGAGGTGAAATCTTCAAGGCGACCAAGGCGGTCTGCCGCCTCAAACACCCCTGCCAAAACCGGCAGCAGGATCGGGGTGGTAAACACCCCGCAGGCGCCCACCGCGCATTCCTTTTTTCTCGCGGGTGGGGCGCAGAGTCCGACCCGAGGAAGAACTCCGGGTTGCCGCTTGTTGCCGCCGCGATCAGCGCGTCACGGTCGTCAAATCCTTTCGGCATGGGCATACAGCCGTGGTGTGGCCGGATGCCGTAGCCGAACGTCGTTGAGCGTCAGGCAGAGGTGGTGTGCGGTAATCGTTGCTGCGACAGTATCACCCAGCTGCAGGACGCTCCCGACCGCAACGCGTGTGGAGATATGCTCCAGCACGATTCTCAGCCGAGGGAAACGCTCCGCCAACATGAAAAGCGTTGGCAGAAATGCCGCCTCCCGCTTAGTGACAAGGGTGCACTTTTGGTCCAGCTCTCCATGGATAAGGAGGGGCATGCCAAGGTCTTGCATCGCCCGGAATGTTTCTGTGATGCCCGCGCCATGGAAATCACGAAGCCCCTCGTCGGAATTAGTGGTCACGCCGACAGGGTACACTTTACCCGCCACGGCGCCGGCGTGCTGCGCCTCTGCGACCATCTGCGGGGTGGTGGTGTCGCGGATCTTGATAGCTATGAGCGGCCCACAAGAGTACTCACACGGGTATATGCTCTTCAGCGCACGCAGTGTCTCGGTACGGCACCTCTGTGTGTTACCTTCGGTAAGAGCGACGTGTGGCCGTGCGTGGGGCATGGCAATAGTTCTTGCGGTGTGTCGCGCCAGAATGCTCCCCTTCAGTAAGGTCCTCCATTTTTGAAATGGCGGTGCAGATCGCCTTCCCACTGCGTAAGGCGATCTGGCGCATTTGTCTCCCCCGTATCTCTAAAAGAGACGTTGGGCGCGTGAGACGATTTCTCTTACGCGCCACGGCCGCAGGAGCGCCACTGAGCCGATAAAGATGGAAGAAGCTCCCGCCTGGTAGTAGCGCGCTACATCTTCCGGCGAGAGCATGCCGCCTCCGCCGTTAATAGGCTTGGTGAATCCTGCATCGCGCAGGCGTGCAATCCACTCGCACACCAGCGGACAGAGCGCTCTGCCGGACAGCCCTCCGCCGCCCCATTTTGCGAGCGGGGAAGTGGGGGTGCCCCATGCACGCTCCCAATCAATTCCCTCCCACACAAATGGCAAGGTGTTGGAAACGCAAATTGCATCGCAAACAGGGTGGTGCTCCAGTTCCCGCACCGCGGCAATCGGTGCCGAGGCAATGCTGTATTTCAGCATTATCGGCACATCGAGTGCGCCGACGATTTCCAATATTTTCACCGATTCGGTAATGAGCGCTGCGGGGTTGCGCCCGGCATTGGGGCACGAGAGATTGATCTGCAGCCCAAACGGTGCGGAGAAGTTTCCCTTGAAAAACTGGAGCAGCGCCACCATGGAGCGGAATTCTTCACATCGCTTTTGCGCGTATCTGCACGCGACGTGAGTGAAATAAAAAACGGCTCAGTACGGCTTTGCCACCTGCCGTCCTGCAGCAGCGCGCGTAACCCCGGATTGCTCAAGCCGACCGCATTGAGTACCACGCCGCGCAGAGGCCGCACCTTGATACAAGCGGGGAAGGGGGCACGCGGCGTGTGCCAGCGGGTGAGCGGCATGTTGCCTTTGTAGGGTGCGAGCGTTGCCGTTTTGGAAACGAATGTTACCCCTGATAAATCAAGCCCTAAGGGGCGCAAAGGCAGATGGAACCAATACCCCTCTCCAAAAAACCCTTGCACCCCAGAGGCGGCAAGAATATTCCCGAACTCAATTCCGCGCAGTTGCATTGCTTTTCTCCTCTGGTTTTTGGTCCCCTCTCTTTGGCGCACTTAACATGTTAAAGTGGGGAACTCAAACGGAAGGAATCAGACGATATATTTGTACGGTTCCCTGCAGCATTTTTCCTTTTGGCTTTGCCTTTGGCGAGAGGGTGTATGGGTGCAGCATGCAGCGGTGTGCGGGCGAGCGGCAATACACAGCCGCTTTCTTTGCCATGCCACATTCCATTTTATACTGGAATAATGAGTATGTGTGCCGTGTGGTGGGGAAGGCGAAGGTGGGCTGCGGCAATTGCCGGGACCGTCCTTATCATGGCCTTTGCGCTCTCAATACTGCCGCATATTGCCGCAGCGCAGACCCTCCCGTGCGGCACTATTATTGATGAAGACGGTGAGGCAACTCCCATAGATGACTGTGCCAATCCCTTTCACGCGGACACCTCTTTTTCTACAATCGGGGAGCTGCGCATCAATGGCGTGGAAATTACCGAGGGGGCGGAGATCGCGGTGCCCCTCGGCGAGGCGGTTCCCGTTTCCGTATCATTTTTTGAGGACCCGTTCTTTGCCTACGTAGATTTTTACCAAATACGGGGACAGGATTTCGTATGGCGCGACGGAGTGGCGTTGGGCGGCAGCGACACGGTGCGGTTTTCTGAGACGGGCGCGTATGTGGCCGTCATTGCGGTTGAGGATAGCGCACCGGTACTGGTCCGGCGAGGATGGTGGGGGCGGCTCGTGTCTCTCCTTCTCCCCACCGCCCGCGCGTATTATCCCGATTACCAGGAGGTAAAAGCTATACCCTTTACGGTAAAGGACACGCGCTCTGCGGCGCCCGGCGTCCTGTTTCTGCCGGGCATTCAAGCGAGCCGCCTCTACACCAAAAATCTGCTTGGCGTTGAGGACCAGTTGTGGGAACCCCTCAACAACGGCGACGTCAAGCAGCTTGCCATGACCGAGGCGGGTGAGAGTGTGCGCGCGGTGTATACGAGGGAGGTGGTGGATCGTATTGGCGTACGCCCCTTCAACACTGATATTTATTTTAATTTTCTTTCTTTTCTCAATGATCTTAAAACGGACAATATCATCGCCGCTTACACCCCCTTCGCCTACGACTGGCGCTACGCGGTGGATACCGTGGCGGAAATCGGCACGCGCTATGAGGAGGGGATGCGCTCTTTGGTTGCGGCGGCGGAAGCGCTCGCCGCGCGTGGCAACGGCGAGGTGGTGGTTATCGCCCACTCCAACGGCGGCCTGCTTGCCAAGGCGCTCACCCGCGCGCTGGAGCGCCGGGGGAAGGGAGGCATAGTATCCAAAATCATCTTCATCGGCACGCCACACCTAGGCACGCCCAAAGCACTCGCCGCACTCCTCCACGGCTACGACCAGCGCTACGGCTACGGTTGGGTTATGAGCGAGGTGACGGCGCGCCGCGTGCTCAATAACTTTCCTGCAGCATACGGCCTGCTTCCCTCGGCGCCCTATTTTGGCATGGTGCGGGCACCCGTACGCTTTGCCAGGGAGGGCGGCGGGCGCCTTGCCGCATGGCGCCGCGCCTATGGCCGCGAAATAGATACGGCAGAGGAGCTTGCGCGCTTTGTTGTGGGTGAGGGGGAGGGGCGCACGCTCACCGGCGCACTCGCGGATCCCGCGCCGGGCAATACCGCGCTCATGCAGCGCGCCATGGCGCTGCACCGCGCTTCCCTGGACTCATGGACTCCCCCCGCGGGTGCGGCGGTGTACCAGATTGTGGGCACGGGGCTCCCTACGCTCACCCGCCTCTTTTACCGCAAGCGCCTTGAGGGGGAAGGCATTGAACCTCTGCCGCTCTTTACCGACGAGGGAGACAAAACGGTACTGGCGGCATCTGCAGCATACGCGACCGGGACGACGTGGTATTTAAATCTAAAGGAAATAAACGATACATATTCACCTCCCGAAACCAATCATGCCAACCTCACCGAATCATCTGTCACCCAAGCGCTGGTGGCTGCATTTATCACCTCAGCGACCCCAACCACGCCCTACGCCTCCACCTCGCCGTTTGCCGCTGATTCTGCGTACGACGTTATTAGCGCCCACTCACCTGTTTCCCTCACCGTTACCGACGCACAGGGAAGGGTAGTGGGGGTAACTGATGCCCGGGTGCGGGAGGAGATACCCGGCAGCGCCTATACGGAGCTTGCCGGCGCAAAGTATATCGTCGTACCCGCGCGCCTTTCCTATACCGTCACGGTGCGCGGGAGCGCCACCGGCACCTACACCCTCCTCATCCAGCGCCTCCGCAACGGCACCACCCGAGACCTCTGGCGCACCGGCAAAATACGCGTAACTCCCGCTCACACCGCCACCTTCTCCAAAACGCCCGACGGCGCCTTCACCCCGCTCTCCCTTGACCGCAACGGTGATGGCGTAGCAGATGCCGAGAAAAAGTGGAAAAAGGCGAAGCGGCAGAAGAAGGAGCGCGCGCATCACGGCCACAAGAAGGAGCGGCACCAAAAAGAGCACCACGAACGAAAGAAAACGCATCGCGACGACGACCACCACCATGGCGATAACGATGACGACGATGACGATAGTGATGATGACGACCACGATGATTAACCTGCTCTCAATGGGGAGCGCCGCTCCTACTGTGCAATAGTTACATTATTTCATTACCCTCGGTTTCCATGCCCACGCTCACCGCTGTACTGCGCCGCCTCGTAGCACTCCTCACCCACCCCTACACCCTCCGCACGCTGAACGTGCTCTTTCTCCTTGGGGCGGTGGGAAGTTACCTATACGTACAGTGGTACTGGGACTACGCCTGCAAGTTTCAACAAGCTCCCTGCACCTTGAACCTCATTGATGCCGTGCTGGCCCCGGTTCGCGCCGCCACCCCCACCCTCGCCCTCACCTTCGCCTTCCTCCTGCTCTTTCCGGCGCGGGTGTTTGGGTGGTGGCTCGTGGGGGTATTCTGGTGGTATGCCACCCTCGCCCTCATCTGGATTACCTCTATCCCCCCGCACGGCTACGACTTTGAAACGCGCACCGGTGTGGCGGAGGGAACCGCCGAGCTGCTGTTTATGCTCACCGCTTTCTTCACTGGTATTGCACTAGGGATCCTATGGAAGAAACGCCGCCTCTCCAAAATCCGCGCCTTGCTCACTTTTGCGCTCTGGGCTCCTGGCGGCATCTACGCAGCCACGATTTTTTGGCGGTACTTTGGAGCGTTTTGAACTATGCTGCAAGAAGGCACACGGCACCTACCTCGCTTCCTCACCCACCCCTACACCCTCCGCACGCTGAACGTGCTCTTTCTCCTTGGGGCGGTGGGGGCGTGGCTTTTTACGAAATGGTATCGCCTCAACGTCTGCATCCCCGAAGGGTGCGGCTTTTTCGTTATCTCGGGATGGCTTAACCCTCTCCAAGTTGCCACCCCCACCCTCGCCCTCACCTTCGCCTTCCTCCTGCTCTTTCCGGCGCGGGTGTTTGGGTGGTGGCTCACTACTTTTGCCTGGTGGTACTTTCCTCTCTCATGGTGGGGTGTGGTGGCTATTTCTCCTTATACGTCATCCATTTGGCCGCGTCGCACGGAGATGGCGTCAGGGTTCGCCCAACTCTCGTTCGTTTTCACCGTTATTGCGGTGGGCATCATACTCTACGTTCTCTGGCGCAAGGAGAAACTGC
>WFWH01000051.1 GCA_015491245.1 Patescibacteria group bacterium | reverse complement strand
GGCGTGGAAGATTACTTGGAATTTTCTTTTTTTACCGATACCCCCGCAACATGCCGCTATGACACTGTGGCAGGCACGAGCTATGCCAGCATGGCGTATGCGGTTATTTCCGATAATGCTTCCACAACTCCCAACCACCGCTCACAAGTTATTGCGGTCAGCACCAGCACCACGTACTCTTTTTATCTCCGCTGCAAGGATTTTAATGGGAATGTAACCGATGAAATCCCCATTCGCTTCACGGTGGGGGTTATTCCCGAAGGTTCGGGTGGAGGCGGGGGTGGCGCATTGATTGGCGGCGGCTCAGGGACAAGCGTGACGGGGGGCGATTACCTCAAGCAGGCGGATATTACCATAAGCGGATGGGCATACCCGGGAGCGCGCGTGACGCTGCTGCAGGATGGGAAGGAGCTGGATACGTTTGCTGCAAAAGATGACGGGAGTTTCAAAAAATTGGTGCAAGGGTTGGAGCGCGGTTCTTATACCTTTAGTATGTACGCTACGGATGCCAAAGGAGCGCGCTCTAGCACCTATGCGAGTACGGTATTTTTGCGGGCGGGTACGGTGAATGAGCTCGCGGGCGTGGTAATGCCCCCTACGGTGCGCGTGGTGTCCGACGAGGTAACTCCGGGGGCGCCTATTATTGCCTATGGATACGCCGTGCCGTACTCTACTCTCACGCTTTCCCTCGCGCTAAGGGGTACGGGTAGCACAGTGGTACTGGTGCAGTCCACTACCACTGCCTCCTCCAAGGGGCTCTGGCAGCTCTCTCTCCCCACGAGAGGGATTGCGAGGGATGTTTATACGCTTTTGGCAACGGTAACTACCGAAGAGGGCGGAAAGAGTAACGTCAGCGCGCCGCTCTCGGTGGGTATAGGGGTGGCTCCTGCGGAGAACCTCTGCTTGCGTGCTGACATTAACAGTGACACGCGCATAGACCTCGTAGATTTTTCCATCATGTTGTTTCTCTGGGGAACCAATAGCGCGATCGCGGATATTGACCGTAGCGGATTGGTGGAGCTTACCGATTTTTCCATTTTACTGTTTTGCTGGAGCGGATAATGTACGCATACATCCCTTATCCACACATTGCGGCACTCGCGCATTCTGTTTTTCGGTATACTGCAGGTAGCTCGGTGGGAGTGTACCGGTGAGGTGCAGGGTATTTCAGGGGTTTAGCACTGCAAGAAAACAGAAAGGAGGCACCAAAGGAGCCGCAAAAGGGGTATGGCAACTTTTATGGAGAAATTGAAGGGGAAGGGCCTCGTGGGCACTGTACGCGACGGGGAGGCACCTGCAGTCGCAACAGGGCACGCCCCCAATGCCGCCCCCTCAGATTTGCCGGTGCACGCTGCACTGCAGCTGCCCATTGATGTGTTTCAAACCGACAAAGAAATTGTTATTTTTGCGCAAATTGCAGGGGTGGATTTGGATTCTCTGGATGTCTCCATAGGGGGCGATCACGATGTGGTTACTATCAGCGGTTCGGCTAAGCGCCCCGAAACGCTCATGCCGCGCACGGAAGGGGAGTACTCGCTGGAGGAATGCAGCTGGGGTGATTTTTACCGCCAAATTATCCTTCCCGAACCCATTGACCAAGAAAAAGCAGAGGCAAAGGAAAAAGACGGGGTGTTGGTTCTCGTGCTTCCTCTGAAGGATCAGCACCATGATGGCGTAAAGATGCGCGTGGTGCGCGTGGAGTAGGGTGCGTTGACTCTCGCCATGCTAGCAGGGGCTGCAAGGGAAAAAGTGGCGTACGTGTTGCGCAGGGGTGCCCAGGGAGCGGCACTTGTTCTTTTTTTTGTGCTCCTGCCGTCTGCAGCACATGCTGCGGTTCTCAAGGTTATTCCCGCCGGCGGCTCATTCCCGGTGGGGAAGAATTTCACCGTACAAATTGCCATTGATGCCGCGGGTGCACCGGTGAACAGCGCCGAGGGGAAATTGTCCTTTGATTCAGGAAAGCTATCTGTGGTGGGGGTGTCCAAGGAAGGCGCCTTTAATTTATGGGTGGAGGAACCTGCGTATTCCAATACCGCAGGCACTGTTACCTTTAGTGGCGGCAGCACGAAGCCATTTAATACCACGCGTACTATTTTTTCCGTTACCTTCCGCCCCAAAGAGGAGGGGAGTACAGTAGTCTCTTTTTCCTCTTCAAGAGTACTCGCGGGTGCGGGGCAGGATGTCAGTGGCGGCACCCAGGGAGGCGTGTATACGCTCACGAGGGCTGCGGAACCACAGGAGTCGCGCGCGGCGGCTCCTACGCGTCCCTCACGCGGTTCTGGCCTCAAACCGCGCCCGCCGAAAGAGATTGTCTCTTCCACCCACCCTGACGAGGATACGTGGTACGCAACGAGTACTGTTGCATTTACTTGGGACGTTCCGTATGGAATCCTCGCGGTGCGGACCGGCTTTGGAGCGGCTACCTCTTCCATAGAGATGAAGGAACACGAGCCGCCCATTACGGAGGTAACCTATGAAGGAGTGGAAGATGGCATATGGTACTTCATGCTCGCCTACAAAAACCGCAATGGGTGGGGAGAACCTAAGTCATATCGCGTGCAGATAGATACCGCGCCGCCGGAGCCGTTCACGCTTTCCGCTGAAGGGGGTGATAGAGCAGCACGCTTGCGCTTTTTTGCGACTGATACTCTCTCCGGAGTTGCTACCTACGCTATTGCGGTCAACGGCCTGGAAGTGGAGACCGTAGATGCGCGCAATGTGGCAGAGGGGATCCCCTACCTGCTGCAGGGGCTCAGCCCCGGCACACACGAGATAACCGTGACCGCCTACGATAGGGCGGGGAATGCCACCGCGGCGCGTGGCACGGTTGTGGTGACCGGAGCACCGACGGAAAAAGAAACAGCAGCACAGCAGCCGCTTACGCCCGGTATTTTTTACTGGGTAACCATTGGATATGCGATCCTGCTGGTGGCGCTTATCGCGCTACTGCTGTTTGAGCGCAAGCGCCACGCAGATGAGCGGGATCGCATCAGGGCTGAGGCAGTAGAGGCGGGTGAGCGCCTGGTGGGTGTTTTTGACGCCTTGCGAGAGGAGATTGAGGAAAAGGTGCTGGCACTCTCGCATAAACCCAATATGACCGACAATGAGCGGAAAATCCTTGAGTCGCTTAAAGAGGCACTCGATATTTCCGAAGAGCTCTTAGACAAGGAAATTGAGGATGTGCGCAAGTTGGTAAAGTAAGTGACATCTCTCTCACGCACCCATTACGCACGAAACGCTGTCTGAGTTTTCTGTTTGTCTACCCATGCGCCTATAGAGTACCAGGGGCACCCTGTGGCATGGTCGGGTTACTCTGAAGGAGCAGTCTTGCTACAATGCTACTGGTGTGCCGTGGATGGGCTGCGCACTGATGCGTGGCGCCGTGGTTGCCACTGCCACTTGAAGAAGTGTACCACGGGCTGTGTATGGGTGCCCCCACGTTGTTTCATGAGAGGAAACATTCGTACGAAAAAATACATACTGTACTTTGGTGCCGCCTTGGCGATCTGGGGGGCAGGAAAAACCTTGTGGGTATATGCTGCAGTGCCCGAGATAACCAACGTGCGGGTGAGCACCTCTACCGATTCTTCAGCAGTTATTGAGTGGGAGACTGATGTACCCACAGAGGTTATTCTCAACTATGGGGAGAGAAATGATTATGGTATTGTACGCGGCCCTAACGAGCGTGAGAAAACGCACCGTGTAGAACTCCAAGATCTGGACCCCTCTACCACATACTATTTTCGCATTACCGCGTTTGATCAAGAGGGTAACCAAGGAGTATCGGGTAATTTTTCATTCACGACGGGCGGTTTTGAAGAGATTCTCGGCATTGGGGATGTGCTCTCTGCAACACAGCGCGCGCTCGTGGGGCAGGTGGCGTCTCTTTTGGGGCAAATAAATGATGAAAAGGCTCTCAAGATAGTCTCTGACCAAATAAAGGAGTCTGCACGCGGCGTGTTGCGTCCCCCTGCTATTGTGGGGTCGGCTCAGGTTGCCGAGGTGGGAATGGATTATGCCGTAATAGAATGGCGGACTAATCGTCCTGCGGGTTCGCAGGTCTCCTTTGCCGCTGAGGATGAGTACCTGCGCGCGAAGCGCTATAGCCAATTTCAGGGCATTCCCGACGAGCGCACCACTGAACACCGCGTGCGCTTGGTGGGGCTACAGCCTGCCACCACGTACTATTTCAAAGTGTCGTCCACAGATGATTTTGGGCTTGTGGGTGAGAGCCGTGATAGTACATTTAAGACGAAATCGCGCCTCCCGCAAATCCTTGATGTGCAGCTTTTGAAGATAGAAGACACGAGTGTTACCCTTGCGTGGAGTACCGATATCCCCGCGGCGGGCATTGTTGAGTATGAGGATCTTGCCACCGGCGAGATTCGTTTTGAGGGGAGCCCTGAGTTACTCACCTCCCATACCGTGCGCCTCTCGGACCTTACGTTGGGCAATACGTACACCGCCACGATTAGAGTGGAGAATGAACAGGGGGAGGTGGTATTGAGCGATCCCATCTACTTCACCACCGCAGAGGACAAAAAGCCGCCGATTATCAGCAAAGTAACCAATGAATCTACCCTTTTCCCCGGTGCGGAGGCGCGGATACAAACCATTATCCAATGGGAAACTGATGAGCCGACTTACTGCACGTTATGGTATCGCGAAGGAATCCAAGGGGACACAGATCCTGTGGCGGTGCGCGGCAAAGAGGAGCCCGCTACGAGGTATGTCCAGGTGGTAGTGGCATTTCAGCCCGCGACAGTGTACCAGTTTTGGATTGAGTGCACCGATCTCTCCGGCAACACCGCGCGCTCGGAGGATTTTGTGCTTTTTACCCTTGCGAGGGAAAAGAACATTATTGATATCATTCTAGAAAATTTCGAGGGAGCGTTTGGGTGGATAAAAAACATACGCATTTAGCAGGGTATGGCGCGCACTATCATACAAACCCACGAGGTGGAAGTGGTGTACAACAATGGGAGGGCGAATGCGTTTAAAGCGCTCCGGAATGTAAATGTGGAGATCATGGCGCGCGAGTATGTGATTTTCTTTGGTCCTTCCGGCTGTGGCAAGTCTACACTCCTGTATACCATCTTCGGTATACTTCCCCCCTCGCGCGGGCGGGTCTATGTGAAAGGCGACAGCATTTACGATTACTCTGCAAAAAGACTGGTGGCGTTTCAGCGGCATACCATGGGTATCATGTACCAGCAATTTAACCTTATTCCCTCTCTTACCGTCTTGGATAACGTGGCACTGCCCCTCATTTTTTCGGGTGTGCCGCCCTCTAAGCGCGAGCGGCGCGCCATGGAGCTGCTGGACCGTTTTCATATTGCGCACGTTGCGGACCAATTTCCCACCAATCTCTCTGGCGGGCAGCAGCAGCGTGTATCGGTAGCGCGTTCATTGGTGCACAATCCTGAGATCCTTATTGCCGATGAGCCGGTGGGAAACCTTGATAGCGTGTCTGCAGAGACAGTAATGTCAACGCTCGAGACCATCAACAAGGAAGACAAAAAAACCATTTTGCTCGTAACGCACGACGCTAAGCATCTCCCGTATGCGCACCGCGTGTTTTACCTCAAAGATGGGCGCATAGACCGCATTGTGGCAAACCCAGAAAAGAAGCAAATTTTGAAGCTCAAGCCGGGTGCATCTATTGCCACCGAACTGGAGCAAGTGCAGCACATATACCCTTACGATTCACCGCGGATGGTGCGGGTAAAGAGCCTGATGAACTACCTCACACAGCGCGTGAGCTTTGATCAGCTGCTGCGTTTGGAAAAGATTACCGAATACGCGATCGAGGGGCGCCTCAGCTATGGCACCTTTCTCTCCCTGTTGCAAAAGTTGCCTGCGGAGGGTGGGGTGGGGCTGCGTGAGGCGGACGCGCTCTACTTAGCACAGAAGCTGTATCGTGTCTTGGAGCATGCGCAAGACATTGTCCGCTTCAGGGCCTTGCGTAACCATACGCCGCCACCCCGCTCAAAGTTGGAAGAAATTACCGACCGATTGGCGACCCATCTCATACAAGAGTACGAGGTTGCGCTTTCCACCAACCAACACAAGCACTTGCGCAGATCCATTGAGGTGCGCGTGTCGGGATTTATCGAGAAAGAAGAGTTTAAACGCCAGTTGCAACTGCCGGTTGCTAATGGGGGCGTAGGGTTGGATGTGTATACCGCCCATGATCTTGCACGATATTTGGAAAAACTTATCGCCCAAGGGGTTGCAGAGTTGAAAGAACTGGCGCGGCAGGGACATAATGCGCCGGTGCAAAAGCACGCCCGCGCATTGGCCGCAGAGGAGAGCGGCTCGTCTCCTCGCGAAGGCACGTAAAAGGCACTATGCGCATTCAAGATATTGCAAAACTTTCCACGCGCATGTTCAAAACCAACCCCACGCGCACGTGGCTTACTATTTTGGGCATGGGGGTGGGGACCGGTGCAGTGGTATCCTTGGTGGGATTGGGCTTTGGGCTACAGGGAATTATTTTGGAGCAGATTGTTTTTGGGGAGACTCTTTTGTCGCTCAACGTGACCAACCCCCCTCATCGTGCGGTGGTGCTGAATCCCAAAGTGGTGAAAGAGTTCGCTTCATATCCCGAGGTGAAACAAGTGGCGCCCATGGCACGCTATGCGGCCTTGATGACGCTGGGTAACCTCACTGGCAACGTATCGCTGCGCGGGCTGGAGCCGCCCTATTTCCGCTTTGTGGGTACCAAAGCGGTGGCAGGGAGGCTTTTCCAAGAGGAAACGGCGCGCGAGGACCGCAATACCGTGATTCTCACGAAAGCCACTTTAAAGTTGTTTGACATAGAAAACCCACAGAATGCGCTTGGCAGAAAGGTAACGTTCCGGCTTTTGGTGCCCAGTGGCGCCGCAGGGAATACGAAAGAGGTAGAGATACAAAAACGCTACACGATCGTGGGGGTTACTGATGAGGAGAACCAAGTGGCAGCGTTTCTTCGCTTGGATGAATTGGCGTCTTTTGTATCGGTGCAGAGCTATGAGCGGGTACAGGTGCGGGTGCGTGAGAGCGCCCTGTTGGATACCGTGACTGATAAAATTGTCGCGCGCGGATTTATTGTTACCGCACTTTCCAAAACGGTAGAGCAGGCAAATAAGATTTTTAAGGGAATACAGGTAGTGCTGGCCATTTTTGGCGGCATCGCACTGGTGGTTTCTGCGATAGGTATGTTTAATACTATGACGGTAACCCTCTTGGAGCGCACCGGAGAAATCGGGATTATGAGAACCCTAGGGGCCTCCGCAAATGATATCAGAATGTTGTTTCTTGCCGAGGCGGTCATTGTGGGATTTCTCGGAGGGGTGGTGGGCATATTCATTGGTATAGGGGTGGGCAAAGGGCTGAATGCGCTAGTGAACATTGCCGCTATCAATTTTGGTGGGGTGCCGGTGAAGCTATTTGCGTTTCCGGGGTGGTTCATTGCCTTTATTGCCATTTTCTCTGCGGTGGTCGGTTTTTTGACTGGGGTGTTTCCCGCGCGCCGTGCGGCGGCACTGAGTCCCCTAGATGCAATACGGTATAAATAGCACGGTGCTGTAGCAGTAGAGGGTTTGTGCGTGTGCGGACCCATGAGGAATGCGGCGCTCCCCGTGTTGCGCTTACACGGCACACCACGCTGTCCTGGGAGCACCACCCGGGGAGCGGAAGCGGCACCGCACGCGCGGGGTGCGCGCGGTACGTAGCGGCCATAGGGCGTGCCTGCGCGGTGTGGGGCAGGGATATGGGTGTAGGGGCGACCCGCGGTAACTCTGGATAGCATACTTCGTGCTATACTGGAGCGACACCGGGGAAGTATTGCGGCGCACGGCCCGCACATCGCCCTCTCGGCACCATGCAGGCACTCCTGTACCTATTGGCACTCCTTTTTCTCTTTATGGGAGGCTTTGCCGCATTGCCTAATGCGCTTCCCTCTGCACGCCCGGCGGAGGATCAAGCGAGGCAACCGCTGGTGCGCCTTACGCCCGTACCTGCCATCGCGCGGTATGTAGCGCGCTATAAGGAGCGGTGGGTGCGGTACGCAGGCGTGGCACCGCTTGTTCCATCGGCCCGTACGTCTCCAGAAGAGGGGAGTGCACATGGGGAGAGAGAAGAGGCACCCGCCGCTGGTGCGGCGCGTACCGCACCGGCACCCGCACCCCGCACCCCCACATATGCCGCTGCGCCGGAGGGCGCACTCTCACCACAGGAGATTCTTGTGGCAACCAACAACGAGCGGGAGAAAAGAGGTGTGATGCCCCTTGCGTGGAATGCGGCGCTTGCTGCTATGGCGGAAAGAAAGGCGCGTGATATTTTGATGCGCCAGTATTTTGACCACGTGGCACCCACCGGCGAGGGCATTGCAGACTTAGCACAAGAGGAAGGGTATGCCTATCTTACCTTGGCGGAAAATCTCGCACTGGGGGAATTTTCTTCCTCGCAGGCTGTGGTGGATGCGTGGATGGAGAGCGAGGGGCACCGCGCCAACATACTTAATCCGTCTCTGCGTGAAATTGGTGTGGGGGTTGCGCGCGGCAGGTACGAGGGAACATGGGTATGGGTCGCGGTGCAGGAGTTCGGCACGCCGCGCAGTGTATGTCCTGAGCCCAATGATGCGCTGCGCGCTGCTATTGATGCGCGTGATAAGGATTTGGCGGCGGCGCTTGCGGATATTACGCGCATAAAGGAGATGCTGGATGCGTTAGGTGCCGATGACCCCACATACCCTCGCTTGGTAGAGACCTACAACAAGGCGGCCGCGCGCTACAATGCCCTATTGGCAGCACAAAAAAAAGATGTGGCGCTCTATAATCAAGGGGTGAGGGCTTACAATATCTGTCTCCAGCGGGAGGCGGGAGTTCCTACCGGAAAGTGAGGCTCCATCCCCGCTCACGCCGCCGCGGGGAGAGAAGAGGTGGCAGTGGAGGTAGCGCTTCCGTCCCCGGCACTCTTTACCTCCTCGCTAGAGGTGGCGGTTTGCAGGAAGCGTCGCGCGATCATGTCTTCATCCTTGCGCAGCACATATGCGCCATTCCTGCGCACAATAGAAGCGTTGGCGGGCAGGCGGTAGCGCGGACGCATACGGCCGGAGGGCGTCATGCCAAATACCTGATTCAATGTTATCGTGCCGCCGGAAACCTCCTTCTTTTTAGAGAGGAGTATGCCCTCACGCACCTCTGCCGTGATAATTGGAACCACTATTTCCTCACCCTCAACCGTGGTGCGCAGTGAGGCATTGGTGTCGAGGGTGAGGGAGAGGAGGACGGCTTTTTGATCTTGTATGGTGAGGGTAAGCGGCAGCAGTACGACCGGTGAGAAAAACGGCGGTGCAGCTGATTCTGCAGCAGCATCGAAGCGTTTGCCGAATTCCATCCGTACCTGCCGATAGGTGCCGGGCGGCAGGCGAAGGATGCGTGTGGCCATACCGGCGGTATTGGAAGGTGCGGTGAGGGTGAGGGGAGAAGCGATGCCGCGCTGCCACCCGCGCCGCTCGTCAAAAAACTCTATTTTCTTTATCTCAAAAACACGCGTGCCGCGCGCATCGCCCGCCGGCGTTGCCGTGAGTTGCAGAAGCAGCGGTGCCGGTGCGTTGCGGGAAAAGCGCATCCCCCCCAGTGCCACCAATGCCACCACCAAGGCACCCCCTGCGAGGAAAACCAATACGCGTGTTGGAGGGGTATACATTTGCCTCATTGTAGCAAAAAGGGCGCGGGGGAGCATTTACCGCAATTGCCTTCGGCGGTATACTTACTATGATGGATTTGTCACCAGTATACGTAGATTTGTTTTTTTTCATCAGCGGTGCGGGTTTTTTGGTGTTGGGGCTTTTGTGTGCGGTGCTCTTGGCGTATGGGATTGCGATCGCACGCGATATTCGTCGCATCACGTCACTGACCAAAAAAGAGGTGGAAGAAGTTATTGAGGATGTGGGAACGCTGCGGCGAGAGGTGAAGGCGACAGTGCGGGCGGGCAAGACAGCCGCGCGCGGCGCACTTATGGGGGTGGGGGTAGGGGAGCTGTTGTCATTCCTCACCGCAACACTCACCGATGCGCGCCGCCACAAAAAAGCACGGGAAGATGCGGTGACAGGCATGCCAACGTCAAAAAAGGAAGAAGGGGGCGTGCCATATGGAGAAGAGCGAGAGCGGTAGGATGCTTTGCACGCGCGCCAATGCGCGCTATCATGCATAAGGCGCCTCGCATACGGAGGCGATTAACAAGTAGTCCCATCATCTATGGCGCACGCACGAAATAAGGAACAAAAAACATCTAACAGCAAAAGGGCGAAAAGGCATTCAGGAATTTTTACGGGCGCACTTGCCGCCGGTGCGCTCGCTGGGTACCTTTTTTACGGACCCTCAGGAGCTAAAAATCGCAAAAAGCTGCGCGGGTGGATGCTGCGTGCTAAAGCGGATGTGTTGGACAGGGTAGAGCGGACACGTGAAATAACCCAAGATACCTATGAGGAGTTGGTCCATACGGTAATGGACAAATACAAAAAAATGAAACAGGTCAATGATGCTGAGGCAGAGGCACTCGCGCGCGAGCTGAAGCGCTATTGGCGCACGGTAAAGCGCGAGCTGTCGGCATCCGCCCGAGAGGTGAAAAAGACCGTGCGCAAGGCAGTGCGAGAGTTGCAAAAGGGGACGTCGCGGCAAGAGGAGCGTTAGCGCGCACTGCGCTCCCCGCGGGAACGTATGGAGCAATTCAACAAGACGGAACTGCATTTTTTTGTCGCTCTTTTTGCGGGGGTATTGCTCTTTACGCTGTATATCCTTAAACCATTTCTCCCCACCCTCGCGGTTGCGGCGGTATTTGCCACCCTCGTATTTCCCGTACAGAAGAGATTGCATATGCGCCTGGGCAACAATGCCCTCGCGGCGCTCTGTACCACGCTTATTTCTTTCGTGGTACTGGTGCTCCCGTTGGGGTTCCTCGTCGCCTTGTTGGTCAATGAAGCGCGTGGCGTCGCACAGTTTTTTGGGCAAGCGCGTGATACGGGTTTAGCGGAACTTTTTGGGCCTCTGGAGTCTTTTGTCGCCGCATGGGTGCCGGGCGCGGCGTGGGACCTTTCCGCATTAGCGCGCGAATCCGCTTCATGGATTGCCTCGCAGTTGGTCGTGGCGTTTACGGGCACCGCACAGCTTATCGGACAATTTTTTATCGGTTTTATTGCCCTATACTACTTTCTCAAGGATGGGCCGCGTTTTGTGCAGGCGTTTATCCACTTCAGCCCGCTGGAGGACCACTATGATCGCTTGCTCCTGGACAAGCTCCACGCAACGATTTACTCCGTCATACGCGGTTCGCTCTCGGTAGCGCTCATTCAGGGAGTGCTCACAAGTATTGGCTTTCTCCTCTTTAGTATTCCCAATCCGGTGCTGTGGGGCAGCATGGCGGCCATTGGCGCCCTCATCCCCGGTGTGGGAACGGGGGTGGTCATTGTACCCGCAGTGGTATACCTCTTTTTCTTCGGCTCTCTGTGGCAGGCGGTGGGACTTGCGGTGTGGGGTGCCGTTGCGGTGGGCCTGATAGACAACCTGTTACTGCCCAAGCTCTTGGGGGGTAAGGCGCGTATCCACCCACTCTTTATTCTTGTTTCGGTGTTGGGAGGGCTCTTGCTGTTGGGGCCTTCCGGTTTCATTCTCGGTCCCATGGTGCTGAGCCTCCTGTACGGGTTGGGTGAGGTGTACAGCTCGCTCTTTAAGGGGCACATGGAACATGCGGCGGCACCTACCGTATCGGCGCCTGCTGTGCCGCGTGAATAGGCAATCGAGGATATGCATGAGAAACGCTACAATAGGGAAAAGGGTGGCGGCGGTGTGCTGGCATGGATAGCGCTCGCACTTGCCACGTTTTCCCTGTGGCTCTCATGGAATACCTACAATATGGTGAGCGAGATGCGCTTGGAGGATTTGGTGAAAGAACAGGCACGCGGTGCGATGGGGAAAGTGCAAAAAATGCTCGCGCGTGAAAATGAAGATTCTGCCACGCTCCAGCAGGAATAGCCGCGCGAATCCGGTGCATACGGCAGCATAAAATAAAAGTGTATGGTGTACTTCTGTAAAACAAAAACTCCAGGAAGCCTTATCACCCTTCGCACCTCAGTGCGCCACATGGAGAGGGTGCTTTTGGCGGCTTTGGCGGCACTGCCTTTCACAGTAGTGGCGCAAGAAGCGCCGCCCTTTGCGCAGGGAGGACCCGATCTGACCTATGTCCAGCTCTTGGTACTGGGCATGCGCACAGTGTTGGATACGCTTCTGCCCGTGGTGGCGACACTTGCCCTTTTGTTTTATTTCTGGCAGATGGCACTTTTCATTTTACGTGCGGGCGATCCGGAGGCGAGGAGGCACGCGGTGCGTGCCATGGCGTGGGGTCTGGTTGCGCTCTTTGTGCTCGTGGGCGTATGGGGCATAGTGGCGATTCTTGCGCAGATGCTTGGCGTGCCTCTGGGTGGTGCAGCTCCGGTCCCCGCAATCGCGCCCTAGAAAGGCATCAAGCAGTGTGCGTTCTTCATCTCCACCGCAAACGCCGCCCTCAAGGGGCGGCGTTCTTGTGGAGATGGCGGGAGTCGGCGTCAGCTCACTAGGTGCAGGGTGCACCCCCGCACGCGCGGGCGCCCCCTGCACCAAGTGGCTCCTGCCCGGCCTCGCCGTCGCGCACCGCGCTTCGCTGCGCGGCGCGCACTGCGCGACATGGCTGCGGCTTTCGACTCCCGACGAAAGCAAAGCAGTTTGCTTTCTCCATCTCCACCGCAAACGCCGCCCTCAAGGGGCGGCGTTCTTGTGGAGATGGCGGGAGTCGAACCCGCGTCCGGCAGAGGCCTTGCGGCGCATCTACCGCGCCTAGGCGATTTTTCCGTTTAAGCGCGCACTGCAAAAAAATCGCCAAACGCGCTGTGCGCGCCGAGGTTTTGTCGTTTAGGGCGTCAGCCAAACCACACTGAAGCCCGAACCCGTTGTCTATGCCGCCTCTGCGCTACCAACGGGTAAATCTCGCGCGAGACGCCGCGGTGCGCTTACGCTACCGCGAAGGCGAAATCTTTCATCTGGAACGGTGAAAGAATGCCCCGTGCCATTTTGTTTGCACGTATTGGTGTGGGGCGGTTTAGGGAGGCGCCCCCGCTCCACGCGGCACGCCGCAAGCACAATACTCTGCCGTCGAAGCCGTGCATCCCCCCACACACCCCCTGCGCGGCACGGGATGTAAGGGTGGCCCGGCTTCTCTGTTGTCAAAGAACCTCGCGCACATAAAATTATACTTTATTGACATAGAATGTCAACTGTTGTGTTTTGTGTAGGGGAGCATTGTGGCACCTGCTGATTGTGTGGTGCGCGGCGATGCGTTGCCCGTATGAGCACGCGGGGCAGGGGGTAGATAGTAGAGCGTTGCTGTGCGCGGGGGAGCGGTAGCGGTCGTAATACCACCCCCCCTCGTGCGCCCACAATTCATGCGCCCGTAATCGCTCTGGCAATGGAGAAGTGGATTCTTGGATGGCACGGCGGTTCGGACTCCTCTTTTTTCGTAAGGAAAAAGAGGATAGAATGCTCTCATGGAGGAGCGTACTACGCCGGCATCTGGAGGCGCGGCGGCCGCATCAGAGAAAAAATGCATATTGGTGGTTGAGGATAACGAGCTGCTCAGTGAGTTGCTTGCTGGGGCATTCTCTGAGCGGGGGTGGTGCGTGGAGCACCTGAAAGATGGTTCGGGGGTGTTGGAGCGATTGGCGCGGCGGCCGCCCGATTTGCTGCTGTTGGACCTCTCACTCCCGGAGGTGTCCGGCTATGAAATTTTGGAGCAGATGGCGCAGCGGGGTCTTATGGCGCGCGTGCCCACCGTTGTCATTTCCAATTCGGGCGAGCCGGTGCAAATTTCCCGCATACATTCTCTGGGGGTGGTTGACTATATCGTGAAAGCGGATCTCTCCATTGGAGAGGTAATAGAAAAAGTGGCGCGGGCGCTTGCGCATACAACGTCAGCATCGCGCAATCTCAAGGTGCTCGTAGTGGAGGACGATGCGGATTTGAGCGAGTTGGCGGTGACCGCATTGCAGAGTGACCACACCATAGAGGTTTCCGTTGCAGATTCAGGTGAAAAAGCGTGGGAGATGCTCCAAAAAAGCATTCCCGACATTGTGCTTATAGATATCGTGATGCCGGGCATGAGCGGCTTTGACCTTTTGAAAAAAATCCGTGCGGATGAGCGTTACGCAAACGTCGCCTGCGTGATGTTCACTAACCTAGGGCAAGACAGCGACAAAGAGAAAGCAGTGGCCCTGGGTGCCGATGCGTTCTATGTTAAAGCGAATATTCCTATTGCCAAGTTGGGAGAGGTGGTGCGTGCAGAGGTGGAAAAGAAACGGGAGGAACGCGCGCGTACCTAACCTCCCTTACCACGTGCCGCGCTTGAGTGCGCGCGCCGCTTCCCGCGCCATCTCTTTTTTCTTCAGCGCCTCCCGCTTGTCGTACTTTTTCTTTCCGCGTGCGCTTGCAAATGCGAGCTTTATCTTCCCGTTTTTTTCGTAGAGCCGTGTGGGAATGAGTGTGTATCCCTTTCTTGCCTCTAATGCCGCAATTTCTTGTATCTCCTTTTTGGAGAGCAAAAGCCGCCGCGCGCGCCCGGGGTCGTAGTCGGGTGGAGTATTGGAGGGTTGGAAAGGGGGGACCTCCGCTCCCATCAAGAAGGCCTCTCCGCCGCGCACCACCACGTGCGCCCCTTCCAGTTTTGCGCCGCCGCGGCGTATCGCTTTCACCTCAAACCCCCGCAGCGCAATGCCCGCTTCGTACTCTTTGCCTAGCTCAAAATCAAAAGAAGCCCGTTTGTGCCGCGTGAACGTCTTCATAGCATTTTTAGTGCCTCGTGTGCGTTTCAGCATAGCATATTTGTCGGCGTGTGCGTTGTGACGGCAGTTTTCGCCGTGGGGGGGCGTAGCGTACTGTGTATTACGGCACCCCCATCATCCAGCACTCTTTGATACACTGTTAATGAAGTGTACCGAATCACCATGCAGTACAAGACGCTTCAGGAAATCGCGCGTGCATTGATGAGCGAGGGGCGAGGAATTCTCGCGGCGGACGCGAGTGTGACCACCATGAACAAACGCCTCGCCGCGGTGGGAGTGGAGCAGGATGAGGAGTCGCGCCGGCGCTACCGCCAGCTGTTGTTTACCGCACCCGGTTTTGAAAAGGGCATCAGCGGCGTCATTCTCTACGAGGGTACCCTGTACCAAGCGCATG
>WFWH01000050.1 GCA_015491245.1 Patescibacteria group bacterium | reverse complement strand
CTGAAGCCACCGCCACGTTGGTGGTGTCGGCGCCGTCGGTGAGGTTGGGCGAGTCGCTCATGTCCCACGCGCCGCCCGCGGCGGCCACATCGGTCCAGCCCGTTGCTGCCGCGCAAGTGCCGTTTATCGGCGCGTATTCCAAACGGAACTGTGCAGGCGAGGCATCAGCAAGCCCCTCGTTAGACACCTCAAGGCGCAGGCGCCGCGGCACTCCCTTGGAGAGAAAATCCAGCGGCGTGTTTTCCGTGCCGCCTGTGGCGCTGGACGCAGTGCTCTCCGATCCGTCATCCAAACGCCAGTGGTAGCGGATTTGCGTGAGGATGTCGTCTTGCACGACTGTAGTCCCCGGGAGCGCCACCGCGGTGTTGGGCTCCACCCCTCCGGACGCTATCGTTACGTCAGTGGAGGGGTTGGCGATTTCCACCTCAATAGTCTCTCCGTTGGCGGCATTGGAGAGTACGTCCAGTACCACATACACACAGAGCGCAGAGGAGGTACCAATGGTAACGGATCCGGTAAACGCACTGGTGCCGTCACTTCCAGAAAACCCATCCGTATCGGTGGCGCCAAACTGCGGCTCGGTGCCCGCATAACTCTCGCTGGCGCAGTCGTAGGGGGCGGTGGTGTCCAGGTCATAGAAGAGCTTTATGTTGTCCAGGCCGCTCTGCGCATTCACTGTACCGTTTTCGGTAAGGGTAATGCCGGTGATGGTCTCATCACTCCTGTTGGCGGTAAACACAAACTGGGCGCCCAGCGCCACTCCTGTTGCCGGCAGTGAGGTGGACGCCACCTGGGTCCCGCGCGCGGAAACGGTAACATCCTTGGGAAAGAGCGATTCCAAGCGCACGGCCTGAAGCGCGTAGCGCATACCAGTGAAGGTGGCGAGCGCATCGTTATCCGTTGATTCGTTGGTATTGATAACCTCTACATAGTCGCCGGGAGAGAGACCGGGTACTAGCGCACCGCCGGCATTGCCCGCCTCCATGACCTCAGGGTTAGAATTGCCGCGCTTATATTTTGCAAAAGAGCCGTAAGTGAGCATGTTGGTCCCGTTGGTGCGCCACTGCCAATGCGGCTGAAGCCGCACATTGGTAGCGGCCGTTTGCCCCGTATCGGTGTAAAACGATCCGAAGAAGAGATAATTACCTGCAGTGGTAACGGTAACCCGTGAAGCGTTGGTGGTAGTGCTGTGGCTAAATGCGCCTCCCACCACATCCTGCGTATCCCACAGAATGGGATCAGCGGCCCCACCCGCCGCCTGGCCCCCGCCCGCTTCATACAGGCGCAAAAACTCCGCTTGGTCGCGCAGCTTGGCGAGGGTAATGCCGCTCTCGCTCGGGACAATGGTGATGTTGTTGCAGGTGCCGCTCACGCACGCGTGCTCTACCTGCAACACCTGATTGGTGGTCGTAGCGCGAATGATGCCCATGTACACCGCCGCGTGGTCCTGCGTGCTGTTGGATCCGCGCATATACGCAACCGAACGCGTGCCCTCTATCTCGTACCCGTCCAGCGTCAGGCGAATGGCGTTGGCGCGCCGTCCGTTCGCGGAACCGTTTCTAAACATCAAGTTTACGGTTACCAAGTACATGCCCGCTTCCTTCAAGGTGATCTGCGCGCCGCTCCGGCTAAACGCCGCGGTGTCCAACTCATCATCTACGTCCCACACATACGGGGTGAAGGCGGTGGCGTTGGAGGTTTGTGTCGTAGTAGCGGTAATGCGGGCATAGGGAAAGTAATCATCCATGCGGAGAATGGTGAATCCGCTTCCCGAAAGCGCGCGCTGGACCGTAGCGGTATTATTGTCTGTTTGCTGTGCCACCACCTTGAGCGCCTGGTTAGCCGCGGTTGTTTCAATGATCGCAGCACCCCCCAGCCAACACTCATTGATGCCATCCAACCGGCGGATATAGCAAGTGCTTCTGCCATACGCGAGATTGGTGCCGGCAAGATTGAGTATCCCCTGAATTTCGCTCCTGCCAGTACCCGACCCGCTCTCCAGCGCCAAGTTGTAGAGCACGAGATAGTGTCCTGCCTGACTCAGGGTCACGTCAATGTTGTTAGCTGCTTTGGAAAACAGGGGGCCTTCCGTTACGGTGGTATTCCATGTGACGTCGGTGGGAGTAGTGCCGTACACCTCTGCGGTAGTGCCGCGGTAGATGGCAAAATCCCCCTCTGCGGCGCTCAGGCGCGCACCCCACTGCACACCAGCGCCATACCACACCATCCCCACTACCGCCAATGCTGCCGCAGCGAGAAAAAATGTAGTGGCGCGCCACCTATGCCGCCACCCCATGGCAGTAGCTTCTCCTACCCACATACTATGTTTGGTGTGATATTCACAGTTCCGTGCTTCGCGATTACCATCATCCGCACGATTCACTCTTCTCCGCCGTCGCGGCGCTCCGCGGTTTTGACCGTCGTACTGGCGGTGGACACAGGCAGCGCCGCTTCGCCGGTGTCTTCCGTAGGTGTTTTGGGCTTTCTGGGAGCAGGACGAGAGAGCGGCGTGAGGGGAATTTCCTCATCGGTTACCACATCATACCCCACGACGCGCACTTCTCCGTTCTCATCGCGGCTGTCAAAAAGGAGGGCGAAGCGCGGATTTTCATAGCGCCCCTTTCCCGCTTTTTTCACATACGAATAGCGCTTCGTGGTGAGGTCGTACGTAACGATATACCAACTATCCTGCGCCTGGGCCTGCCAGACGATAAAATTCTCAAAAAGGCGCGGAAACATGTCGTGGCGCGCATTGTCGGTAATTTGGGTAATAGTGGGGGTAGCGCGCGAGAGATTCTCTGCCAGCATTATTTCCCAATTACCCCCCTTCCATGCCTGCCACACCACGCGGTCGCCATATACATACGGATTGCTGTTGTTGTAGAGGGTGTCGGTGAGTTGGCGCGTTTCCCCCGTGGCGCGATCGTGCAGCATGATTTGTAAGCGGTCATTTATCATGGCGTGCCACACAATGCGCCCCGTCACCTCGTCGTATACGGGCGCAAAATCATCATAGGTATTATAGGTGATTTGGGTGATACGCCCCGCTTCGCGAATGAATATCTCCCGATCCCCCTCAAAATCTTTCTCCACAAATACGGTACCTATTTCGTCCGGAGGCGCCGCACTTTGATCCTGCACACAGTAGAGCGCACCATCCTCCAGTGTCATGCATTGGCGTCCCGCTATGGCAATCACACCGCTCTCCGCGGACGTGCCGGTGGCAACCAATGTAGAGGTTCCACTCTCCTGCGCTGGTGCAGAAGAGGTTGCGGCTACTAACGATGAAGACGCGGAAGCGTTTTCTGCAGGGGTTACTGGCGCAGAGGTGTCAGGCACAGTGGTGGTGGCGGAAGAGGTGGCTGCAGAGGAAAAAACTTCTCCCGATGAAGAAGCCACGGTTGAGGACGCCGTGGCGGCGCTTTCTTGAAGGGTGTCTTCTGCATCCGAAGTACCCTCCGAAGTGCCGCTGCCGCTTCCGCCGCTTGCGGAAGCGGCACCCGCCCCCTCCCCTTCCTCTTCCGGAGGTGAGGTTGCGGCTGCGGCGTCGGCAGCGCCCCCACCCGCGTCCCCGGCGGGTGAGGAGGTGGCGATGGTACTCGTTGCAGCAGGTTCCTGCGGCACCTCTTCTACATCCTGCGTAGCTGTCGCATCAGTGCTGGTGGTGGCGCTTTCCACACGCGATTCGTTTTCCGAAGAAAAAGATGCCGCCACGGGCGCCGCTGCGCCGGTGGTATTTGTCGTTGAAGTGGCACGCTCCTCTTCTGCTTCCTGCGGGAGGCCTTCCGTGGAGGCGCCTTCGGGAGCTGCAGCGCCTTGTGTCCCTCCGTCGCCGCCAGAATCTGATCCGCTTCCGTCTGCTGACGGCGCGGCGATGGCGCGGGTCTCTTGGTTGTCACCCGCGTCTTTCGTGCCGCGCGCATCGGAAGCACCCTCTGGCGCAGCGGCACCTTCCAAGGGGTCCACTCCAACAGCCGAAGCGCTCTCTTCAGCGGATCCCGTACCGGCAGCAGGCGGCGCATTTCCTCCACCCGTACTCAATGAATCTCCCGAGCCGGCGGTCGGGGTGAGAGAAAGGGCTGCCGTTTCCAACTCTGACAACGAGTCCCCACTCTCTATTTCCGCCCCCCACGCCACATAGAGCGGCTGAAACGTGAGGAATGCAACAAGCAAAAGCGACACGCCTCGCCAGAGGAGTGGCGCACTGCATAGCCTTAGTCTCCGAGGAGAAGAAGAAGGCTCATCCCATGAAGGGAGAAGCGGCGGTGAGTGTTGGTGCGCCATGGGGTGGCGTTTTTTTTGCACCACGACCACATGAGACCCTCGCGGCGTCTCCCGCTTCCGCACTTTCACCACCGCATTGCACTGCGTCAAATACGCCATACCCAAAAAAACAATCCCCGTGAGGCATCAGAACATCCCCACAAACAGCTTGCAGTAATATTGTACCACCGTATTTTCTACTCAGCCGTTGGTTTTCCACCAATAAAAAACCACACCGCACTGCGCGGTGTGGGCCATCCTTATTCGAGAAATGATGTGTAGAGGCGCTGCGCGGCGTGCGCCACACGCGCTGCCTTTTCCGCCTGGCGGCGCAAATGCTCCTTTTGGCGCGCGGTGAGGGGAGGTGGAAATTGTGCCGCATACCTCCCCTGCGTCAATGCGGTGTAGTGAGTGGCTCCCGCCAAGAGGAAACGCTCCACCGCACGCGACACCTCACCATACGCTCCCGCGCTTATCTGAGCAGATAACTCCTGCTCAAAAAGAGAGAATGTCCCGTTTTTTTGGTTTACACACTCTCTCAGAAGCGCGGCAGCAAACTCCCGCGCGCGCGGTGCGCTCCATCGCGCCCACAGCGCGCGATTCGCGAGAGAAAACAGCGCTTCATGCGGTGCTTCTCTTCCCATTACTTTGCGGTAGTGTGCCGCAAAACGGGCAATTTCCACCATTACACCCCATGGGAGTGCCACCCCCTCGGTGCCGGCAGCCAGTGTCCGCAGTGCTTCGGGAAGATCCGCAAACCAAAGCGCGTGGCGCACGCGCCGCTCTGAAAACCCCACAGAGCGCGCAAACGCGGCTACGCTCAGCGTAGGCTGCTGTTTCCTCTTCCATAAAAAATAGCGCGCGAGCGCTTCAGCCACCTCATGCGGCGGTGGCGCCTCATGGAGATTCTCCTGCAATTGGAGGGAGAGCGCATCTTCCGCACTGACACCAAAAAACACATGGGCGCGCGCTTTGATGCCACATTCCCCTCCCGCCGCCAAAAGGCGCAGCGCCGCGAGGCGGCGGTGGCCCGCAATAACAAAGAGCACCCACGGCGCCCCCTCCAGCATCACTGGGGCGTATG
>WFWH01000049.1 GCA_015491245.1 Patescibacteria group bacterium | reverse complement strand
GTATTCGTGGGATCTCGTGGCGCGCCGCATGCGTGAAGAGGTGTTCGGAAACGTGCTGGGTGAGCGGGGAGGGGGGTAAGCGCGGCGGCATCTCGCCGTTTTTCCCGCGGCACGCGCCGCGCCATCCAGACCCTCCAAGGAGGCGCCGCCGGTGCGCAAAATGCGCTACAATGGCGCTATGCACGTCCTGATGGTCTCATTGGAGCGCACAGTGCTCAATCCCGACAGCGATGCCGCCGCGCGCATGCGGCGCTATGCCGCCGCGCTCGGGCGGCTTTCCTTGGTAGTGCTCACCCGGGGCGGCGCGGCAGCACCCGTAGTGCTGGATGCGCGCACCATCGCCTACCCCACCGCGTCCCGCACGCGTGCGGGTTACCTCGCAGGCGCGTTACGTGCCGCGCGCCACGCCGCGGAGAAAGGGGGTGCGCTCTCGGTGGTGAGTGCACAGGACCCCTTTGATACCGGCGCGGTGGCGTGGCTCATTGCGCGGCGCCGCCGCGCCGCGCTCCACCTGCAGGAGCACGGGGATTTTTTCTCCCTGCCGCATTGGCGGCGGGAGGCGTACGGCAACCGTGTGCGCTACCCGCTGGGGCTCACACTCCTGCGGCACGCCGATGGCGTGCGCGTGGTGAGCGACAGAATACGGGCTGCCTTGGTGGCGCGCGGCGTGCCCGCGGCGCGCATTGCGGTTGCGCCGATGCATACACCCCTTGCCGCGTGGGCGCATGCGGAAGGGGACGACCTCCGTGCGCGCGTGGGTGCGGCGCGAGTGCTGCTGTGGATGGGGCGCATGGTGCCGCAAAAGAATCTTCCGCTCCTCTTGCGCGCGTTTGCGCGTGTGCGCCGGCAGCATGAAGGGGTTGCGCTCCTGCTGGTGGGTGCAGGTCCTCTGGCGCCGCAGGTGCGCGCCGACGCCGCGCGCCTCCTTCCCCCTGAGGCGGTTCACTTTGACGCGTGGACCGATGCGCCCGCGCGTCTCATGAAGGGCGCGGATGCCTACGCGCTCTCTTCCGATTACGAGGGGTGGGGCAGGGTGCTTATTGAAGCGCTCGCCGCCGGCATCCCCATTGCCACCACCGACGTGGGATGTGTGGGGGAGGTGCTGGAGCATGATGTGACCGCGCAGGTAGCGCCTGTGCGCGCGGAAGCAGCGCTCGCGCGTGCCATAGAACGGGCGCTCTACGACGAGGGGTTCCGCACCCGTTTCCTGCGCGCGCGGGAAGCAGCGCTCGCGCGCCTCCCCTCGCGCGAAGAGGCGGAAGGGCGCTTTGTGGAGAGTATTCGTGCAGCGTCTGCTGTACGGGAGAAATAGAGCGCGCTGAATGCAATGTTCCTATGAGAGTTGTGATCGCCACCCCCATGTTTCCTCCTGCGCTGGGCGGACCGGGCACGCATGCGGCCATGGTGGCGGCGCACCTGCGGCAAGAGGGTGACGAGGTGTCAGTGCTCAATTTTGCCGCGGTGCTGCGCTATCCGCCGCCCCTTCGGCATGCCATATTTTTTCAGCGCTTGCTGCGCGCCGCGCGCCGCGCCGATGTATTGTATGTGTTGGAAGCGGTTTCCACTGGCGTGCCCGCGCGCGCGGCGGCGCGCCTCTTGCGCATTCCCTACGTAGTGCGTACGGCGGGCATGCATGCGTGGGAGCAAGCGGTGCAGCGCGAGGGCCTCACTATTACCCTTGATGAATTTGTCGCGGCGTACGCAAAAAGTCCCGCGCAGTTTTCGCGCCGCGTGCGGCGGTGGATGCGCTGCCAGCTCTCCGTGGTAGAGGGTGCGCAGGGATGCATTGTGCCCAGCCGGTACTTTGCGGGGCTCTATGCGGCGCTCGGCGTGCCCGAAGAAAAGGTGCGCGTGGTGTACAGTGCCTACACGCCGCGCTTCCGCAAGGTGCCGCCCTGGAGCGCGCGTGAGCGTTACCATGTGGTATCGGCGGGGCGCCTGGTGCCGTGGAAGGGGTTTCCTGCGCTGGTGGAGGCGCTCGCGCGCGCGCGGCGGCGCTTTCCCGAAGCGCGGCTCACCATCGCCGGCGAAGGGCCGGCGCGCGCGGCGATAGAAGCGGCGGTGCGCCGCTGTGGCGTGGAAAGCGCGGTGACGCTTGCTGGCGCGCTCACGCAGGATGCGCTCGCCGCGCTCCTTGCGCGCGCGGGTGTGTTTGCGCTCAATACCGCGTACGAGGGCCTCTCGCACCAGCTTTTGGAGGCGATGGATGCGGGCATTCCTATCATCACCACCGCCGCGGGGGGAAATGCCGAACTCATGGCGGAGGGCGCCCACGGTATCCTTTTCCCCTATAATGAGATTCCCGCTATTGAAGCCGCATTGTCTGCGGTGTGGCGCGATCCGGCGCTGGCGCGTGTGCGCGCGGAGCGGGCGCGCCGCTTCCTCACGCACTTTGAGGCGGCGGCGCGCATGCGCGAGGTGCACGCGATGCTCCGCGCCGCCGCGCGCCTAGAGTGAAGAGGATATGAAGTTGCTCATTGTGACACAGGTAGTGGATTCAGAACATCCTGCACTGGGTTTTTTCACCCGCTGGATAGAGGAATTTGCGCGGCAATGCGACTCCGTGGAGGTGCTCTGCCTCGCGCGCGGCGCGTATCATTTTCCGCCGTCGGTGCGGGTGGCATCACTCGGCAAAGACGAGGGGAAGCCCAAGGCGGTATGGCTGTGGCGCCTGTGGCGCGAGAGCGTGCGGCGGCGCCATGCCTATGATGCCGTTTTGGTGCATATGAATCCCGAATACGTGGTATATGCCGGCTTACTCTGGCGGCTTTTGGGAAAGCGTGTGGTGCTCTGGTACACCCATAAAAGCGTGTCACGCGCCCTCCGCTTTGCCGCGCGCGTGGTGCATGCCATTGCGACTGCGTCTCCCGAGAGCCTGCGCCTGCAAACCCCGAAGAAATGCGTGGTGGGGCACGGCATAGACACCCGCGCACTCACGCCGCTGCCGCCGCGCCCTGCGGCACCCCCGTTTTCACTGATAGCGGTGGGGAGGGTGGCGCCCGTAAAGCGGTATGAATTTCTCCTGCGCGTGTGCGCGCTGCTTACGGCGCGCTACCCGCTGCACCTCACCATTGTGGGCGGCCCGCTGACGCGGGAGGATGCCGCGTACGAAGAGGAACTGCGCGCGCGTATCGGCGCGCTGGGGCTTCAGGAGCGCGTGACGCTTCTGGGCGCGGTTTCTCCCGCAGAGGCGCACCGGCGCATAGGGGAAAGCCACGTGATGCTGCACGCGAGCGATACCGGCAGCTTAGACAAAGTGGTGTTAGAGGCGATGGCGCGGGGAGTTCCCGTGGTATCCTCCAACGAAGCGGCGGTGCCCCTCCTGCGGAAGGTGAGCGAGGATTTTGCCGCTCCGCGGGACGATCCGGAAGCGTTTGCAGAGAACGTGGCGCGGGTTTTGTGGTACGATGCTGCTGCGCGTGCCGCACATGCCCGCGCGCTCCGTGCGGCAGTAGAGGAGGGGCACGACGTGCGCCGGTGTGTCGCGAACATTATGCGGTGTTTCCGTTCATCTCATGGGCAAGCAGGTTGAGAAAGCGCACTATTCCTTTGGCCGCTACGGCCATGTGGGGAGGTTTGTGAGCTACCACTACCAGTTGCGGGAGGTGCTCGCCCTCAATCCCTCCTCCGTGCTGGAGGTGGGCGTGGGGGACGGCGTGTTCGGCTGCTACCTGAAAAACCAAACGGCCATTCGCTACACGGCGCTTGACGTGGCAGAGGATTTGCACCCCGATGTGGTGGGGGATATAAAGGATATGCCGTGTGCTGACGGCTCCCATGACGTCGTGTGTGCATTTCAGGTGCTGGAGCACTTACCGTGGGAGGAGGTGCCCCGCGCCCTTGCGGAGATGGCGCGTGTGGCGCGCACCCATATGGTGCTCTCGGTGCCGCACTTTGCACCCCAGCTTAAGTTTTTGCTGAAAATTCCCCTCGTGCCCGAGCTCCGCGTGGCGGTTAAAATTCCCTTTCCCCGCACGCACCGCTTTGACGGCGAGCACTACTGGGAGCTGGGAAAGCGGGGATACCCCGTGCGCCGCTTCCGCGCCCTACTGGGGCGTTACGGTAGTATCACGCGCGAATTTGTGCCGTTTGAATACCAGTACCATCGGTTTTTCGTGTTAGAAAAAAAGAAGAAGCAGTAATGCCGTATGCACACCAAGGAGGTACAGCAATGGTATAACGATGCCCTGCGCAAGGGCGCGGCTTCCTATGAGCGCGCGCGCTGGTTTTCCTCGCCGCAGGCACGCGCGGCGTACGCTATGGTGAAGGAAGTACTGGCGCGGGAGGTGCGCCCGCGCCTCAAAAAGGGCGCTGCGGTGCTGGAGCTGGGGCCCGGGCCGGGAACGTGGACGCGGGAGCTGCTCTCGTACGCGCCCGAGGTGGCGGTGGATGCGGTGGAGCTCTCGGAAGAGATGCTGGCGCAGGCGCGTACCGCGCTTGCCGGAAGGGAAGGGGTGCGGTTCTTTTGCGAGGATTTTCTCTCCTTTACCCCAACGCGGCACTATGACTTTTTCTTTTCCTCTCGCGCATTGGAATACCTTCCTGACAAAAAGGCGGCGGTGGAAAAAGTGGCGCGCGCGCTCGCGCCGGGCGGCATGGGGTGCATTATCACCAAAATGCCGCACTACCGAAGAAGCCGCCTTCTGGGGAGGAGCGTGCCCCCCCTGCACGCGGGGCAAATTTCCCCTTCCGCGCTCAAGGCATTGATGGAGGAGGCGGGGCTGCGCGTGGTGCGGGTGGTGCCGGTGACGCTGGTATTTCCCCGTCTCGGGAGCGCCCGCTTGGATCGTGCGCTCTTTGCGCTGTTCTCGCGCATACCGCTCAACCCCCTCTCTGCACCTTTTACTGAATCCTACGCAGTAGTGTTCGCAAAATGAGCATTGAATTTTACGGGCCGCCTGCTTCCGGCAAAACGACCGCATGCAAGGCGCTTGAGGCGCAGCGCGCGGCGGCGGGGGTGCGGGTGCGGGGCATTGCCGACGCGCTATGGCACTACGGGCGCTTTTGCGCGCGCCGCCCGCGCGCCGCGTGGTTTCTCATCCGCTTCTACCTCACCCACCGCGGCTTGAGGGGCGCGCACGATTTTTACAACTGGGTGGTCTACCGCTGTGCCAAATGGGAAAAGAGCCAAAAGGGGGGCGCGGTGGTATTGGATGAGGGACTGCTGCAGAATATGCTCTCCATACCGCGGCGCGCGCTGACGCGGGAGGAGGTGCGGCGCTTTCTCTCGCGCGTCCCGCACGGCGGCAGGGTGGTGGTGTTTGCGCTGCCGCGGGGCGTGCGTCGCGCGCGCATGCGCGCGCGCGACAAAAGGGAGCGGGGAAGAGCGCCCTCCCGTGCAGATGACACACTGGAGCATAATTTTTCCGTGTCATGCGCCGCTTTGGCTTCCCTGCCGTTTGTGACGGTGGCTGACTCAGAGGAAGAGGCAGCGCGCGTTGCGAAGGAAGCGGTGTGCGGACGAACATGAAGGGTATTTTGAAGAAAGCAGCATACGCATGCCTGTGGCCCGTTGCTGCGGCGGCGGGCAGGGTTGCTCCCGTAGTGCTCCTCTACCACTCGTTTGACCGAGAGGGGTGGCGGTACGGCGTTGCACCGGAAAACTTGCGGCGGCAGTTGGCGTACCTTGCCGCACACTATGACGTGGTCCCGCTTGCGGATATCGCCGCGTTTGTGCGGGGGGAGAAAACTTTTGCGCGTCCCACGGTAGCGCTCACCGTGGACGACGGCTATGCGGATACCCACGAGGTGCTGTTTCCATTGGCAAAAAAGCATCGCATGCCGTTTACGGTTTTCCTCACCAGCAATTTTTCGGTAATGGAGAAGCTTGGCAACCTCCCGCGCATTACGCCATCACAGGTGCGCGAAATGCACGATTCCGGATTGGTGGCGTTCGGCGTGCACGGGAAAAACCACCGTAATTTTTCCGACCTGCACACAGATAAAGAATGGCGAGAAGAGGTGGAGGAAAACATGGAGGACATTGCGTGCCTCACCGGTGTGCGCCCCCGCTTTGCCGCTTACCCCGCGGGGCGCCACACCCGCGCCGCTGCGGCGCGCCTGCGCGCTCTGGGCATTGAGGCGGCATGGACCACGCGGGAGGATGTCACCGAAGCGGGTATGGATCTCTTGCACCTCCCGCGCGTGCAGGTGGCGCGCGCCACATCCATGCTAGAATTCAAGGCGCGCCTCACCCGCGCGGTGCGGTGGTACGAGACTATCGTGCGGCTCTTGCGCCTGCGAAAGCCGCGCTAGTGTGTATGGTTGACAAACAAACGCTGATCGCGGAAACGCTGTATCGCCACGCGCCCGGTGCGGAAGTGGTTTTGGATGTGGGGTATGCACAGAATCCCAACCCGGCGCTCAGGGGGAAAATATACGGCATAGATATCGTAGCAGATGAAAAGCCGGCGCATTACCATGAGGTGAGAAAAGTGGACCTAAACCTCTGCACCATCCCCTACGAAGATGGCTTTTTTGACGCGGCGGGAATGGGGTGCGTTTTGGCGCATGTGACTAATCCCTTTGGCCTTTTGGAAGAGTTGCACCGCGTGCTGAAAGATGGCGCGGTATTAGTGCTATCTTCCCCCAACCCCAATTACTATTGGGAAACCGTTTTAAACGTTTTTTTTCATCAGTTCAAACATCGAGTGTGCCGCGCAAAATGGGAAGAGCATTTTTGTGAATTTTCACGCTACAATATGCGCACCATTGCGCATCGTGCAGGGTTCTCCGTGGTGGATGAGGTCGGTACCTCTTTTCATTTGGTAAAGACCGGGTTGCGATTCCAGCCGCGCCGTTGGCCCGGCATTTCTTATGAAATTATTTACGTCCTCAAAAAGGATCGTACCCCTCGCCATTACACCACGTTTGAGCAGGGCGGAACGATACGAAGAGTCCCTAGTAATCTGAGCGGCAAAGTGCCGCCTCTTGTGCGCAAAGAGGCACAATGAATATTTCCATGCAGAAAAAACCACCCATAGGAAAGTTCCCTGCGCGCGCCGTGCGCTTCTTTAAGAAGGCATTGCGCGGTGAAGATGTTCTCCTGGTGGCGCAGCCGGAGGAGAAATGGGATGCCCAATTTAGGCAAGGCAGCTGGTGTCATCTTTCCCACGCGCCCAACACCCTTTTCATCGCGGGATGGATTATGCGCCGCGCGCGGGAAGCGTCCGGGCGCCTGCGGGTGTTGGATGTGGGGTGCGGCGACGGCGAGCTCGCGGCCGCACTCGCGAGTGAAGTGGTGGAGTACTGGGGGACAGACATCTCACAAGAAGCGCTGGCGCAGGCGAGGGAGAAACATCCCGACGGGACGTTTTTGCACGCTTCCATGGAAGAGGCGCCGCCGGTGGAAGGGAAGTTTGACGTTGTGGTGTTTAACGAGGTGCTGTACTACGCGCCGCCGCGGAAGGTGCTGGTGCGGCATCGTGCGGCACTGAATGAGAGAGGCGGGAGAGTGATTGTATCGCTCTATCAAAGCTGGCGTGCGCCGTTTTTGTGGCGGAGCGTGCGCGGCTGCATCCAAATGCACGAGCATGTGCGCATCTGCCACCGCGAGCGGCGGCATTGCTGGCGCATTGCGATAGGGTCCTATGCACCACCCCCACAAGAAGGAAGCTGAAGCGAAAGCGCCGGTGAGCGTGGGCATACTGGCGTACAACGCCGCCGCCACCCTTCCGCGCGCGCTGGAGAGCGTGCGTGAGTTCAATGATGTTATCGTCGCGGACGGCGGGAGCGAAGACGCCACGCGCGCGATTGCGGCGCAGTACGGCTGCCGTGTGATTGCGCAATGCGCGGCGTCGGAAAAGCGCGAAAACCGCACGCACCCGCTCTCGGATTTTGCGCGCGAGCGCAACCATCTACTGAGCCACGCGCGCCACCGGTGGTTTTTATGGCTGGATGCCGACGAGTATCTCTCAAAGGAGCTTGCCGAAGAAATTGCGCGCATCGCCCGCCGCGGCACGCCAACGGGAGGAGCGCCGTGGGCATACCGCTTGCGCATGGTGCGCCAGAGCCCCGACGGCGCCGTTTCCTATCGCGAGTGGAAAGCCAACTACCAACTGCGCTTCTTCCACCTCGGCACCGGCGGCCGCTTTGAGCGCAAGATACATGAGCGGTACGTGTTTGATGAGAAAAAATTTCCCATAGGGACGCTTAAAGGGGCGTGGTATGTGCCCTTGAGCAAAACCAAATTCGGCGAGTACCGCCGCGCGGTGAACTGGCGCCTGCGGCACATGATGGCGGAGCGCCCTCCCGCAACGCTGGGGGCGGCGCTCAAGAAGGGGGCATATCGGCCGCTGGTTTCCTCCTTGAAAATCATTGGCCGCGCTGTGCTCCTACGCATGCGCTACCCGTGGCGAGAGCTCATCCCACTCTCCTACGAGCGCAATCGCCTCTACGGGCAGTGGGCGCACGCGCGCGAGGTGTGGCGCGCGTACCTGCACGCGCGGCGTTCCCGCTAGCGCCTGTTTTTCTTGCCAAACCGCGGTGCCCTTCCTATACTGGGGACTTATGAAGATACTCGGCATCAACCAGGTCCCCGGCATTCTCGCGTGGATGCATGACGCCGCCGCCGCGGTGGTGGTGGACGGCAAGATAGTGGCGACGGCAGAAGAGGAGCGTTTCAACCGCCAGCGGCATGCGCGGGGCAATCCCAAAAAGGCGATGGAGTACTGCTTGAGGGAAGCGGGGCTCACCCTCAAAGACATAGACATTATCGCCATTGCGCACAACCCCTTTGCGCCGCTGCGCCTCTCCACATTCAGTTTTTACCCGCCCAACCTCGCGCGCGATCTCGCCAACCTTTTCATTTTTCTCTGGCACGCGCGCCAGCTCTCCCGCGCGGCGGGCGGCGCCAAGGTGGTGTTTGTGGACCACCATCTCTCCCATGCCGCGAGCGCCTACTTTTGCTCCGGCTTTCCGCGCGCCAACATCCTCACCATAGACGGCTCGGGGGAGACGGAGAGCTTTGCGTATTTTCTAGGAGAGGGCGACACTATTCGCCGTGTGTGGGATATCCCGCTGGGGAGCCGCTTTGCGAAGAAGAAATGGGCCTCCATCGGCATGGTGTACACCGCGGTGACAACGCTTCTCAACTTGGGCACCCACGCGGAGGGAAAAACCATGGGGCTTGCGAGTTACGGCAAGCCCACGTATGACTTTTCTTCCATTCTCTCCGTGCGCTCGCACAAGGACTATACGATTGACCGGCGGCAGGTGCGCGCGCGCTACGGCCACCTTGCGCGCAAAGCGGGCGCGCCACTCTCGCAGGAGCACAAGAATCTCGCGGCAAGCTTGCAGCGTGCGCTGGAGGATGCGGTGGTGCACTTGGCGCGCGAGGCGCACCAGCACAGCGGCAGCAAGCGGTTTTGCTTTGCGGGCGGCGTGGCGCTGAATTGCAACGCCAACAGCCGCGTGCTGCAGGAGGATTTTTGCGACGAGCTCTTTATCCAGCCCGCGGCGCATGACGGAGGCATTGCGCTGGGTGCCGCGCTCTATGCCGCCGCGCGCGCCGGAGACCGGCCCATGGCGCGGCTTACGCACGCGTACTGGGGCCCCGCATTTTCCGACGAGGAGATAGAAACGCTGTTGAAGGAGTCCAAGCTCCCCTACGAGCGCAGCGACAATATCGCGCGCGACGCGGCGCGCCTTGTGGCACAAGGGAACATCGTGGGGTGGTTCCAGGGAAGAATGGAAATGGGGCCGCGCGCCTTGGGTAACCGCTCCATCCTCGCTAACCCCATGATCAAGGGAATGGACGAGAGGGTAAACCGCGAGGTGAAGCACCGCGAGCCGTGGCGCCCCTTTGCGCCTTCGGTCACCGAGGAGGATGCGCCGCGCTACTTTGAGGGGGTGGAGAAGG
>WFWH01000048.1 GCA_015491245.1 Patescibacteria group bacterium | reverse complement strand
TCTTCCGCACTGACACCAAAAAACACATGGGCGCGCGCTTTGATGCCACATTCCCCTCCCGCCGCCAAAAGGCGCAGCGCCGCGAGGCGGCGGTGGCCCGCAATAACAAAGAGCACCCACGGCGCCCCCTCCAGCATCACTGGGGCGTATGCGCTGCGGGGTGGCCTCTCTTCACCCCCAGCCCAGAGGGAATAAAACTCATTCACGTACGTGTCCGCTTCAAGCGGTGAAAGCGCAGCCACCAGCAGCGGATGCAATTGCCCCACGCGCCGCAAAGAGCGTGCCAGTTCTTCTATTCCCTCTTCCTCCCACGTGCGGCGCACCTGGGTAAGAGTATGGAGCGCCGCAAGGTCTAAGTCGCAATACCGCGTCGGGACGGCCATTACTCTCCTCTCTCCATTCCTCACATTCCTTTGTACAGGATACCATGGATGCCTCCTTGTTGCGCGCGGCAAGAACTAGGTCATCTTTTATGGAAAAAACGGACACGCCCGTGTCCCGCAGGTGCCAACCGCAGCACCATTGCTGCCTGCGGTTATGGCGATACCGCGTGCCTATACCTAGCCTCACAACCACAGCCAACCCCCGCCCGAGCGAGGGTTGGCTGCGCTACATTACCCATCTAAACGGCGCGGTGCCGGAATAGTCCGCCGCCCATGCGCGCGGCGCACAGCATCCAGGAGCACGGCGCGTTGTGCGAGCTGTTCGACCTGCGGCCCCTGCCGCACAGCTCACCCATTACAACGCATTGCGGAGGAAAAGGTGTCACTGCCGTAGAGCAGGATTGCGATGGAGCCTGTTGGCGCTGCTGCGGGAGCGCAGATGCAACATGAGCGTAATAATGAGGAGAAAATACGCAACGGCAAGCCACGGAAACGTCACGTGCCCGAATTCAAACAAGAAGCGCGCGGCGCAATCAGCGGCGCCGCCCGTTGCCGGGCACCCCACCACTTCCGTACCCCCCATCTGGAGGTAGTGCTGGTAGAGGGCAATGAGGAGGCCGGGCACCGCAAGGGAAATGGCGTAGTCGGCAATGCTCCCGTCCCCCCTCCACCACGCCAGGGTCAGCAAGAACGCCAACGGGTAGGAAAACACCCGAATCATCCAACATAGGCCGCACGGCTCAAAGCCGAGCACTTCCGAATAGTACAAACTCACCGCAATCGCGCCCCACGAGAGCGCCGCGCCGACAAGCAGCGCCCCGCGCGCCACCACCTCGGAAAGCGCGCGCGCCCATTCCCGCTTCCTCAAAAAGAAAAGCGCCAGCAGTGCCACGGCAAACAGCTCCATCCACACCGCCGAGAGCGCTACCAATTTGTTGAGCATTTCAAAGGGAAGCAGCATAGCGCACTCGGCACTTACTGTACCACGCACCGACACGCGCTCCCAAATACTCACGCGCCCTCTGCGCGCGTATTCGCCCCTTCAGCACAACGCGCCAGCGCCGGGATGTGCAGCGTGCGCGAGGCGCGGGCAAAGGCGGCAAACACCTTGAGTATATCGGGGTACGCCGCTGCGCGCGGCAGCAGGGTGTCTTCATATAGCGCAACAGAGCTGCGCTCAAATTCAAGGAGCGTGGCGCACGCGTCGGAAAATGTGATCCCTTTGGGCGGGAGGGCGCGTGAAAATTTATCATTCTCGGGTATGGCAACGCCATATTTGTCAAAGAGCGCCTTCAGGGCCGCCAAGTAGTGTTGCTCAGTTCTCACAATGTTAATAAACGGCATCACGGGACCCAGGCGCTCCATGGCGCCGGAGTAGAGCGCGATAGCGGTATAGGTGTCGTCCAAAGACTGCGCGAGCGCCTCTTCCATTTTCTTTGGCAGTGGCCCCATGGGATAGGAGAGGCCGGCAACCGCCAAACATTCGTCGGCCACGCAGTTTTCCTTTGTGTAGCCGTCCGCCGCCGCGGCACCGCCTGTTTGGTTTTCTTGTTCCCGCTCTTGCGGCGCGGGGATAACAAACAGCGCACCTGCAAGCGCCACTATCAGCACCATTCCTCCCAACAGCACCCACACACGCAGGGAAAGCGTGCGCGGCGCGCGTAGCGATTGAAGGGGTGTTTCTGGAGAGGAGGGGGGTGTGGCTACTTCTCCCTTTCCTTCGTGTGCCCCTCTTTCGTCGCGGACCTCGTGCATGGCTTCCGCATACTACACAAAGCCCCCGTGGCGCGCAACCTGCCAAATGGGGGAGCCGATTCGCCGCACGTGCAAGGGGAGTAGCGGCACCCCTATGCCGCATGCGCCGCACGTCCACTATTCTGTGGTTACGCCGTCAAAATGCTCTTCTTTCTCATCCGCCTTGGTGGGGTGCACCACACCGTCTCTATGCTCGGGCGGCGAGTAAATGCTGTAGAGCTTGAGGTCCTCTTCGCCGATATTGCGCACATTGTGCCGTACCCCCTCGGGAATAACCACCGCCCAGTCGGCGGAAAGCGGCTGCGCTTCTCCGTTGAGAATCACCTCGCCCTTTCCCTGCTCCACGCGGATGAATTGATCCAGCGCGTGTACCTCCTCGCCGATTTCTTCTCCGGGCTTGAGGCACATCAGCACCAGCTGGCTGTGTCGCGCGGTATACAGCACGCGCCGGTAATCGGTGTTGGCAATGGTTTCCTCTTCTATGTTGAGCAGGTATCCTTTTTTCATACCCTCCATACTACCCTTTACGGTACCTGGTGCCAAGTGGAGATATGCCAGCACCCCGCACCCTGTATCCTACTCATAAAACTCAACCCGCTCCACGACGGGAGGATTGAATAAGCGCAGCGGCATGCCCACCTCGCCTGCGCCTGAGGTAATGTAGAGCATAGTGTGCCGCAGGGTGACCAGACCGCGATCAAACGCGCCACGAGTGGGGATCACCGCGCGATAGAGGAGCGGCACGCGTATCTGGCCGCCGTGCGTATGCCCCGCCAACGTAACCTCCGCGCGGGCGCGGGTACTGTAGCGCAGGGTGGAATCGGGGTTATGCAAAAGCGCCACTACCGGTTTTTCGTACGCACGCGCCTGAGCCAAAACAGAAAGGTCGTCCTCGCCCGCAAGGTGGTCCCCCACACCCGCCAAAACCCAGCGATCGTGCGCCACGGTTTCCCCCTCCACCACGCGCACACCCGCTTCCCGCAGGGCGTCCAGTAATTCATTGCGCACAGGAGGGCCGGGGCGCTCCAAATCGTGGTTCCCCAGCACCGCATAGACCGGGACGCGCACCTCCCGCAGGGGCGCGCAGAGCTCCCGCAACGGGCGGTGCGGCAGGTAGGTGAAATCGCCTGCAATCAGCAGCGCTTCTATTCCCTCCAGCGCATTCACGCACCGAACCAGCCGCCGCATAAAACGCGCGCCCTTAAACACGCCCACGTGCAAATCCGCCACGAGCGCCACCGCGCCGGGAAATCCCGCCGGTAGGCGTACGTGCTTCGTGCGCAGCAACCAATAAGGCTCTACAAAGCGCGCCCACGCGAGCAACAGCGCCGCCACGCCCAAAAGGGCGGCGGGGAGGGGGGCGGAAGGGTAGCGGAGCCACCACCACACGCCAGCGGCAAGAAAAAGCGGCGGCAATGCGGCGCTGCCGTAAAAGTGGCAGCGCTGGAGGAAAAGGAACGCGCGGTGGCGCAGCGCGCTAGCTTTTTTCATCACCATGGGACGATACGCGCAGAAGCGCATGCCACGCGTCTTGCAAAAGCGCACTGGTGGCGGCATTGCGCAACGTGCCCCCCGAATCAAATTGCTCTTCCGCGTGCATAAGCATAATTTCGGGATGCGGCACCACCCGCGCATTGAGGTACCCCAACACGTGCTTGAGGTGGTAGTGGGCGAGCGCGCCGCCCAAGGCGCCGGGGGATGCCGTCATAACCAAGACGGGCTTACCTTCCCATACGCGATCATCGCGCGGGCGCGAGGTCCAATCAATAAAATTTTTCAGCACGCCGGGGACCGAGCGATTGTACTCGGGGCTTGCCACCACTACCGCATCGGCACCCCTCAGCGCATCTTTGGCGCGGCGCACCTCTGCGGGCGGGTGCGCCTCCTGCGCAGCGTTGAAAAGGGGAAGCGCGACGGAATACTCTTCGGTTGCCACTTCTGGAGGCGCCAACTGCGCAAATGCGCGCAACAGTGCCCTGTTAAGTGATCCGCTCCGTAGGGAACCAGACAGCAATACCACACGCATAGCGCCTTCCATTGTACCTGCAGGCGGGATAGGATTCCAACATACCGTGCCGGCCGCGGCCATATGCGTGTGCGAGTGCAGTGCACTCACGGCACCACGCGCGGCGCGGCGGGCCGGAGCCCCCCTCCTTCTTCCGCAAAGAGCGCGCGTGCACGCTCCCACATGCCGGCATACCCTTGTGTCTCCTTGAGCCAATACCACCACTCCGCGCCCCAGAGGTACTGCTCCGGCAGGCGCGTCTCGCGCGCATAGCGCACTACCTCCTCCATTTTTTCCTCATTCATGAGGCGCAGCTGCACCGGCAACGGCACGTGAGGCACGGGAGCCCACAGCCACGGTTCGGCGGAAAGCTCAATGAGCAATGTGTCTTTTTTTCCGTACCAAAGCTCCATAAGCGAAAGCTTTGCGCGGTACCACGAGGGAGGGAGGAACGTGCGAAAAGGACCCGTTTGCGGATTCCAAAGGTAGACATATACGCTGGTGCCGAACGCGTCTCCTCTCTGATAGGCGCCCGCCCACAGCCCCAGGTTGCCGCTGTCGGTGAGGAGGACGGGGCGGGAGGGGTCTAATGCCTTGACCAGCGCTATTTCTTCCTCCAAAAATGCCGTATCCAGAGCGCCACATTGCGCGCTGGCAAACACGGTGAGGAACGGCTCGTTCTCCACCTGCCACATGCGCAAGTTTTCATACTTTCGGTAGCGCACCACCACTTCTTTAATATAGGCGCGGAGAATTTCTTTTTGCGCCTCCCAGCTTTTGCCGCGCGCCCATCGCGGCACATGGCACTCGGGCCAGCGCGGCAGGCGCTTTCCTACGGCGAGTATGACCGAAACGCCCCGCCGGCGCGCCTCTTCCATTTGGTAATCCAGCGCGGAAAAATCATACTCCCCTTCTGCGGGCATCACGAGCGGCCAGTGGGCAGCGAGGCGCACGCGGCTCGCCCCCAAATCATCCAGCACCGCGCGGTATGCGGCGCGCCAATCCAGCCCCAGCTCCTGCGCGTACGGCACATTAAACGACACGCCGTAGCGGATACTCGCGGGCACGGGGCGCGCCGCAAGCCAGGCGTATGCCGAAAGAAGCGCGGGCGCCATAAGCGCGGCTCCTCCCGTGATCCAAAGTAGGGTGCGTTTCATAAAAAGAGAAAGAAAAATCCGAGCACGATAACCGACACCGCAAAGGACTTGCGCAGCATGTCCTTCTCACCGCACCGCTCGCCACACTCGCGCCGCAAATAAGGGCCGAGTGCGAACCCCAACACTAAGAGGAACACGTACTGCATGCCGGCGAGCCCCTGCACCACCGCCACATTCCCCAAGTCCACTGCTTTTAGGATAAGCAAACTTGCCACGCCCGCCACGACTTTGTTGCCTACCACCAGCATGCCGCCGCGCGCGCCGGTTTGTGTGGTTTGGGAGGTAATCTTTTCAAAGTAGCGGGGAATGAGCAGCATGGAGAGCGCCACCAGCGCGATCGCCATGCGCGACCAAAAGAAGCCGTTATCAAAAGTAGTGATCTGAAACAGCGACTTTATCGCCACGTAGTGCAGCGCAAACAAGGCACCCGCGTGCACGCACGCCAGCGCCACCCGCCATGTGAAGCGGAAGTGCGAGAGCAAGAGCGTTCCGAATGCCAAAAGCAAGAGCCCCGGAACCGCAAGGGCGCCAAAGCTCTCCTCCAGAAAGAATCCACTGAGCGCAAACGTGCCCAGTGCGCTCACCGCGCCTACCACCGGCGCCACATCGGATGCGTCCGCCTCTTTCAGGGCGGAAAAAAGGGACACCAAAGCGTAAAAAAACGCATAGGCGGCAACCAGCGAAAGCGAAGCGACCAGCAGTGTGGGGCGTGCTATGCGCGCAAAAGAGGGTATTGCCAAGTCAGAGTACGGAACAGGTACCCAACTCAAAAAAAATACCAGCACCGACCCCGCCGAGAGAATGCTCACATAAAATGCGTACACAAAAGGGCGCGGCAGGGCGGAGGGCGCGGTGACGATGTATTTATCCACGAGCGCCACCACCGCATTGAGAAACTGGCCGGCGAGCACCAAGCCTATCCAAATGCCCATCACAAAAATGGTAGCACACCCCTTGCGGGGCGGGAGAAAAGAGATGGGGATGGCAGTGCTGGTTATCCCTCGTCCTCCACGGAACCAGCTTCGCAAATGGCTTTATACGCGTACGCGGACAGGCGCGGGCGCCGCTCCAGTGTTTCGTAATCCACCGCCACTAAACCGAAGCGTTTGGAAAAACCTTCCGCCCACTCATAGTTGTCCAACAGCGACCAGTAGTGGTGCGCGAATACCTGCGCCCCTTTTTCTCGCGCGCGGTGCACCCCGCGCACCTGCCGCCGAATGTAGTCGGCGCGCCAGCGGTCTTTCTCGTCGGCCAAGCCCCCCTCGGCGACATAGAGCGGTTTGCCGTACCGTGCCATCGCCACGAGCGCGTCCTCTATCCGCTCCGGGCATAAATCCCACCCCATATCGCTTTTTTCGTACCGCCGCGTATCGCCAAATTTCTTATAGAAATAGTAGTTAACCCCTATGGCGTCACAGTACGGAGCAACGCGGCGCATAAACCGATGCGTCCACCACCAGTGCAGGAAAGCCGCCGCTGCGCAGTGGTGCCAGCGGCCATCGTGGTCAAACACAATGGTATTTTTCACCAATCCCACTGAGGCATCCGGCAGTACCGCTTTCACCGCGGCGTAGGCGCGCCGGTGCGCGCGTACGAGGTTGCGCAGTACCCTCACATACATGGCGCCGTTACGCCACCGCGCGCGCGGCGTGGGTGAAGAGGCGGGAGCTGCACGTTCAATGAGCGGCGTCCGCTTAAAGGGGGGCCATTTGCCCCGCAGCCACCCCAAGCTGGCAAAGACGAGCGGTTCATTCATGGTGGCAAAGTGTACCGCGCCACTCTCCTTCAGCGCTTCCGCTACGCACCGCGCGTACCGCGCAAAGTACCTCGGCGCATCAGGGCGCTCAAACCCTCCCCGGCGCGCAAACCACCACGGAAGCGTGAAATGCCACAACGTGATAAAGGGAGTGATGCCCCGCGCGCGCAATG
>WFWH01000047.1 GCA_015491245.1 Patescibacteria group bacterium | reverse complement strand
CCCGTCGGGTAGCGCGCTTCCCCCAGATAGCGGTAGCCGGCCTCGTCGGGCGGTGGCGCAAAGCCGGTTTCCTCTTGAAATTCGCGCAGTGCCGCAGCGAAGGGCGTTTCGCCTTGCTCCACCTGCCCCTTGCCGAGCGTCCACACGCCCGCGTCTTTTTTGGCAAAGAAGGGGCCGCCCGGGTGCAGGAGCAAGACTTCCAGTTTCCCTTCGGCGTTGCGGCGATAGGGCAAAATGCCGGCGCTGAGGCGCCCGCGCCCAAACGGCGGCTGCGGTGCGGCAGGTGCGTGCATGCCAATCAAACGGAGCAACTGCTTATGTACACACTATACTATGCACGCCCTGATTCTTCCACGAATGGAGCAGGTTACCACAACATCGTCTGCGTGCGAGAGGGTGCGGGTGTTGCGGGGAGATTGCCTTTGTCCTGTGGTGCGCCATGGGGTGTATTGCACTCTTTCAGTTTTTCAGTGCTGAAGTTAATTGCCCGATATGTGATGTGGTAATTTTAGAAAAACCCCCGCGCACCTTCGCCTTCCTGATTACTTGTTGGGTAATGGGGTTTTTATTTTTCCCCATAGTTACTTTTAACAAAGATTAACAACAACAGTGCGCAGCATGCTGTTGCGCCGTACGCCCTGCGCTGCCACGCATCAAACAAAAAGCGGAAGTTACCTTTGGCGGAGGGGGCGGGATTCGAACCCGCGGTACCCTTGCGGGCACTCCGGTTTTCAAGACCGGTGCATTCAACCGCTCTGCCACCCCTCCTTGTGTGCGCACTACGCATGCTACGGCGGTTTGGCGTGCAGCGCAACTGGCAATTCGTTGGCCGGGTGCGCCATTGGCGTGCGGCGCGGCCGGCGCGTTACATGGTGACGCGCTACCTATAAAAGGCGCCAAGGGTGGGCATCACACGTAGTGGCGGCTCGATAACAGAGCGCTGATTCATGCATCTTCTTCGGAGGCGGCGCCGTTGCCTTCATGTGTGCAGGTGGGTGTTTTGGTGTCGCGGCGCTCGGCTACCAAAAAGATGTAGATAATCTCAAGTATCGCCAGTGTGTTGAGTACCAACAGCGCGATAAACCACCATTTTTCACCGCGTCGCGCGGCAAGCCACAGGGCCCATGCTTTCCACGGCAAGGTCCACAGTGCGACCAAAAAGACAAACCACGGTGTGGTCATCGGCAGCATGTCCATCACTTATCAGTGTAGCATACTCTGCATCCTGTCAACATGCCGATGGGTGGATATGCTATGCTGGCTCTGCAAGGAAGTGGCAGCTGCGTATGGGGCGTGTGCTCGGCATTGACTACGGTACCACTAAAATAGGCCTCGCCCTTTCCGATGAGGAAGGGTGCTTTGCATTCCCGTACGCGATTATTCCCGCGAGAGAACACGCGGTGCGCCGCGTTGCAGCGCTTATCGCAAAAGAAGGAGTAGAAACCGTGGTGGTGGGTGCATCGCGGGACTTGCAGGGAGAGGACAACCCGCTTATGGCGCAGGCGCGCCGTTTTGTGCGGGCGCTGGGTAAAGAGGTGCCCCACATTTCAGTGGTGTGGGAAGACGAGTCGTTTACCACCCAAATGGCGCGGCACACACACGTGCGTCCCGAGAGAGAGAAAACGCGCAAACCACTGCCCCGCCGCCCGCTGGACCACGCGGCCGCCGCGCTCATTTTGGAGAGCTATTTGGAGCGGCGGCGCCAAGAAGGGTAGTGCCACCGGTACCGGCGGCTATTGTTTGCCCGCCGGCCATGGTACAACAAAACCAACCATTATCCATAGTGTGAACCCATCACAATAGTATGAACGATTCCGTACCAGAATTACCTCGTCAAAAAACAGACGGAACTCCTCTCGCCGGCGAGGAGGCGGCGCAGGAAGGTGCGCGCATTACCTACCACGATTTCGCCCGTGTGGAAATGAAGGTGGGCGAGATCCTCTCGGCGGAAAGAGTGGAGGGGTCGGAGAAGCTCCTGCGCCTCATGGTGGATGTGGGCGAAGAAGCGCCGCGCCAGATTCTTGCCGGCATTCGTGCGTGGTACCCCGACCCCACAGCACTGGTGGGTAAGCGCGTGCCGTTTGTGACCAATTTGCAGCCGCGTACCATAATGGGAATGGAGAGCAACGGTATGCTGCTGGCCGCCCATGACGGGAAGCATTTTTCATTGCTGGAGACGGACGGATCAGTGGCACCCGGCACGCGCCTTTCCTGAGAAGACCCATGCCCGCGCTCGCCCGAAAAGTATGGCGGTGGTTTGCCGCGCGCGCACATGGTACCCACGCCCGCGCCTGGCTGTATTTTTTGGCGTTCAGTGAGTCTTCATTTTTTCTCGTGCCCCCCGAGGTGCTCTTGGTGCCCATGCTGGCGGCGGACGCGCGGCGGTGGCTGTGGTACGCCGCCACCACTACCGTCGCGTCGCTTGCCGGTGCGGCGTTCGGCTACGCGCTGGGTTACTTTTTATTTGATACGGTAGGCGCGCGCATCATAGATTTTTACGGATTGGAGGAATCGTTTGCGCGCGTGGGTGCGCTCTTTGAAAACAATGCGGGGTGGGTAATGTTTACCGCTGCGTTCACCCCCATTCCCTTCAAGGTGTTTGTGCTGGCGGCGGGATTTTTTAACATCCCCTTTGCGCTGTTTTTCACAGCGTCCCTTGTGGGGCGCTTCCTCCGCTACGTGGTGGTGGCGTGGGCCGCGCACCGCTGGGGCGCGCGCGCGGCTGATGCCGCCATTCGCTGGGCCAATGTGCTCACCGCTGCGGCGGGCGCGCTGGTGTTGGCGGCGCTGTGGCTGTGGTGGCGCTGAGGTGGCGTATTGCATCGGCACCGTTTGTGCGCAGGGAGCGGGTACGCGTATAATGCAAGTACTCGCGCCTTGCGCGAATGCGTGCCATGCACCACTCGTTGTTTTACAGTTTTGTGCGCGCCGTGCCGCCGCCCAAATTTCTCACCATGCCGGCGGCGGGGTTGGATATCTCCGATGACGCGGTTAAGTTTGTAGCGCTCGCGGCGACCCCCAGAGGAAATCGTGTGCGCCTTTTTGGCCGCCGCAAGCTCCCTGAGGGGGCCGTGCAGAAGGGAGCGATCAAAAAGCCGGAGGCGGTTTCCGCATGTATTCGCACGCTTCACTCTGAACTCGGCATACAATTTGTGCATGCCTCGCTGCCGGAGGAACACTCGTATCTTTTCCATACCGAGGTGGAAGCAAAGCACTCCTATGAAGAGAAGAGAGTTGCCATAGAGTTTCATTTGAAAGAAAACGTGCCACTCTCACCCGAGGAGGTGGTGTTTGATTTTGAGGAGCTCCCCGCGCCTCCGGCGCGCCGCATGGTGCCGGTAGCGGTGTATGCGTACCCGCGTGCCATTATTGAGCAATACCTGGAGGTGCTGCGCGCGGCAGCGGTGACCCCGCTCTCGTTGGAAACGGAGGGGCGCGCCAACGTGCGGGCCATAGTGCCGTACACGAGTGATGCGGCGGTGATGCTGGTGGATGTGGGAAAGCATGGCTCCATTATTTCCATTGCCGAGGGGCAGCGGCTGGTATTCACCACCTCGGTGGAGGTAAGCGGCACCATGTTCACCAAAGCCATCCAGCGCTTTTTACAAATTTCATTTGAAGAAGCGGAGCGGGTAAAGGCGGAGCGCGGTTTTATCAAAAGTGACGAGAATAACGAGCTGTTTGAGGCGCTGCTCGGTTCGGTTTCCAATTTGCGCGACGGCATTACCAAGCACCTCACCTACTGGCAGATGCATGGAACTGCTGCCCCCCGCAAACAGCACAGAGACATTCAAACCATTTATCTCTGCGGCGGCGGCGCCTCCATGCCCGGATTGCAGGAGTATCTTACCGCCACCCTCAATGTAGCGGTGGAAATGGGCAACCCCTGGGTAAACGTCGCCTCTTTTGAAGAGTACCTTCCCCCCATTCTCCGCCGCGATGCGCTGCGGTACACCACCGCACTGGGGCTGGGGCTGCGTTCTCTGCACCACGTGCCATGAACCTACTTACCGACCAACAGAAGAAAGCGGTGGTGCGCGAGTATCGTATACGCCTCGCAGCGGTCGCATTGTTTATGCTCGCATTCCTTTTTGCATCGTTTGCGGTGCTCTTGGTACCGGTGGCGGTGTACGTGGGTGTTGCGAGGGAAAACCTCCAGCGAGAGCTCACGCGCTTGGATCAGCGCCTGGAAGAAACCGGCGCCAATCGCGCCGAGGCATTTTTGGAGGAGCTACGTGCTACCGCGCGAGAAGCAAAGCGCTTTCTCTCGCCGGTGTCATTTGGAGAGACGATCGCGCGCTTAGAATCGGTGCGCACCTCGCAGGTGTCGCTCCGTGCTTTTTCTCTCCAGGAAGCGCGAGGGGAAACCGCATCGGTGCGGGTGCAGTTGGAGGGTACGGCGGCTACCCGCGCAGACCTCGTGGCGTATCTTGATGCACTACGCGCGCTCTCCGGGGTAACGTCTGCGGATATTCCTCTGGAGAGCTTTGCGAAGCGGGTGATGGTGCCATTTACCGTATCGGTGTTACTGGAGCCGAACGCGCAGGAGAACGATTCGCCATGAGCATGCCGAAACGCAGTGTGATGGTGGGGGTGATAGCACTGTGCACCGCAGCGGTTTTTGCGGGTGCCAGCCTGTATTTGGTGCAGAGCATTGGGGCGCAAGTAAAAGAGATGCGCACCCTGCAGGAAACACGCAGTGCACAAGAGCGCCGCGTGGCACGCGTCGCGGCCCTGCAGCGCGCGGTGCGGGCGGTGGCAAAAGACGCACTCACATTGGAGCAGCGCTTTGTGGCGCGGGAACAGATCGTGCCACTTTTGGAGGAGCTGGAGTCCTTTGCGCGCCGCGCGGGGGTAGAGATGACTATCACGCAGGTGGAAGCGCGCGCGCGCACCGCAGAGGCACGCGCCACTACTGTGGTGAGCTTGGAGGCGGTGGGAGCAAGAGAAGATGTGATGTACCTCGTAGCGCTTCTGGAGACCTTGCCGCGCGCGGCGCGCCTCGCTACGCTCTCCCTGCGGCGCCTTGCGTCGGGGGCAGACCGGTGGCGTGCAGATGCGACGCTGGTGCTTGCGATGACAAGGGACGATGCGGCTGCTGCCCAAGAAGAAGCTCGCTAAATATTGCTATTCTGTATGAGCCAGGTCACTCTACTTACCAAAGTGCGCGCATGGGCAAAAAAAGCGGCGCCCCCGAAAAGGCGGGGGTATCGCCCGTGCCGTGGCAGGTGCCCCGTGCGGGATTGGTGTGCGGTTTTGGTGTTGGGCGCCGCAGGCTTTGTGGTACTCGCGTGGTATGCCTGGGGGCTCTATCGCACTGTTAGCGTGGTGGATGCGGGAAGTATGGCCACGGCGCCTTCGGAGGGCCGCTACGAACGTGCGGTGGACCCGCAGCAAATAAAAGAGGTGTTGCGCAAGTTTTCCGCCCGTGCAGAGCGCCATCGCATGCTTTTGGAGCAGCGCGCCGCACCGACAGAGGTGCTGCCGCCAGAGGACGCCCTCTTCTCTGGAGGGAGAGGGGACCGCTATAATAATGATGAGCGTGTAGAAGAATCGGCGGGGACAGCGGTTGACCCTGTGTTTGCCGAATAGTAGCATGAGGCGCGTTTTCTCGCGCATGTGTGCGGCATCGCTCCCGTAGTTCAATGGATAGAACAGGGGCCTTCTAAGCCCTAGATGGGGGTTCGATTCCCTCCGGGAGCGCAGAGGTGGCTTACGCTTTTTCTCGCGCAACAAGGGCACATGGTGCAACCCAATCCCACACGCGTTTTGTGTTTTTGATTGCAAAATGTGAAATCCTCGGTACACTAGAGCACTGTTCGGGCGGTTAGCTCAGTTGGTAGAGCAGCTCGTTTACACCGAGAAGGCCGGGGGTTCAAGTCCCTCACCGCCCACCGAAAGCACGCCGCGCGATGCGCCAGCATTGCGCGGCGATGCGCGGTGAGGCGGGGCCCTCCGTGGCCGCCGCGCCGCCTTCTCTCGCGGCCATTGCCTTATGTGCCCCGATGCGCTACAACAGCACTACCATGTGGCAGTGTGTGATTGAGGTGTCGGGGAAGGTGCAGGGGGTGTTTTTCCGTGATTTTACCAAGAGAGAAGCGGAGCGTCTGCGCATCACCGGCTGGGTGCGGAATGAGCCCGACGGGAGCGTGCGGGTGGTGGCGCAGGGCGGGGAGGCCTTTTTAAAAAAGTTCATCGCGCGCCTGCGGCAAGGGCCGCCGCGTGCGCAGGTGGACTTTTTGTCGGTGCGCTGGGAACAGCCGCAAGAAACCTTTTCTCATTTTGATATACTGCGATAACCTAGGAAGCGTGTGTGTGTCCGGGCGCGGCGGGTAATGCGCGTATTTACAAATGACCATCAGATCACCACATCAAGATAGTGCACCACAGCGCGATGCCCGCGCAGCAGCGCCGCGCTGCATCGGCATTATCATGGACGGCAACCGCAGGTGGGCGCGCGAGCGCGGCCTTGATTCTCTGGAGGGGCACCGCAAAGGGTACGAAGTATTTAAAGAAGTGGCACAGTGGGCGCGTGACGCCGGCGTGGGCGCGCTGGTGTGCTACGCGTTCTCTACCGAAAATTGGCGGCGCAGTAAAGAAGAGGTGGCGTACCTCATGCGCCTCCTGGAAGAGGCGCTCCTCACCGACATGGAGGAGATTGCCAAAGAAAAGGTGCGCATTATCGTGCTCGGGCAGCGGGAGCGGCTGTCAAAGGCGGCGCAGCAAAAGATCGCGCAGCTGGAAGAGGCATCAAAGCGCCATACGGATTTCATACTGGCGCCCGCCATTTCCTACGGCGGCAGGGCGGATATTCTGCAAGCCGCCGCGCGCCTTGCGCGCGAGGGAAAGACAGAGGTAACCGAAGAGGAGTTTTCCCGCGCCTTGTGGACGGCGGATATTCCCGAGCCCGATCTCATCATTCGCACGGGCGGTGAGCGGCGGCTCTCCAATTTTCTCACGTGGGACAGCGTCTACAGCGAACTGTATTTTTCCGACACGCTGTGGCCGGATTTTTCGTGCGAGGAATTTGAGGAAATCCTCACATGGTACGCGGCGCGTGAGCGCCGCCGCGGGCGATAACTCGCCTGCCAACTCGGTTATGGAAACTGCGGCATCATCCGGAGCCGATATTGCCGTCCTGTATGAGGACGAAGACGTGCTCGCCGTAGACAAGCCCGCAGGCATGCTGGTGCACCCCGACGGCAAGCGTGTGGCGTACACCGTATCCGATTGGTTTGTGGCGCGGTATCCTGAGGCGGCCCGGGTGGGGGAGCCGCACCTCTTGCACGATGGCACGCCGATTGCGCGCCCCGGTGTGGTGCACCGTTTGGATAGGGATACGAGCGGCGTGTTGCTGCTTGCGAAAACGGCCGAAGCGCACGCACATCTCAAAACGCAATTCCAAGCGCGGCAGGTGAAGAAAGAGTACCTCGCCGTCGTGTGGGGGGAATGGAACGAAGAGGAGGGAGTGATCGCGCGCCCCATAGGGCGCAGCGCCTCTTCCAAGGGGCCGCCGCGCTGGAGCGCATTTTCTAAGGTGAAGGGGAAGGTGCGGGATGCGCGCACGCGATACCGCGTGTGCGCGCGCGGCGGGGGGTTTAGTGTGGTTGCGCTGGAACCCGAAACAGGGAGAACGCACCAACTGCGCGTGCATTTGCAGGCGCTCCATCATCCCATTGTGGGGGACGCACTCTATGCGCCCAAACACCCTTTGGCGCTCGGCCTCTCGCGCGTGGCGCTCCACGCCGCGCGCGTGGTGTTCCGCACGCGCAAGGGGGAAGAGAGAGAAGTGGCGGCGCCCCTTCCCGAGGACATGGCGCGCGCGGTGCGGGCGGTGGAAGCGGCGCAAAGGGCGGAAGCGGAATTTAAATAGAAAGACCGAGCTTGTGGCAGGTGCAATCTCGAAGGTCGCTTTGTGGGAATGTATTGCGTGTACTTGGTGCATTCATAAAGGGCAACCTTTGATGAGGGACAAAAGCTGTGTCCCGTATGTGGGATGTGGAGCGATAGGAAGGGTTGTGCGCGTGAAAAACTCGTGTTACAGTACTCGCGCTATGGAAACGGTCATTTCGCCGGTGGATACGGCGGCACGCAAAAATCTCGGCATTAAAGCGGGTGACATTGTGCGCGTGCACCAGAAAATCCAGGAAAAGGGGAAAACGCGCCTGCAGGTCTTTGAGGGCATGGTACTCTACCGCAAACACGGCAATGAGGCGGGTGGCACGTTTACCGTGCGCCGCACGGCAAGCGGTGTGGGGGTAGAAAAGACCTTCCCCCTCTACTCCCCGATGATTGAAAAGATAGAGATTGTAAAGCGCGCGAAAGTGCGGCGCGCCAAGCTCTACTACATTCGCGAAAAGGTGGCACGCGAGATTCGCCGCACCCTGCGCGGCGCGCGCGTGATGGGAACGTCTACCGACGATCTCGTTGCACCCGAGAAGGAAACAGAAGCGGGTGATGAAGCGGTGCCTGCAGCGGAAGAATCCTCTACCTCTCCTGCCGCAGAGGATGCACCCGCACCGCAAGGCAAGGAAGAGGAGAAAAACACTGCGGAGCCGCAAAGCGATCCAGAGCCGCAAAAGGAAAGTGCGCGCGCTGCCGACGCAGAGCCACAAGAAAAGCAGGAAGAGAAAGCGGCATAACTTTTACATTATAAATAAAGTGTAATTTCTCTCAGCACACGCGCCTGTGGGGCGCGTGTGATCTTGTCACTTACGGCGTTCTCGGGCATACTGAAAGCAGTTGTCCAGGTGGCGGAACTGGTAGACGCGCTACCTTGAGGGGGTAGTGGGGGCAACCCCGTGGAGGTTCAAGTCCTCTCCTGGACACAAAACACAAAGGAGGCACACACACCGTGTGTGCTGACTATTGTGTACGTCCCAGGAGAGGACTTGAACGGCGGAGCCGGTATACAAGACGAGCGAAGCGAGTGCTTGTCGGCGAGCCGCGTCCAGCGTTCTTAGCGCGCCGCGGCGCGCTTAGAAAAAGCGGGACAGTCCTCTCCTGGACACAAAACACAAAGGAGGCACACACACCGTGTGTGCCGACTATTGTGTATGTCCCAGGAGAGGACTTGAACGGCGGAGCCGGTATACAAGACGAGCGAAGTGAGTGCTTGTCGGCGAGCTGCACCCGACGTTCTCAGCGCGCCATTCGCCGCCGGCGCGGTGCCTAATGGCTGTGGGCGTGTTCGCCACTTTCTCCGCGCGCCGAACTCCTATGGGTGGGCGTGCGCTTGACACGCGGGAATTTACGGTTTCTCGGCAAAAACAAGATTGACGGCGCGGGGAAATTTCGTACCTTTCTGACACAGGAAGGGCGCCTCATGGTGAGGTGTCCATTTGTTCTTTAGAGGAGAAGGATATGAACGACTTCGCGACCCTGATCGCCCAGGACCGCAGCGAGCGCCAGCGCAAAGAGTGGCGCGGCACGTTTCTGGAGTACCTGGAGCTCGTTAAAGCCGATCCCGGGCTCGCCGACCTCGCCCACAAGCGGGTCTACGAGATGATTGCCGCCAAGGGCGTCGGCGAGCTCGACAAGGATGCCGATCCCCGCGCCCAGCGCCTGTTCGGCGACCGTCCGGTCAAGGCTTACGGCTTCTTCAAGGACGAGTTCTTCGGCATGGAGCGCACGCTTGAGAAGATCGTCCGCTACTTCCATTCGGCCGCCATGGGCGGCGAGGAGAGCCGGCAGGTGCTCTATCTCATGGGGCCCGTGGGCTCCGGCAAGAGCTCGCTCGCCGAGCGGCTCAAGCGCGGCCTCGAGGAGCTCGATCCGATCTACGCCATCGAGGGCTGCCCGATGCGCGAGCAGCCGCTCCATCTCATCCCCCGCCATCTGCGCCCGGCCTTCGAGGACATGCTGGGGGTGCGTATTGAGGGCGATCTCTGCCCGGTGTGCCGCTGGCGGCTTGCGCAGGAGTACGGGGGCAAGTACGAAGCGGTCCCGGTGCACACGGTGACCTTCAGCAGCCGGGCCCGGCGCGGCATCGGCGTGGTGCCGCCGGTCGATCCCAACAACCAGGACACCTCGGTGCTGATCGGCTCCGAGGACATCTCCAAGCTCGACCGCTACTCGGAAAGCGATCCGCGGGTCTTGGAGCTCAACGGCGCTTTCAACGCCGGCAATCGCGGTCTCGTCGAGTTCATCGAGGTGTTCAAGAACGAGACCGAGTATTTGCACACCATGATCACCGCGACGCAGGAGAAGTTCGTGCCAGCGCCGGGCCGCCACGGCACCATCTATGTCGACTGCTGCATCATCGCCCACAGCAACGAGGCCGAGTGGCAGAAATTCAAGGCCGACCACACCAACGAGGCCATCCTCGACCGCATCGTGGTGGTCAAGGTGCCCTACAACCTGCGCCTCTCCGAGGAGGTGAAGATCTACCGGAAGTTCCTCGCGCGGTCGCGCTTTGGTGCCAAGATCGCGCCGCATACTCTGGAGATCGCCTCCATGTTCGCGATCCTGTCGCGGCTGGAGCCGACCCCGAAGTGCGATCCGATGACCAAGCTCCGGATCTACAACGGCGAGGAGGTGCTGGAGAAGGGACGGCCCAAGAAGCTCACCGCCCACGAGCTCTGGGAGGACGCCAAGCGCGAGGGCATGTTCGGCATCTCCACCCGCTTCATCATGAAGGCGCTGGACACCGCGCTCACCCAGCACGGCGGCGTGATCCACCCTATCAACGTGCGCGAGGCCCTCATTCAGATGGTGAAGGAGGCCGACCTCGCCGATGACGTGAAGAAGCAGTACCTCGAATTCCTGCGCGATACCCTGCACAAGGCCTATCTCGAGATGCTGGAGCGGGACATCACCAAGGCCTTCGTCTACTCCTTCAAGGACCAGGCGGAGACCCTGTTCCACAACTATCTCGACCACGCCGAGGCCTTCGTCACCCGCGGCAAGGTCAAGGATCAGATGACCGGCGACGAGATGCAGCCGGATGAGAGCTTTCTCAAATCCATTGAGGAGCAGATCGCCGTCATCGGCCCCGCCGCCGAGGGCTTCCGCCAGGAGGTGATCGCCTATCTCTGGTCGGCCAGCCGGCGCGGTGAGAAGATCTCCTACGAATCCTACGAGCCGCTCAAGGAGGCGATCGAGAAGAAGCTCATGCATTCAGTGCGGGACATCAGCCGCATCATCACCAAGGCACGCACCCGCGACGCCGAGCAGCGCCAGAAGTACGATGCCATGGTGGAGAACCTGCTAGCGCAGGGCTACAGCGAGGAGAGCATCGACACGATCCTCAAGTACGCCGCCAACCACCTGTGGAGGGATTGATGATGGTGGCGTCAAGGGTTGCGAAGGCGTACACATTGCGCCTTCTGCAGCGCACTTCCTCTTCGCGCCACTCTCCGCCGCAGAAAAAGATTCCGCGGAAGAAGTAGGGGGCGCGAACGCAAATTTGCCCGAACACGCGTTCGGGCTTTTTCTTTGGCGCGCGGCGGCGTTTACATTTCCGTAAAAATCCGCTACGTTGGCGCAGGGAAGCAATGTAGCACGCGAAAGAAAGGAGGTGGGAAATGACGGTGTTCCGTCCCTATTCCGAGAGCGACGCCCTGCGCTCCGACCGGAGCGCTGGCGACCGCACGCGGCATCGCGAGAAGCTGCGCCGCGCACTGCGCGAGAACATCGCCGACATCATCGCCGAGGAGAGCATCATCGGCCGCGCCCGGGACCGCATCATCAAGGTGCCGATCCGCGGCGTGCGGGAATACCGCTTCGTCTACGGCAAAGGCGCGGGCGGCGTGGGGACCGGCAAGGGTGACACCAAGCCGGGCCAGGTCGTCGGCCGACGCGGGCGCCGCGGGCAGGCGGGGCCGGGCAAGGCGGGCAACGCGCCGGGGGAGGACTACTACGAGACCGAGATCTCCCTCGACGAGCTCGTGGACATCATGTTTGAGGATCTCGCACTGCCCGACATGGAGCGCAAGTTCCTGCGCGAGGTGCCGAGCGAGCGGATCGCCAAGCGCAAGGGCTACCGCCGGCAGGGCGTGCGCGTGCATCTCGACCGCAGGCGCACGGTGCGCGCACGCATGCGCCGCAAGGTTGCGGTCGGTGCCGCCGGTGAAGATGCATCGTCGCCAGCCGAGGGCGAGGAGCGTTTCCCCTTCCACAAACGCGATCTCGTCTACCGCCGCCTCAAACCAGATCTGCGCGAGGAGAGCAATGCGGTCGTCATCTGCATCATGGACACCTCGGGCTCCATGGACCAGATGAAGAAGTACCTCGCGCGGAGCTTCTTCTTCCTCCTCTATCAGTTCGTGCGCGTGCGCTACGACCACGTGCAGGTGGTGTTCATCGCCCACCACACCCAGGCGAAGGAGGTCACCGAGGAAGAGTTCTTCCACAAGGGCGAATCCGGCGGCACGCTCATCTCCTCGGGCTACAAGAAGGCGCTTGAGATCATTCACGGCCGCTATCACCCCGAGCTCTGGAACATCTACGCCTTCCACTGCTCGGACGGCGATAACTTCCAGTCCGACAACGCCGAGGCGCTGCGTGCCGCGGCGGAGCTGTGCGAAGTGTGCAACCTCTTCGGCTATGGCGAAATCAAGCCAGAGGGATCCCCCTTCTTTGAGGGGTCCCTCTTGGAAATGTTCAGCCAGCAGTTGGAGGCCGAGCATTTCCATGCGGTGCAGATTAGGGGGCGCGAAGATGTTTGGCCCGCCTTCCGCGCCTTCATGGCAAAAGATCGGGCCGGAGAGCAGGCGGTGGCCGGATAAGGGCACCCATCTCACTTTGAACATATTACCGGCGCGGTGCGCCGGTATTTTCTTGCACCTTTGCAAAAAAAGAGTACGTTGGGGGGTGGACACAAAAAAGGAGGAGATCATGAGCAGCTGGAGCATGCGCGAGCTCGAGTACTGGGACGCGCGCATCCGCGAGAAGGTTGCAGAGTTCGGCCTCGACTGCTACGAACAGGAGTTCGAGATCTGCGACCAGGAGGCAATGCTCGGCTACATGGCCTACCACGGCATGCCCTCGCACTATCCCCACTGGAGCTTTGGCAAGGCGTTCGAGCAGATCAAGACCATGTACGATTACGGGGTCCAGGGCCTGCCCTACGAGATGGTGATCAACTCGGACCCCTGTCTCGCCTACCTCATGCGGGACAACAGCCTCTGCCTCCAGGTGCTGACCATCGCCCACGTCTACGGGCACAATGACTTCTTCAAGAACAATTTCACCTTCACGAGCGCGACGAACGCGAAGGAGACCCTCGCGGCGTTCAAGGCCCGCGCCGACCGGGTGCGGCGCTACCTCGAGGATCCCTCGATCGGCGCCGAGGCGGTGGAGCAATTCCTGGATGCCGCCCATGCGCTCTCGTTCAACCGGCGCCGCAACATCGCCATCCGCAAGCCCTCGGAGGAGGAGCAGCGGGCGGCGGCCCTTGAGCGGGCGACGCCGCGGCCCGACCCCTTCGCCCATCTGCACCCGCCGCAGGAGGTGGCGGAGCCGGAGCTGCGGCGCGTTCCCCTCGAGCCCGAGGAGGACATCCTGCTCTTCATCCGCGACCACAACCGCCATCTCGCGGAGTGGCAGCGCGACCTCCTGACCATTGTTGACGAGGAGGCGCGCTACTTCATCCCGCAGATGGAAACCAAGATCATGAACGAGGGTTGGGCCAGTTTCTGGCACCATCGCATCATGCACGCCCTCGAGCTCCCCGAGGCCCTCCATCTCGAGTTCCTGGTGCGCCACAACCAGGTGATCTGCCCGCAGCCCGGAGGCCTCAATCCCTACCACATCGGCTTCCTAGTCTGGCGGGACATTGAGCGGCGCTTCGGCGGCGAGGGTAGCGCCGAAGCGCGCGAGAAGCTCTTTTCGGTGCGCGAGAGCGACCGCGACGTTGCCTTCCTGCGCCGGTTCCTCACCAAGGAACTTATGGGGGAGCTGGACCTCTTTGCATGGAAGCCGCGCGGCGAGTATTGCGTCGTCACCCAGGTGTCCGACGAGGAAAACTGGAGGGAGGTGAAAGCGCAGCTGCTGCGCCAGGTGGGTACCGGAACCCTTCCGGTGATCCGCATCCTCGATGCCGATCATCAGGGACGGCGCGCCCTCTACCTGCGCCACGAGCACGACGGGCGTGATCTGGAAATGACCCACGCCGAGAAGACCCTGGGCTACCTGCGCGCGCTCTGGGGACAGGACGTCTATTTGGAAACGCGCCTGCGCGGCAAGCCCACGCAGCTGTGCATGCGCGAGGGCGGCTTTGACGCCACTACATCCGGGTAGTATTTTTCGTTGCGAGGGGCGCGCGTACGCGTCCCTTCTTTTTTATGCCGTTTTTTGCTACACTCCCCCTACACGCATGGTGCCTATGGTGTAATGGTTAGCACTAGGGTTTGTGGAGCCCTCAGTTCCGGTTCGAATCCGGATAGGCACCCCCGAAACGGCGCGCGCCGGTGCGCCACGTGCGGCGCTCCCGCACGGAATTTTGCTAAAAAATCCTTTACATAAGCCGTATAATTGGTGTATAGCCGCCTCTTGCGCGTTCTCTCTCCGCGCGCTATAGTGGCGGCACGCTCACATTCCCCGGATTTGCCTCCGCAAATTTTTCCTATGCATTTTTTGCACGCATCGCGCCTTGTTGCGCTTGTTTCATTTTGGCTTCCGGTCGCGGCGGCATTGAGCTCCGGCGGCGTGGCGCTCGCGCAGGAAGGCGCCGCGGCGGCCGCCACCTCCGCAGAGGCGGCGCAGTTGGTCTCCGCAACAGCGGAAAACACGCCACCCCTCTCTTCTTCCACGCGCGCGACAGTGTTGCCCGAGGAAGCGCAAATTGCGCCTTCGGTGTTTTCCGAGCGCCCCATTGAGAACGTTACCCCTTTTAATTTCATCGCGTATCTCGTGCAGACTGCCGCGCGCGCGGGATTGCCGAGCGAAACCATTGCCTTTGTGCTGCTCATGCCCGTGGTGGCAACCCTTATCGCATTTGTGCGCGCCATTGTCGGCCTCCCCTCGCTGGGCATGCTGGTGATCATCGCGTTTGCCATTGCGCTCCTCGCGAGCAGTTTGGTAACCGGCCTCGTGCTGCTCTCGCTCATTATCGTGGGTTCTGTCACCGCGCGCATACTGCTTAAAAGGGTGCGCATGATCCAACTGCCCAAAACCGCGCTCTCCATGTTTTTGGTGGTCTCGCTCCTCTTAACCGGCATGACGCTGCTCTCGCGGTGGGGATTCATGTCGTTCCAGGATATTTCCATCGTACCCATTTTGCTGTTGGTCATGTTGAGCGAGCGCATCACGCGCCTCCAGTTTGAAGTTACGTTTAAAAAAGCGCTGCGGGTGGCCGCAGTGTCACTGGTGCTGGGCATTGCCGCATACCTTTTGCTGGAGAGCGCCGCGGTGCGGCGGTTCGTGCTGGTGTATCCCGAGGTTATTTTGCTCGTGGTGCCGCTGGACATCCTCATGGGGCGCTACTTTGGCCTGCAGCTCGTGGAGTATTTCCGCTTCAAGTACCTTGATGAAGAGTAGTAGCGTATGGCAGTGAGCAAGCAAGCGCTGGGAATTAACGCGCGCAACGTGCTGTTTGTGCGTGCGCTCAATCCGCCGCGCGCCCACCGCCGCGCCAATAACAAGCTCGCGACCAAGCGGCTCTATACCAGGGAGGGCATTGCCACCCCGCGCCTCATCGCGGCGTTTAAAAGCAGGCGTGAGCTGTTTTCGTTTCGGTGGGACACGCTTCCCAAGCGGTTTGTGCTGAAGCCCGCGCGCGGCTACGGAGGCAAGGGCATTATTGCGGTAAAGAAATGGAACGGGAAGGAAGGTGAGTGCATGGACGGCACCCCCATTACTCTCAAAGAAATTGAGCGCCACCTTTTTGACGTGTTTGAGGGCGTGTACTCCCTGGGCGATATGCCGGACAGCGCTTTTGTGGAGGAGTTTGTGACCCTTGCACCGTTTTTCAAAAAAATGCAGCCGGCGGGCCTGCCGGACATTCGGGTAATTGTTGCCAACGGCATTCCGGTTATGGCGATGCTGCGCTTTCCCACCGCACAATCCGGCGGCCGCGCCAACGTGCACCAGGGCGCCATTGGCGTGGGGATAGACATGGGTACGGGCATTACCTTGGGTGGGTTGCGGTACCAAAAGCCAGTGGATTACTTCCCGGGTACCAAGGTGAAAACGCGCGGTGTGTGCATTCCGCGATGGGATGAGATATTGCGCCTGGCATCGCGCGCCCAGCGCGTGAGCGAGCTGGGTTTTGCGGGGGTAGACATTGTCATGGGGAAAACGGGTGAGCCGCTGGTACTAGAGATTAACGCCGCGCCGGGGTTGGAAATACAAAACGTCAACCGATCCTCGCTCCGCACGCGCTTGGATCGCATCCATTATTTGAAAACTCCCACGGTGAAGCGCGCGGTTGAAATCGCCAAATCGCTGTTTGCCCACCGTGAGCTGGAAAACATAACGCCAAGAACGGGACACCAGCGCGTGATCGGCATTATAGAGCCCGTCCTGTTATCGTGTGCGGGGGGAGAGAAAGAGGTGTTTGCCAAAATGGATACCGGGGCGTACCGCACTTCTATTGACGAGTCGCTCTGCAAGGAATTGGGCTGTACGCTGGTTCCGGGAAAGAGGCACAAAGTGTGGTCGGCTACCGGGGTTTCCTCGCGCCCCCTCGCGCAGGTGCAGTTTATCCTCAATGGCAAGCGCATCGTAGACGAGGTGACGGTTATGGACCGCGCGCATATGCGCTATCCCATGATAGTGGGGAGGAGAAACTTGCGGGGGTTTTTGGTGGATCCTTCCCTGGTCCTACGCGCGCTGCATGCCGCGCGGGGCAAAGAGGTAGCAAAGGTGCGGAAGGAAATGGAGGAAGAGGCCGGCACTTCCCAAGGCGAAGCTCTCGCACTGCCGCCCGCTCCGGCACCGCTCTCGGCGGCGGAGCGCCTCAGCGAGGCGTGATCCTCCTGTGCGTTTTTGCCGCCGCAGTGTGCCGCTTGTTATGTTTCATGCAGCAAAGCCGCACGATGTGCGTGGCGTCAGGTTTCTGCAACCATGAAAGGGCTTTCTGTTATCCAGGTTCCGGTGGGCGGTTTTGACCGTAATTTCTCGTATGTGGTGGCGGATCGGGAGCGCCGTGAGGCGCTGGTAGTGGACCCCTGCGGCGATTTTGAAAAAGTGGCTTCACTCATCGCGGCACACGCCCTGCAGGTGTGCGGCATTGCCGTTACGCACACGCATTTTGACCATATAGCGCGGCTGGAAGACGCTTGTGCGCGCTATCGCGGTGCGCCGGTGTACGCGCATGCATCCGCTCGCGTTCCTTTTTCCGTGCCGTTGGTGCCCCTTGAGGAGGGAGACACACTTCCCGTCGGCGGCGGCCGCGTGCGGGTGTGGCACACGCCCGGCCACCACCCCACGTCGCTGTGCTACCTCATTGAAGGAGAGGAGGCGGAAGACGGCGTGCCCAAAATCATTACCGGCGACACGTTATTCGTAGGGGGGTGCGGGAGGACGGATGCGGCGGGTGCCCCCGACCTCTACCGCTCTCTGCAGCGCCTCAAAACGCTTCCCGACGATACGGTGGTATACCCCGGGCATGACTACAGCGTCCGCCCCGTGTCCACGATACGAGACGAGCGGCGGGAAAATCCCTACCTCGTGGCAGAGTGCTACGAGGCGTTTGCGCGCCGCCGGTTGCAAAAGTAGTGATAGGTGCTAGGGTAGCGTTGTTATGCGGAAAACCGCGCCGTACCAACCTGCGGCACATCCGGAAATACTCATCGCCGCCGCTGCGTATAACGAGAACGTACGCGGCGCGCTCAAGAGCGCCCGCGCAAGAGGCCTTCCGATACGGGCGGTGAATTTTACCGATCCTGCGGCGCTCCCCCCTGCCGGCAGCATACTGTTTTGGCGCGACGGCGCACTCACCAAGCAGGCGCCGCAGGCGCTGGCGCGCACGGCGTTTCTCCGTGCAGCACTCGCACGAGAGGTGCGGGTGGTGAATCCCGGTTTGGCCACCATGCCGGAGGTGACGAGAAAGGCGTATCAGCAATGGTACGTGCAGCTTTGCACCAAGGGGCTGCGCGGCATTCCCACCTATCTGGCGCCTTCCGAGGAGGCGCTGCAGCAACTGGAGCGCGCGCAGATGCTGCGGCGGCCGTATATTGCAAAACCGAATTTCGGCATGTGCGGAGAGAAGATAGTGTTCATACAAAACGATGCTGATCGCGCCCGTTTGGAAAAATATAAAGAGTACGTATTCCAAAACTATGTTCCCAACCAAGGCGACTTTCGTGCATTTGTCGTAGGGGGGGTATGCGTGGATGTACTGAGGCGCCATCCCGCGCACGCCTCGTTTTTGCACCTCAATAACATTTCCCGCGGTGCGGTGGCTTCTGCCATGCCGCGCGATGAGCGGTATTGGGAGATTGCGCGCATCGCGGAAAGAGTGGCGCGCCTGTTTGATTTGGGAATGTGCGGCGTGGATGTGATACAAGACGCCGATTCCGGCACGTGGTATTTTTTGGAGGTAAACACGTGCGCGGACTGGGGCGGGGGATTTTTGCCGGTGCGCACGGTGCGCGTGGAAGAGGAAATAGCGGACATGCTGGCGCGCATGTGGCGGCGCACCACACACCCGGCGGAAGAGAGCGTGGTGCGGGTACGCCGCTTTATGGACGACAAGTACCAGTTGCTGCCCCCCGCGGCCCGTGTGCACTACCTGACGCGGATGTATACCTGGACGAAGGAACAAAAGTACCTGCGCGCACTGGAGGAATTCCGCGAGGAATACACCTCGCCGGACACCATAGACGAGGCGGCGCGGCAGGCGTTCGCGCCGCGTGCAGCCGCTGCGCCTCACGCGGATACTGCAAAAACGCCGCGCAAAAAAGTGCTGCGCCGCCGCTACCCCAAACTGGCCGCGATTAACCGCCTATTGTTCAAGCTGCTCTGGAATGAAACCGTGTGGGGGCGCGCACACGCAGCGCGAGTGTTTGCCGAAAAGAAATATCGCGATGAGGTGCTGCGGTACGCCCGCAAGCTCGCCGCATCTCCCGGGGACGTGCTCGCGCTCTCCACGCACGGGGTGAACTTTCTCTTTTTGAGCCACTTCTTTCTCCCCGAGGTGGCTGTGCCGGACACCGCGTTTTTCATTGAGGCGTCGCGGCGCACGCTGAGAGGCGCGTGCCCCCGCACACTGCTGCGGGCGCGGGTCTACACCCTCACCCATGTGATCATCGGCGCATCAAAATTTTATGCGCGCCGGTTTTCCGCACAGGAGCGCGCCGCGCTCCTCCCCCTTTTGAAAGAGCTGGAAATGTTAATAGGTTCACACTATCAGCGCACCTCGCTGGATATGAAGTTTGAGTTTTTGGTGTGCTGCCGCCTTTTACGCTGCGCCACCGCGCTGGAGCGGCGCATTTGGGATGAGGCGGATGCATCGCTGGCGCCGTGGGGCGATTACTACCTTGACGTACACAATGAGTATGCGCAGGCGACGCGCTCGCTTGGGTTCTCTTCCATGGAGCACCGCTGCGTGCTCGCCATCATGGCGTCGCTGCCGCGCGCCAAGTGACGGGGGAAAGTGCGGTATTATGCCGCTATGACCCAAAACGAGGCGCTCACGCTACTCGCCCTGGGGCACAATGCCATACTCACCGGTGAGGCCGGCACGGGGAAAACGCACGTGCTGCGCCGCTACCTTGCGTATTTGGCGCGGCATCGGGTTCCGCATGCGGTAACCGCCTCCACCGGCATTGCCGCCGTGGCGCTCGGCGGGCAGACCCTGCACGCATGGAGCGGCATCGGTGTGCGGGAGGTGTGGGGAGAAAAAGAATTCGCCGAGTTGGAGAAGAAAAAAGACGTACTGGCGCGCCTGCGCGCGGTGCAGGTGCTCGTGGTGGACGAAGTATCCATGCTGCATCCGCGGCAATTGGATATGGTGGATGCGATACTGCGCCGCCTGCGGGATTTCACCAAGCCCTTCGGCGGGGTGCAGGTGGTGCTTGCGGGAGATTTTTTCCAGCTGCCGCCGGTGACGCGTGCGGGAGAGCCTCCCGCCTACGTATTTGAGAGTGCGGCGTTTGCCAAGGGAGAATTCCTCGTGTGCTACCTTGCGCGGCAGTATCGGCAGGAGGACGCGGCGCTCCTCCGCCTTTTGCGCGCGCTGCGCGCGGGCGGTGAAAAAGAAGACCTCAAGGCGGTGCTGCGCACGCGCTTTCGCGCGCCGCTTGAGACCGATGAGCCGGTCGTGCTGTATACGCACCACGCAGCGACAGAGGAAAAGAATGCGGCGCGCCTTGCGGCGCTTCCCGGGAAGGCGCGCACCTTTGCCGCCCGCGCCCGCGGCGCGCCCGCGCTAGTTTCTTTTTTGAAGAAAACGTGTCCCGCGCCGCCGCTGCTTTCCCTCAAGGAAGGCGCACGGGTTATGTGCGTGAAAAATGATCCGCGCGGCCGGTATGTAAACGGCTCCTTGGGGGTGGTGGAGGGGTTTGACCCCGCCTCCGGCGCACCCTTGGTGCGGCTAGATGAGGGCGCGCTGGTATGGCTCGCGCCTGAGGAGTGGCGCATTGAAGCGGAGGACGGCGCCGGCACGGTGTATACGCAGATTCCCCTGCGCTTGGCGTGGGCTATCACGGTCCACAAGAGCCAAGGCATGACGCTCTCGGCTTTGGAAACCGATTTGTCGCGGGCGTTTGCGCCGGGCATGGGCTATGTGGCGCTTTCCCGCGCGCGGCGGCTCTCCTCTATCCGCCTGGTGGGCGGCGGGGTAAATGACATGGCGCTCACCACAGATGCGCGCGTGCGGCGCTTTGATGCGCACCTGAAGCGGTACGCGCGAGAGGCGCGTGAGGCACTCGCGGCGCTCTCGCACACGGCGCGGCGCCGTGCCATGCGCGAAGTGCTGCGGGATCGCTTCGGCGGCACGATACCGCATGACAAAGATGCGCCGCGTGCGCCACGCGCTTCACCTGTGCGTGCGGAAAAAAAAGCGCCAAAGAAAACCAGCCGTGAAAAAACCGCGGCGCTTCTTGCCGAAGGCAGGGGCGTAGAGGAAATCGCGCACGTGCGCAGCATTGCCGCCGCGACCGTACGCGGGCACATTGATGCACTGCGCGCGGAGGGGCGTGCGCTTTCTCTGGCGCACTTGAGGCCGCCCTCCCGCGTATTGCGGGAGATACACAAGGCATTCCGCGCCTGCGGCGGCACGCGGCTTACTCCCGTGTACCGTGCGCTGGGGGAAAAGTATTCCTACGATACGCTTTGGCGTGCGCGGCTTTTCCTAGAGGAATGAAACATGCGCGCCGCAAAGGCCGGGCGCGCGTGTGTTTGTGAGGGTATGCGGCATAGGTTTTTCCTATGGAGAAGAGAAAAGGCCGGGCGACAGCAGGCCGATATCGCCTTTCCCGAAGAATAGGAGGGAGAGCATGCCCACAATGATGATGATCCACCACGCATCATTCCAAAAGCCGCGCATTTTTTCCTCCACTAGTGGTTTCCTGAGTGTTAGTGTGCCACAAAAGCTGCCTTTTTCCATGGTGCATCCCGCAGGACAAAAAGGTATGCTGGGGCTGATGCCGCTTCCCAAACCCGTCCTCTCATCCGAAGAATTTGAATCATTGGTTGCCGCGGGGGTTGCCGCGCTTCCCGCGTGGGTAAAAGAGAAAATGGACAACGTGGTGTTTCTTGCCGAGCCCTGCGCCGACGAAGAGGTGCGGCGCGCAGAGGGCCTTGCAGATCCGCTGGAGCTTTTCGGCTATTACCGCGGCGTGCCGCTTTCCGAGCGGGACCACAGCTACGGCAATACCCTGCCCGATACCATCACCCTCTATCAGTTGCCGCACGAAGCGCGGGCGCGCCGCGCGGACGGCACACTGGACCGTGCACTCCTCGCGCGCTTGGTGGCTGAAACGGTGTGGCACGAGGTGGGGCACCACCTCGGGCTCTCAGAGGATCAGGTAGCAGCGCGCGAGCGGGAGCGCGGCCATGAGGTGCTCTAGGGCGCGCCAACCTGTCAATCCGTGATGAGAGAAATTGCCTTGGCGATGTGGCGGGCGCGCTCTTTCTGCGGCAGGGCGCGGCATTCTTCTATGTAGCGGGTGATGAACATCTCTCCCGCCGCTTTGAGCGCCCCGCGCGCCGCTTTCAATTGCGTAACGAACGTCTCACAGTCTACTTGATGGGGAGAAGCGGCGAGTTTTTTCAGCGCGCGAATTTGCCCCTCCGCGCGGTTCAGGCGATGCAGGATATCGTGTGGCACTGCGGCAGCCTTTTGGTGCGCTTTTTTCATGCTCGCTTTACAAATATACCCCATGGGGTATACTGCCGTCAATGCGTTACATGTTGCAATATACTGCGCGGAAGCGGCAAGTCGCCTACTGGGGTGCCGCGCTCGCGGGTGTGGCACTTTTGTGGGTAGGGGCAATACGTCCGCAGGAGGCACTTCAGGATGCGCAGGTGGCGGACCGCCAACGTGCGGCACAGTACCGCGATGCCGCGAGCCAAGAAGTAGTCACCTTGGCACGGGCACCTCTGCCGCTGGAAGTTTCCGGCGTGGTGCAGGGTGTGGACGAGGTAGTAGTGCGCGCCCGCATCAGCGGCACGGTGGCGCGTTGGCTGGTGCGTGAGGGGTCGCCGGTGCGCGCAGGTGCGCTCTTGGCGCGCCAAGAGGTGCCGGAGGCGCGCGCGGCGCTTTCAGTGGCGCAAGCGCGCCGCGCGCTTGTACGAACCGAACAAGCGTTGGCTTTGGTGCGCGCCCGTGCCGCAGAGAGCATCGCACTGCTCACACAAACGGCTGCAGAGGGGACGGCGGCGGCGCGCATATCCGGCGCCCGCGCTGCCGCCGAAACGTCGGCACGCGCGCTCCTGGCGTCGGTGGACGGGGCACTCACGGAAGTGGCGGTGGCGCTGGATTTCATTGATAATCACCAGTATCTTTTTGATGCGATGGCACTCTCCTCGTTCCAGGACGTAGCCTATTCCTTCTTCGGTTACGAGCCCACGTTTCTCGGCAACGGCTCGCTGCACGGCGCGCCCGAAGCGCCGGTGCCGCAGGCACTGGCGCGCAGGGTGCAGGCGTTGCGTGAGGCGGCGCGTCCTTCAGGAGAAGAGGTGAGCCGCCTTGCGGCGCTCGTGGCGCTGCAGCTGCGCGCCACGCAGCAGTTGCTCATCACCGCCGAACCGGAGGTACTCGCAAACTTTTCTCCGGGCGATGCCACGTATGATGCGTACTACGCGGTGCGGACCCGTGTCGCATCCGCCGCCGGAGCTCTTGAGGGAGGGATGGAGAAAGCGCTGCGCGCGGGCGCGTCACGCGAAGAGGCACGAGCGCGGGAGCAGGGCACGGTGGCGGTACGCGAAGAAGAAGCGGCGCGTGCGCGCGCCGAGGCGCAGTACGCCGCGCGCATTGCGCGCCACATGGACCGCGTCCAGGAAGCACTGGTCGCTGCCCGCGCTGCGCGGCTCTCGCTTGCGGAAGTGCGCGCACCGTTTTCGGGAGAGGTGCTGGAGCGCTATGTGAAGCGCGGTGCGTATGTACGCGAGGGGGAAGCGCTGCTCCGCATGGCGAGCGCGCGGGGAAGAGAGCTTGCGGTGCAGGTGCCGTTTGCGTTTGCCGCGGGATTGCGCCCGGGCCAGCCGCTCGTGCGGGAGGGGGCAGTGGTGGGGCGGGTGGATCGGTTCGCGCCCGGGCCCGAGGGGGGCATGCGGGTGTTCATTACTTTGGAAGAAGGCACGTGGCGCGTGGGAGAGGCGCTGCGGGGTACGTTGCTGCTGGAGGAAATGGATGCGCTGTATGCGGTGCCGCGCGCGTATGTTTGGTTTGATAGTGAGGGGCCCTTTATCCGCTATGAAGATGGGGGCGTGCTGCGGGTCACGGTAGTGTACGACACCCCGGAGAGGTTTTTTGTGCGCGCCCCTGAGGCGCGCGCGGCGGCACTCGTCCCCTTTAGGGGCGCGGTGCGCCCCTAGCGTTGGTGGCCGGTGCGTATGGAGAGGGAAATGCATACCTCGGCGGAAACGGCGCGCCCCTTGAATCTGGCGGGGAAGATAGGGCATTTTTTTGCCGCCAATCGGCCGCTCTCATTTTTGGTATTGGGTGCGGTAGTGGCATTCGGCGCCGCCGCGTTTGCGGTGACCCCTAAACAGTACAACCCGGAAATCACACGCCCCGCGTTTGCGCTCACGCTCCGCTACGATGGTGCGGACATTGAAGCGGCACTCTCGCGTGTGGTGTATGAGCTGGTGGAAAAAGTGCGCACCGTTCCGGGGGTAGACGAGGTACTTACCGAGGTGGAAGACGGCGCGGTAGTGCGCACCACGGTGATTTTTGAGGTGGGCTACGATCCGGTAAAGGCAAAGCTGGATTTGCGCGCGCAGCTGGCGCAGCACTCGTACCTTGCGCGCGGCTTCATTGCCTTTCCCGAAATACGTGAGATAGACCCGGAAACCATACCTGTCCTTCAGGTGGTATTTACCTCGGCGCGCCTCTCTCTTCCCGCCTTGCGTGAGGAGGTGGTGCGCGCGGCGCAGGGCCTGGTAAACGTAGAAGGGGTGAGCGCCATTGAGGTGGTGGGGGGTTATGCGCCCCACCTGCGGGTAGAGCTGGACCCCGCGCGCCTGCAGGCGCGCGGGGTGTCTGTGGAAGAGGTATATGCCGCACTCAAGGCAAGCCAGTTTCGCATGGTTGCGCCCGCCGTATCCGCCGGCGGGCAAAAGGTAGAGGTGGCGGTGGAAGGTGCGGCGGCGCGTCCCGAGGAGGTGCGGCAATTGACGGTCGCGCCCGGGGTGCGGATAAAAGATGTTGCCTCGGTATACCTTGGCGCACCGCCCGAGCGCACCTATGTGGCGCACTATACGCGCGGGGGCGGCGGCGAAGCGGTGATGCTTGCCGTGTCCAAAGTGGAGGGGTCCAACGCGCCTTCGGTAACAAAGGCGGTGCTGCGGGAGCTTGCGCAGCGCATTGCCTCGCGCGAAAGCGGCGCGCAGCTCTCCTACCGCGTGGTGCTGGATGATGGCGTAACTGCTGCGCGCGAGATTTACGGCCTGACGCGCAACCTGGTGACCTCCATCGCCATAGTGGCAGGGGTGCTGCTCCTGTTTCTCTCTTTTCGCGCCGCAGTGGTGGTGCTCATCGCCATTCCCGCCACGTTTTTGGCGGTGTTCGGTGCGGGCTACCTTGCGGGGCAAACTATTAACCGCATCACCCTCTTTGCGCTCATCCTCTCTCTGGGGCTTTTGGTGGATGCGGCCATTGTGGCGGTGGAAAATATCCACGCGCGCCTCACCGCGGAAAAGAAAGAGGTGCCGCCCCGCTCCCCCGCGCGCGCACGCCTGGTTGCGGGGGCGATGGATGAGGTGGGTATGGGGCTGTTGCTCTCCATGGTGACCTCGGTCATCGTCTTTTTGCCCATGCGGTACATTACGGGGATGATGGGGCCGTACATGGGGCCTATTGCGTTTTTCGTTCCCGTGGCGCTCGCCGTTTCTTTTGTAGTTGCGATAGTGGTTACGCCGTTTGTGGCTGCGTACCTTTTGCGCCGTAACGAGCGCCCCTTCCCTTTGGCACGCGCGGTGCGGCGCGCGCTTGCCACCATTACGGAACGCTACGCCGCGCTGCTTGCGCGCCTGTTGCGGAGCCCCCGCGCGCAGCGGCGCCTGCTCTTGGGGCTCGCGGGCGCCTTCCTGGTAACCCTCTTGTTGCCGGCAAGCGGCCTGGTGCACTTCCAAATGCTCCCCAAAGCCGACCGGGAACAATTTTATGTGTATGTGGATTTGCCGGCGGGCACCCACACCGCGCGCACTAAAGAGGTTGCGGCACGCATCGCGGACCTGCTGCTTGCCGACGAAGCAGTGGTGGACGTGCAGGCGTTTGTCGCACGCGCGCCCGTCTTGGATTTCAACGGCATGTTTAAGGGGGCGCAAAACCGCGCGCGCGCCAACCAGGCGACTCTGCGGGTTAACCTCACGCCCACGGAAGAGCGCCGCGAGAGCTCTACGGATATAGTGACCCGTTTGCGCGAAAAGGTGCAGCGCACCCTGCCCGAAGGGCGTTTCGCACGGTTTATGGAAGACCCGCCAGGGCCGCCGGTGCGCGCGACGCTGGTGGCGAAGGTGTTCAGCGAGGATGAGGCGGTGCGCGCGCGTGCCGCGCGCGCCCTCACGCGCCTTTTTAGCACCGTACGCGCGGTGGAAGACGTATACCTTTCTGAAGACGCGCCGGTGGGGCGCGCGGTGTACCGCGTGAACTACGATGCGCTCTCCGCTTACGGCGTGCAGCCCGAGGCGGTGCGCCGCGCACTGGCGCTGTTTGCGCGCCCGCAGGAGGTGGTGGAGTTTGTGGGCGCGCAGGAGGTGGAGTTTGTGCCGGTAGTGGCGACACTGCCGCGCGCGGTGCGCGAGGCGGCAAGCGGTGCCGGCCTCCTCTCGGTGAAAAACAGCCGGGGCGACATGGTGCCGCTTTCGGCGCTCATACAAACGGAGTACGCACTGCGCCCCTCGGTGCGTACTTTGGAGGAAGGGGAGAGGGTTACCTATGTGACCGCCGAAGTGGTGGGACACCCGGTTATCTATGCGGTGCTTGGCCTGCTGCGCCAGCTTATGGCAGGTGAGATGGAAGGGTATCGCGTCGCGTCGTGGGGGCTGTGGGGGCTGGTGCTCAACACGCCGGAAGGAGCATCGGTGCGCCTCTCGTGGGGAGGGGAGTGGAAAATGACGCTAGAGAATTTCCGCGACTTGAGCATTGCCATGCTGGTAGCGCTCCTGCTGGTGTATGCGGTGCTGGTGGCGCAGTACCGCAGCTTTGCCAAGCCCGCATTTATTTTAGTGACGGTGCCGCTAGGCCTTATCGGCATCGTGTGGGGCTTCCTTTTTCTGGATCAGTTGTTCGGCATATACCTCACCGCGACCGCGCTCATCGGCTTTATTGCCCTTATCGGCATTGTGGTGAACAATGCTATTATCTATTTGGAATATGTAGAGCAAGAAATTGCACGTGGTGCGGCGCCCCTTGATGCGCTCGTCGCGGCGGGCCGCGCGCGGCTGCGCCCCATTCTGCTCACCTCGCTCACGACGGTAATGGGCAGCCTCACCATCGTTGCCGATCCGGTGTGGTCGGGGCTGGCGTGGTCCATAGTCTTCGGCCTCTCCCTTTCCACCCTGCTTACCTTGGTGGTGTACCCTACCCTCTTGGTGTTTTTCCGGGGCGTGGAGGGGGAGAGTAGGCACACGGCACCGTGAGGCGCATGTGCCCGCCATTAACCGCATTACTCGCAATAATCATCATCTGCCTATGTTGCAGCTCACCGTAAAAAACACCCGAGAAAAAATATCCCTGCGTGATATTCCCGCCTTGCGCGCGGCGCTCTTATTCGGCTCTTTGCTTAATCTTGCCGGACTTGCGCTGGGGGTCTGGGTGAGTCCGTGGTACCTTTTGCTGTCGCTTGCGGTTTCATTTGGGCTTTTCCTCTCCGGTACTGCGGGCTTATGCCCCATGTCGCTGATACTGGAGCGCGTGTGGTTCGGCAAGAGTGCGGCGGGCGAGGCACCCGGGACCGCGCCGCGCGCGGAAGGGCAGTAGCAAACGCCCACTGAGCTCCGTATCCCCTGCGGGCGCACGCGGTAGCGCGCACGGTGCGTTGCCACACAGCACCCCTGCACCCACACAGTGGGGTGCAGGGGTGCTGTGTGCGGGGTGTGCGCCACTGTGCGCCCACAGTGGTGCGCCGCAAAACGCTGTGCATTGCATCAAAGGTTGCGGTGGGGTATCATTTGAATACTCATTCAAGTGAATGGGTACGGATCAAATTAAGGGCAACAAAAAACAGCGCCGTGCCGCACGCGAGGGGGTCCGACTACCCTGATCTAAGTTGCAAGCTCATTTTCGTGCACCATGAAAAATTTTGATTTGGTTATTATCGGCGGCGGGGCGGGCGCATTCGCCGCCGCGATTCGCGCCAACGAACTGAAAATAAATACCGCGATGATAAACGCGGGGCTCCCGCTCGGCGGCACCTGTGTGAATGTCGGCTGTGTGCCGTCAAAAATACTACTGCATGCGGGGGAGGTGCTGCATCGGGCGAAAACGCACCACGTTAGCGGCATTGCGCTTGAGGTGGCGCAATTTGATTTTGCCGCCGTGGTGGAGGAGGAGTTGGCCATGGTTGCGGCATCACGAAAAGATAAATATGAGAACGTACTGGCGGGCTTGGAACACGTAACGCTCATTGAGGGGTATGCAACATTTACGGGAGAAAAAGAGGTAGTGGTGCAGGGCGAAAAACTGTCGGCGGAAAAATTCATTATCGCCACCGGATCCACCGCCTCTATTCCGCCCATACCCCAACTGCGCGAGGTCGGGTTTGTGACCCACATTGAAGCGCTGCACCTCAAGGAGCGGCCCGAATCGCTGGCGATTATCGGTGCGGGTCCTGTCGGGCTTGAGTTCGCCCAGATGTATGCGCGGTTTGGCACCAAGGTAACCATTTTGCAAAAAGACGACACCATTTTGACTGGCGCCGAGCCCGAACTTACGGCGCGCCTTACGGAAATACTTGAAAACGAGGGGGTCACCATTCACACCAAGGCGGCAATATCGCGCGCGGAAAAAGAAGACAGCAAAAAGGTGCTGGTGTTTGAACAAGAGGGGGTGCAGGAAAAAGTAGCCGCCGATGAAATTTTGGTGGCGGCCGGCAAGACACCCAACACCAAAGGCCTGGGCCTGGAACATGCCGGAGTTGTGGTGGATGCGCGGGGCGCGGTCGTAGTGAATGAATGGCTCCAAACAAACCAGCCCCACATTTTTGCGGTGGGGGACGTCACCAATGCGCCGCTCCGGCTGGAAACCACGGCGGGCCGCGAGGGCACGCTTGCGGCGGAAAATGCCGTCTCCGGCACGCAGCACCGCATTGATTACCGCAGCGTACCTCGCACCGTTTTTACCGATCCGCAGTTTGCCAGCGTGGGTTGGACGGAACAAGAGCAAATGGAAACGGCGGGCGTCTGTGCCTGCCGCACGGTCCCCTTTGAGATTATTCCCAAAGCGCAGATTATGCGCCGCACCGAGGGATTGATAAAAATGGGCGTGGATCCCAAAACGGGGGAGATACGCGGCATACATATGCTTGCGCCCAACGCCGGAGATCTGATTGCGCAAGGTGCACTGCTCATACAAAACCGCAACACTCTTGACGACCTCCTGCGCTCCTTGCCGGTATTTCCCACCCTTTCGGAAAGTTTTAAGTACGCCGCGTTGGCGTTTACCAAAGATGTAGCCAAATTAAGTTGTTGCATATAGCGGTATGAAAAAAAATCTCACCTTTGCATTCATATTTGGCGGTATCGGCGCGGCGGCGCTTATAGGGGCCTTGTGGTTTTGGGGTGGCGCCGCTCCTGCGCCAAACGGCAACAACAGCGCCGCATCGGCTGGTGAGAGCACGGCAGCCGCGCCCGCGGCGCTGTCCGTCGGTGCACCGTTTCCGGAATTCAGCCTCGTAGATGTGGACGGCGCCACGGTTACGCGCGCTGCCCTTTCGGGAAAACCAACTATCCTTTGGTTTACCACTTCCTGGTGTGTTCCTTGCCAAATTGGCGCGAAGGAGGTCGCGAAGCTTGATACCGCGCTGGGCGGAGACGCGTTTAATGTGCTGGTGGTGTTTGTGGACCCTCGTGAGAATGAAAGTGATCTGCGAAAATGGAGGCAAAATTTCGCCAATGAGGATTGGATCGTCGCGTTTGACAACAGAGCCGATCCGCTCGCCAAAAAAATCAACCTAAAATTTTTGGACACCAAATACCTCCTCAATCGCAATGGGGTGATACAAAATATTGATGTGCAGATAGCTGATGAAAGGTATCTCGGCGTGGTGAAAAAAGCGGTGGCTGATAACTAAGATGAGAGACGTTCTCGTGATAAAGCTATGGCGCTACCCTTGGCCCGCACTTTCGGCGGCGGCAACGATGGCTGCTGTGTTTTTGTGGCCTTCGGTGCCGCTGAAAGGCGTCTATAATTGGCTTCAGTTTTTCTATTACTACACGCCGCAAAACATCCTGTATGCGCTGCTCACCGCCCTTGCGGGCCTGTATGTCGGCATATATGTGTATCACAAAAAAGTGTGCGCTACCTGCAGGGTCACCGCAAAAGCCGGTACGGCGGGGATGCTGGGCGGTGTGTTGTTGGGCGCCTGCCCCGCGTGCATTCCGGTCTTGGCATTTTTCTTGCCCCTCGGCGTCAGTGTCTATCTCAGCAGAATAAGCTGGGTGTTTCTGGTGGCGTCGGTGGCGCTTATGGCCTTTTTGATTTACAGAATGAAAGGGTTTGCAAAGGGGTGAAGCTACCCATCGGCGGGGAAGATACGCACTGCTGTGTACACTTTAGTATCTAGTATCTCGTCTATGTTCAAACCCCACACCATAGGTGCGGGGGGGGTATTCGTGCCTTTGTTCAACCACGCTCGAACTTTTTAAGGAAAGGGGCTCTTTGCTCGGTCCTTCACTTAATTCTTCCGGTGGCAGGACTGCCAACGCTCGGACGGCGCGGGCATTATCTTCCACACCCTTCCTTTCTGTGTCGTTTTCACTCAATCATTGCGCGGATGAGAGAGTCGTGTTTGAGTGTATCCAGCGAAAAACTCACCGTGAGTTTTTCCGAAACAGCACATTCACAACCGAAAGAAGGGAGAACAAGATGAGCGGCAAGTTTTATTTCACTCGACGCGGCATCAATAAGTTGCTCAAAGAGGTGGAGGAGCTGGAGAAAAAATTGCAGGACCTCCAAGCTCAAACCGCTCATGTGGCGGAAGTCGGAGGAGATCAGTGGCACGACAATGCTTCGTATGAACTTTTGGTCATCGACATCAGAGGAATGGATCGTCGGCTCTCCGACGCGCGCCAAGCATTGAATAACGCAACCTTGGTTGAGGTGCCGTCAAGTTTCGACAAGGTGACCATCGGTACTCGCGTCAGAATCATCCGCGACGGAGAGGAAATGACGTGGGAGATCGTCGGTTTCGGTGAATCTGATCCCGACAACAACATGCTCGCCTACAATACCCCGCTCGCTTCGCTTGTCATGGGCAAGCAGAAGGGAGAAGTCGTTGTCGGAACAATCGCTGGACGCCAGACCGAGATCGAGATCCTGGAGATTACGGGAGGAGGAGAAGATGCTGGTAGCTCTTGAAGGTGCTGATGGCTGCGGCAAAACAACATTGTGCGCAGTTCTCGCGGAACGGTTGGGGGCTACGGCATATGCTACCCCTCCAAAGAAGTATCTCCAGATAAGGGATCGGGTGGATAAGAACGCGCCCGCTGAAGAGCACTACCGGTTTTATCGCGACGGCATCTATGATGCCCACGATGAAATTGTTACCATGCTCCGAAACGGCGGCAAGGTCGTTTCCGACAGGTATTGGCTTACCACTTACACTTATCACCAAGTGATGGGTGTGGCCATATCAAGGGAAGACTTCGCATTTGTGGTACAGCCGGACCTTACGGTCATTCTCGCTCTCAACCATGAGGTACAAATTGAGAGAATGTTGCACCGAGGCATGTCGGTGGGAGACCGTCGCGTTCTCGACAAACAGCGGGAGATTGCCATAGCATTTTATCAAAACGCTCTGGAGTTTAATATTCCGTTCATTGTCGTTGACACGCAACGTTTCTCTCCTAATCAGTGTGCAGACATCGTAACTTCCGCACTCAAAATCTAACAATGGGAGCGATCAACCGATCGCTTTTCAGCGGGAGCCTGGTATAATGCCACTATGGTTAATGGATCTAAAAACATAGAGGTTGAAATCCGAGCCCGTCTTGATGATATCAAAGGTTTTAAGAATCTTATTAAAAAACTTGGAGCCAAATCAACATCTTCACTGCATATATGTGATATTTATTTTTGTAAAAAAATGGCAAAAAAAGTCGAGGATGTTGAAATGGACGAAGTAGGCTCATACAGTCTTCGCTTGCGCAAATTAAGGAGGGGAACTGATAAAGAGAAATTTACCATCAATACAAAAACTATCATGAACCGTGGCGACCATAACGCATGGGAAGAACATGAAGTTGAGGTGAGCGACTTTTCGGAGGCGGGTCGCATTTTTAATGCGACAGAGTTTAAGCCTTTTTTTAAATTAGAGAAAGAGAGGTCTGTATATATATTGGATAACATGGAGATCTCCGTTGAGGATATTGTGGACTTTGGTGGCGCGGTGGAAGTTGAGGTTATGTGTTCTAGTAACGGAGAAGCGATTGATGCAAAACTAAAAATTAAGAATTTTTTGCACAAATGTGGGATAAATGATGCAAGTATCGTGCCTAAAAGCATTACGAACATCATCATGAAAGAGCGCGCGTTTAAGCAAAAAATCGCCATATAAAAAAATCCCTCACGCAGATTGGCTCCGCGCGAGGGATGAGTTACAGTTTTCTGGGCTGGAATCGAGATGATCCATCCCGATACATGGTCACGCCCTTGAGATTTAAGGAGTATGCCTGTTTGTAAATGTGCTCTACTAGCTCAACCGTTGCATCTTGCGGTAGATTGATGGTTTTCGAGACGGACTCATCAACAACCAACTGAAGAGCCGCGACCATAAGCATGTGGTCATTCGGATGGATTTCAGTACTCGTGCGGAGCAGTATTCTCATTTCTTCGTCGCAAGAATCATCGAGTCTACCCTTCTCGAAGATGGCTTGCTCCTGTTCTTCGTCGGTACCGAGGATTTCTTTGACGACTGGCAACAGCGACATCTTGTCGGGGTGGATGATCGAAAAAATCGGCTCCACGCCCGTTGAGGCGTCTATCACCAGCGCACTTCTTCCTGTAGGAGGAAGCGCGGTTGTGCTGCTGTTGCGGAGCAACCTGGAAGACTTAATGAGTGATCCAAGTTTTTTCCACTCCAGAGCGGATACCCATTGCGTATTAACGTTTCCGTATTTTACACTCAGAAAATCCGGCTCCTCGGTGTACTTGCACCCAAACAGTGCACTCATTGCGCCGAACGACCCGCGCTCTTTAGCGAGAACATGAGAAGTGAGCTTTGAGTGGTAGTTTATGAACGCCACTACGTCTCTCGCAAATTCACGGCCCCGATCCGACGCATACGGAATGCCAAGCCTGATGAGTGCATCAGCTAATCCGCATACGCCAACACCGATTTTTCGACGCCCTACCACAACTTCCGCACTGATACGCACCGAAAATGCGCCGATGCTTATTTCGAGGCAGTTGTCGAGCGCACGCACCATCGACTCGGTTGCCTGCTTAATGCCGTCAAGGTCGATGCTCTTGTTGTGACAAAAGGCACCGATGTTAATGTAGCCGAATTGGCAAGTCTCGCCGGGCACCAGCCCAACCTCTGCACAGGGAGCGATACCGTAATACACTCCTCCGGCAGGCACCGGATTGTCGCGACTAATCCGCTCCATGAAAACAATGCCCGGATCAGCGCAGGTGTGCGCAGATTGCGCCATGAGCTGAAATAATTCACGTGCGTACACCACATCTCCATTACGTAGCGTCCACCGAGTGTCGTTCTCCACTGCAAGCCAGAAAGATTCTGGCGTGTTGACTGAGATGTTGAACTTCCACAGCATATCCCGCCGCATCTGTTTGCTTGCGATGAATTCCACGATGCGGGGATGGTCAATACTAAGGATACCTATGTTTCCGACTGGTCGATCTTCCTTACCAGAATCTGCTCCCTTTACAGCAATCTCGTTCAGAAATAGAAGCGTAGACACTGGATCATCTATTTCGTCGAGATTAAAGCCGGTACCGATTGCCTCTCGGTGGTATGCGTCAATTACCTTGCGGACTTTTGATAAATCGCCACGTAGGGAGATTGGCGGGACAGTACAAGCGGAAAGCGGTCGGTGGAATTCAGTGCGCCCTGCGTTTGTCATGACGGGAGTGCTAAATACAATCTTCCGTTCATCCATCAGCCGACCGATCGATTCAGCAAACTGTTTTACACCAGCAATACCGGAGAATGCTCGTACAGCGGAATACAACACGGAGACAACTCGCTCGATCATTTCTGTTGGAGCCTCGTCTCTTGCAGCGATGCGGCCTTTCTTCAAGATCTCTTCCCTCACGAAATTATTCGGAGAGAAAGATGATTTATACGGCTTCATCTTGTTCTCCCTTCTTTCGGTTGTGAATGTGCTGTTTCGGAAAAACTCACGGTGAGTTTTTCGCTGGATACACACACGACTCTCTCATCCGCGCAATGATTGAGTGAAAACGACACAGAAAGGAAGGGTGTGGAAGAGAATGCCCGCGCCGTCCGAGCGTTGGCAGTCCTGCCACCGGAAGAATTAAGTGAAGGACCGAGCAAAGAGCCCCTTTCCTTAAAAAGTTCGAGCGTGGTTGAACAAAGGCACGAATACCCCCCGCACCTATGGTGTGGGGGGTATATCGGTGCAATTATACCGTTCCGTTCGAACTCATTTTATCAAAAATTCCTGAACAAAGGAAGGTTGCCGCTCGCTTCGCTCGCGGCATATCCCACCCCGCGGCTCCAGCGGCTCGGCTCTCGCCGATCCCTAAAATACGCAAAAATTTTCCTTCTTTTTCTTTTAAGGCGCCCGCAAAAATTTTTCAATTAAGGTGGAAAATTTTGCGGATTTTGTCCCCGACTATCGTCGGGACGGAGCCGCTCCCACCCTCACCGCGCCTTCGGCGCGGAAGTAGGCGGGCAAAAATTCATTTTTCCCCACACTCCCTTTTCTTTTTGCCCGCCTGCCAAAAGACGACGCAAAATTTTTAGATATGATCAAAAAAAGCCCCAGGAGTATTCTCCGCTGGGGCTGTGGATGTCCGTTTTGAACGCCGTCATCACTGTTGCTGTGCGGTTTTGAGAACCTCCTTAACCGCATCCGAGATGTTAAGCGTTGTAAACGCTTCATTGGTTGGTGCAACGAAGTGATACGCTTGGTGTTCAGCAGAGCTGAGTTTGACTTCTCCTGGCACGACTTCGACGAGGAAGTTGAATTGCCTCGTCTTCTTGCCAGAACCTGAAGTGTAGTCGAATGAGCCAAGATACGTGAGAACTGAAGTAATTGCGAGTCCAGTTTCCTCTTTTGTTTCCCGCGCAAGCGCCGTAAGTAAGTCTTCTCCCGCGTCCACAGCGCCGCTTGGAAGCTCAACGAGTCCGCCCATAAAATCAGATGGAACCCGCTCAAGGAGCAGAAACTTATTGTCTCTGCGAATCACTGCACCCACGACCAGTTTCTGTACGCCGTCCTTCTGGCTTTCGGCGAGTAGCCGCCGGATGAGATTGTGGTCGATATTTGATTGCATAAGATTCTCCTTTCTTGAATGGTACTACTTGTTCGCTTCTATAAATATAATACGTACATTAAACCCCCAACCGCAACGCACCGCCGTCGCACACAACACCTCCAGTGGCGTACGATAGCCGAGTCGTTTCCGAGGCCGGTTATTAATCATTACTACGGGCCTCACGCACTTCTCTTGGCGTCAGCGTAGCAAACGAATTGCCCTTAGGGAAGAATTGCCGCAGAAGGCCGTTGGTGTTCTCATTCGTGCCCCGTTGGTGCGGCTTGCCCGGATGGGCGAAGTACACGCGCGCCTTCGTATCACGCTCGATGCAGGAGAATGCCGCGAACTCACTGCCGTTGTCGTAGGTAATGGTTTTGCACGGCACGAACGCCATACACCGTGCGGTCAGGCGGCGCACCGTATTGCTGTCTGCCCGGGTACGCGCGGCAATGAGGAATCCGCTCTTGCGCGCAACATACGCAAGGATTCGTTCAGTCTTCTCTTTACCGGCTATGGTGTCGCCCTCCCAGTTGCCGAAGCGCGCCCGTTGTGCCACCATGCGCAGACGTGCAGTGATCATGCGTTTCAAGGCGTGCTTGCGCGCCGTCCCGTGCCGTTTGCGGTGTCGGTGGTGCCGCAGATATACGCGCAAATCAGGACGTGCTCTTTTCATGAAAGCATAGACACTCACCGCCGAAACATACGGCAGGCGGCCGTCGCGCCGCAGGCGGCCACTGATCTGTTCAGGTGACCAGCGGTGTTCGCCGTTAATAAACGGCGGGTTTATGAACCCGCCGTTTCTTTTTTGAAATCTTTTTGGTAGTCAGCATATACTGACAATATATACTTTTTATCAGTAGATACATCTCCCAGTATTCGCGCAGGTTCGCTGTTGAGGTAAATATCAAGTGCT
>WFWH01000046.1 GCA_015491245.1 Patescibacteria group bacterium | reverse complement strand
GGGCGGGGCCCTTGATCGCCCTGGGAATTATTTTGGGAGCAGTCGCGCTTAGGCGCATGGTCGCGCGCCGCAAGCGCGCATTATCAGGTAACGTTAATTCCACCACATAAGTATCATGATAAAAGTGACCCTTATTCGCCCCGAGGGGTGCGCACACTGCGTTGCAGTGAAAGAGGTGCTGAATAAGTTAAAGGAGGAATTTCCCGATATCACCGTAGAGGAAATAGACATGGTTTCTCCCGAAGGGCAGGCGCTAGTGCAAAAACACGGCATCATGGCAAGCCCGGGTATTCTCGTAAATGATGAATTCTTTGGTTTTGGCGGCGCAACGGAGGAGCAATTTCGGGAAAAATTCGCGTCACTCAAACAAGGCGAGTAGCCGGGAAGTTCTTGCGCGCTAGTAGTCGCAGCATTACCCATCCTATCAAAAAATACTATGCCCAACGATACACATCATTGCCGCATTAGCATCACCGGCCTTGCGCTTGCACTGGGCGTTCTGTGGGGCGTATACCTTTTTGTACTCGCACTGCTCGCGGGATGGGGAGTGCGGTTCATATGGGTAAGCGAGGAATTGGTGCGTCTTTTCAGTGCGGTTTACCCCGGTTACGCAGTGGGATTTGCCGGCGCCGTGATCGGCCTCGTGCAGGGGTTTATCTGCGGTGCGGTGGGCGGCGCGCTTCTTGCGTGGCTCCACAACGTATTTTGCAGGGTGGGCAAGTAGTGTAGCCCAAAGTGACAACACCGGCACTCAACGCGCCGGTGTTGTGGGAGATTTGGGTGCGCCGGGCAGGATTCGAACCTGCGTAGCCACAAGGGCGCCTGGTTTACAGCCAGGTGCGATTGACCACTCCGCCACCGACGCAGGGTGTGCGTATCACATAAAAATATACCACGGGCAGCGCCAGAGCCGCAAGAGCCCGCGCGCCTAAACAGCCAAACCGCAACCCCGCGGCGTGTTTCGGCGAGGCATGGCTTCACGTCCGTTCACGCGGTCTTCCTCTAGGTGCCGTGGGGGGTTCGCCGCTGACGCCGCACGCGGCGTGACTACGCGTACGCTTGACGTTTTTTCGTATTACACTTATACCACAATGTGGAAAAACCAAGGCAAGGATAGGAGGGTGCGGTGAAAAAAACACAGCATCTGGGGCTGACGATCCTTTTGCTAAAGATCGGCCCCAAACTACTCCCGCTTCTCGTCAAGCTCAAGGAAACCATCATCAATCTGGCCAAATCGGCCGTTGGGGTAAAGGGTCTTGGCGTTGCGGGGAGCGTAGGGCTCTACGGGTACCTCTTCACGTGGCAAATGGGCATCGCTCTTGCCCTGTTTATCGGTATCCACGAGTACGGGCACCTGTGGGCGATGCGCCGGTGTGGCCTACGGACACGGGGCATGTTTTTCATCCCCGGGTTTGGCGCGGTTGCGGTGGCGGAGGAGCGCTTTGGGAGCGCCCGCAATGAGGCGTTTATCGCTATTATGGGGCCGATATTCGGCTTCGCATTCTTCATCGTGCCCGCCTGGGCGTATTGGTATGCGGCGGGCAATGAAATGTTTGCGGCGTTCGCCGCGGTGGGCACCTTCGTTAACCTGATAAACCTGTTGACGATTATGCCCCTTGACGGCGGGCGTATGCTGAAGTCGCTTGCCTATTCGGAAAACCACGGGCGATCATTTATAATCACGTGCCTGATTTCTACTGCCACAACAATTGTGGCGGGGTTTGCCGGATTCTTCCTGTTTGTCTACATGGCCTTCATAGGGCTCATGGAGGTACTTCAGGAGTACGGCATCAGAGAGCGTTTGCAGCACGTAGTGAAATCACTGCTGCGTGCCGCCATCGGCTTCGCAATATTTGTCCTCACACAATACCTGGTCTTTGGTAACTGGCAGTTGCCAAAGAATTGGCTTGCGGTGAGCATTGTGGCACTGGTACTTTTTCTGGTTTCATTTGCACTCGTGGTGGATATTTGGAGGGACGAGAGTGGGCTGATAGCGCCGCTTATCCGCTACCCGATAAAAGTGGTACAGGGGCTTTTCATTGGCGCGGTGGAACTACTTTCTCTGCGCTGGTCCCACATTCAGCCGATTGAAAATTACACAGTCATGGCGCCGGAGGCAAAATGGCGGTATGGCGCGCTGTTCCTCGGCACCATCGCGGCGCACGCAGCCATGCTCTTCTCATTGAGCGTTACCCCCGAGGGGGCGCTCATGGGGGATATGCTCAAGTAGAATTAATCTGGCCCGCGCAGGTATGCGCGGGCCGTTTGTTGCTGTTGGATTCAGGGAGTTTGAGGGGCAAAGCGATATTGCCACTTATCATACAGCACAGAGAAATTACTTTGCGCTGCATTGTGCGTGCGCATCCGGTAAATACTTCCTCTACGCTGTTTTCCACACCCACCACACCTCTGCCGCCTCCCGCCACGGTACCATAGCAGGCATGAGAGCATTGGCGCGGTGGTGTTCCGTAGCCGCCTGTGCGGCGGCGCTCTTTTTCGCGCTTCCCGCGCTCACCTCTCCCCATGCACTTGCTGCCGTTCCCGGCACTCCCCTGGTGCCCTGCGGCGGGGAGAATCAAAAACCCTGCGGGTACTGCGATTTCATTGCGCTCGGCAACAACCTCCTGCAGTTTTTCGTGTATGCGGCGGGCGCCATCGCCACGCTGCTCTTTGTCTACGCGGGCATCCTCTACGTCACCTCGGGCCCCAACCCCGGCAACATAGAGAAGGCGCACCGCATCTTTTGGCACGTACTCATAGGCCTCACCATCACCCT
>WFWH01000045.1 GCA_015491245.1 Patescibacteria group bacterium | reverse complement strand
CCGGAGCGACAGCGGAGGCGAGGGGCGCGGCTGAGATGTTTCGCGCGTCCCGTTAGGGTGCGCGAGTAAATAGCGCGGGCTTTGCCCGCACCGCTGTTTAATTGTTTTGAAACCAGGTCCGAGCTTGGTAAAATAAACGCACCAGAAGCTGACTTTTTGGAATTTGACCGACTTTTTCATGGGGCGACGCACAGCACCGCCCCATGAAATGTTTGGCAAAAAGCCATTAAGTCAGGTTTTGGTGTGGTTATACAACCAAGCTCGAACTTACTTTACCAAAAATCTCTGATGATGAGAGGTGCCGCGCCTGCGGCGCGGCTTATCCCACCCCGCGGCTCCAGCGGCTCGGCTCTCGCCTCGCGCCAAAATCCGCAAAAATTTTCTTTCATTTTTTCTTTGGGAGAAGAAAAAGGCGGCTCACAACGTTTGCCGTTGGCCGCCTTGAGTTATGTGGTGGGCTCGCATGATGATTAGCTCCCTAGAGCATACTGATCAAGCGCTTGGCTTGCCGCTCGGCGTTCTTCACGTATGATTCGAAGCTTTCCTGCCGTGAAAGTTCCCCGCCGGAAAGAACATAGGTATCTGTAGGATGAAACTTCTCTAGGAAGTACCGGTCGTGCGAGACAAGGACAATCGTGCCTGCGTAGTGTGCCACCGCTTCCTCGAGGGCTTCAAGCGCCTCAAGGTCGAGGTGGTTTGTCGGTTCGTCCAAGATGAGTACGTTTGCCGAAAGCGCGGAGAAGAGAGCAAACAAGAGTCGGGTCCTCCCGCCGGGCGAGAGGGCGGCGATCTTCTTGTCAATCTCCGCCGCTCTGAAACCGAACTTTACGGCAAGCGCGTAAGCGTCTTGAACCGAGATACCAGCCCGCCGCGTGAGAAAGGACTTGAGGCTCTCTTCACGAGGAAGATTGTCATGCTCCTGTGTGAAGTTACCGATCACGAGGGCATTTCCGCGACTGACCTTGCCTTCAAGCGCCTGGAGTTCTCCGCTCAAAGTTCTGAGCAGAGTTGTCTTGCCAGAGCCGTTGAGACCGAGAATCACCACGCGGCTGCCGTACGGAATGGAGAGCGACACCGGTCCGACTTTGAATCCATTGCCAGAGTAACCAGCAACCACGTCCGTAAGCGTGATGTCTCGCGTACCCGAGGGTTTCTCGGGTCGGAGATGAATACGAAACACATCCCGCTCAACCGGATTTTCCACAATCTCCATCTGCTCGATGCGTCTTTCAATCGCCTTTGCCTGCTTGCCGGACTTGCCTGCACGGTCGCGCTTGAAGCCCCGATGAAACTTGTCATTGTCAGTGCCCATGTAGCGTGAGCCGGAAAAAGCTTCTTGTTTTTTCTTCCTGGCCTGCTCCTTGAGTCGCTTGATCTCCTCTTGTTGCGCTTCGTGCTCCTGACGCTGTCTTGCCAGCTCCTTCTCCTTTCTCACCAGATAATCAGAATACCTGCCGCGCGTTTCATTGAGCATTCTGGTGCGCCAGTCGATCTCGAAGATCTTCCGCACAATCCGGTCAAGAAAGAGACGGTCGTGCGAGACAATGATGCAGGCGGCATCGCTGCGCATAAGGAAATCCTCAAGCCAGATAAGCGCCGGCAAATCGAGGTTGTTCGTTGGCTCGTCAAGAAGCAAGATGTCCGGGTCAGACAAAAGCACGCCCGCCATAAACACCTTGCTCTTTTGGCCGGAAGATAGAGAGTTGATAGGTCGGTCGTTTGAGACGTCGGCGAGGCCGAAGCCAGCGAGCATCATGTCCAGGCGATGGTAGAACGTATAGCCATCTCTGCGCTTATACTCGGTCATCGCCTCTGGCGAAGTCCCCATGCGCTCTTCCAAAGTAGCCATGCCGGAAACCCGGCGCACGTAGTCGCGAATGGTCTCGTCAGAAATAAGGCTCGTGTCCTGTGGCATATAGCCGACGACTGCACCCTTTCTCACCGTCACTTCGCCAGCATCCGGCTCAACGAGTCCGGCAAGAATCTTAAGAAGTGTCGTCTTGCCAGTGCCATTGTAGCCAATAAGACCGGCCTTCTGCTCCTTTTCGAGGGTGAAAGAGATGTCCTCAAGGACAGTGATTGTCCCATACGCTTTGTGGATTTTGTCTGCTTTGATCTCCATGGTTGATTCCTCTTATTTTATTCCGGATTTCTCATCTGAAATTTGCTCCAAATTGTGGTCGCGGATTTCGTTCACTTCGCGGAGTTTATGCGCGTTTTTGGTTGCGAAAAATTCGGGATGCATATGTAGCACGCTATTATAACTGTATCCGCGAGGTTCTCAAATCGATCCCGCACGCCAATCAGATCATTGCAAAAAGCATTAGGGGTCTGAGCCGCTATCTCACCTTGCGCTTACGCAAAAGCTACCACAAGGCTGCAGCGCCATACTGCCTGCGCGGGCACTACGGCATTTCGCTTCCGGCGCGCTTTCGCCCCGCACCGCCGCGCGCAATCAGCTGCGCCGCGCGGCATGCATAGTTACCGCAACTTTCACCACCCGCGCCACGTCGCTCTTCCCCAATACGCGCCGCACCGGCATCCAGCACGCGGCGGCGATCTCATTGCCGGTTTTGATCACCGCGGGGTGCGCAAGGGTGCCCACACACAGCCTCACCGTGTCCCTCTTTCCCTGCGCCTCAGTGTAGTAGGTGCCAATTTCCTCCAATGCAACGGGTGCGGCGCCAATTTCCTCTCGCACCTCTCTCTCCGCCGCGCTTACGGGATCTTCTTTTATGGGATGGTACCCTCCTCCGGGAAGGTTCCATAACTCCCGCGCGCCATACCGATGGCGCACGAGAAGAACGCGATCCTTATACGCAGGATGAAAAAGGAGTACTTTAACCCCATGCGTTCTGGGGCGCCACACCCGCCAATACGCACACCGCACAAGATGTACCGCACTGATTGCCACGGTCCGCCACATGGGAGCACTGGAAAAACTTCAATGAATCAATACGTCAACGCAGTATGGTGCGCATCGCCAAAACGCACGCGCACCATTTTTCGCTCACCCTTATAGGGCAACCGATCGTGTAGGGTTGTCATGTTGTTTATAAATAATAAATCGCCCTTCTCCCACCGGTGCGTGGCCATAACGCACCGCTCTAGAATAGCATTTACCGTCTCGTACACTTCATCCGGATTACGGCACCCAGAGATCCTATTGGTAGAGACTTGCGCGCGATAGCGCAAGACTGGTATGCCACCGTCCGTTTGATACACTAATGGATACCGCATTTCTTTTTCTGGATATGCCCCAGACCGAAAGGAGTGCCGCCTTGTGCGCATCAAATACACGGGTCTCCCCTCCATGGAGAGCCGGCTGAATGCAGCCAAGTGCAAAGTACTTGCAAGGGCCGCTTGGCTCATAGATAGTCTCTACGTGTGCCGGTAATAGGGAGCATCACCGCTGCCCGAAAGAATGTTGTAGCCAATCGTTTTCTCTCCCAGCCTTTGTCCCAAAAGGGCAATCCACAACAGCAGTTGAGACGCAGTGTGCGCACTGTCTACATGGGTAAGATCGGTTTTAATCACTGCATAGGAGCGCTGGGCGAGATATTTCAGGAGGAGTTTTGCTGTCTCCTGAACTGAATCTTGTGCACTAAGGTACAATACCCCCTTCATAGGAGCAATATATCACTCTCCCCCCCCCCACCTACCTGGCTAAGGTGCCGTAGCGTTTGACACGCATCACTAAAAAGAGCAGATGCTTTCTCCTCACCCATTACCTCCCACGAGAGAAACAACACGGGGGCCGGCATGTATCCAGGAGAAAAAGTGTCACATTGATTTCTACGGAAAAGAGGCTAAGAATCACCTACAATACTCCAATATAATTATGAAGGAGCAGCATCATGCTCTGAAGAGAAAGGATATCTTTTCTCAGTAAGGCGACTTTAAAAGCGAGGTCGATACTTAAATTATTACTTTAGTTAAGTAACGTGAGCCCACCAAGGGGGTACCTGGAAACTATGCACGCATCAGTTAACCCCATCAACATTAAGATTATTCTTGGCAGCACACGGCAGGGTCGCTTTAGCGAAAAGCCCGGTCAATGGATTTTTGAAGAAGCGCAAAAACTTGACCAAGTTGCAGCAGACCTCCTTGATCTGCGCGACTACCCCGTGCCGTTCTTTGACAGTGCAAAGTCCCCCGCAATGGCACAAGGAACATACGAAAATGAAACGGTGCAAAAATGGGCGGCTCTAGACTAGCTAAGAACATGCTAATCTAGAAAATGTGTTGAAAAGAAAGAGTAGATTGACCAAACATAAGCGCAAAAAAATTTTAGCGTGTTTTGCTGCTGATTTGAGTGCCACACAGACAGCCAAGGTGCTGGGTTTAAACCGCAACACCGTAAATCTCTGGTACCGGAACTTCCGTGAACAGATACTGGATCGCCTTGAGTCATCACCCACTAAGAAGCTGTCGGGCGAGATTGAACTGGATGAATCATACTTCGGTGGACCACGAAAGAAACGCCATGCCCACGATAGACGAAAACGTGGTCGAGGAGCTGAGAATAACGTACCAGTGTGTGGAGTACTAAAGAGAGATGGTAGAGTATACACACAGATCATCAAAAACGCCTCAAAACAAGAGTTAATGCCGATTGTGCGGCAATGGGTACAGAAACAATCCACTATCTATACAGACAAATGGAAAGCTTATGATGGTTTAGTTTTTGACGGCTACAAACACAAACGTATCAATCACACTAAAACATACTCGAACCGCAAAGGAGCACAGGTAAACGGTTTGAGAATTTTTGGAGTTTTGCAAAACGAAGATTAGCAAAATTCAATGGTGTGAATCGAGAAATGTTTCTCCTCCACTTGAAAGAGTGTGAGTTTAGATACAATCGCAGAGGTGATATACATGAAGAGTTAAAGAAGTTTATTAGACTCTAAGCTAGTCTAGAGCCAATTATTTTTTCAATTCTTCCATTGGAACGCTCAATAGATTGGTGATTTTCTTTATTGTTTGAATATGCGGTTTGGCAATGACGCCACCCACAATATACGCCAGAGTGAGGTATTTGCTGCCGATTTTCTTCACCATGTTGCCCTGCACCAATTCCCTGTTTTGTGCTTATCTCTTTTCTCTGCTACACGCACGCCCTCCGCCGGAGCGAAGCAGAGGTGGTCAGTTTCGTTCAAAATATACTTTGAGCAAAGTCGTGCAATTCCACCGCGATGTATCGGAGGTGTCGGTAACCCCAAACGGCTTGCCGCAGCAGTAATTCCCCACTATTATCCATGGTATGGAATCGGGATCTGAAAATTTTGAGAAAGGGTCTCTCAACGAGTAAAAGGCACGCATCGCGAAGCACGAACTTCTAAGCGACGCCGCACGCAACGAGATTGAAGTTTCTTTGGCAAAACGCTGGATGGAACAGCGGGATAAACAGGCGCTCGACGAGCTCATTCTGCGCAACAGAGATAAAGCGAAGCGTATAGTGAGGAATTGGAAGTACATGTCGTGGGCGCGGAAGCACGGACTTGAAGACGAGCTGTTGGCACTCTCGGACCTTTTGGTTACTGAAGCGGCACATAAATGGATTGAGAGTGGGAAAGTGGGGGAGGTTGAGTTTCGCGCCTTCCTCACCGTAGAAATAAATCGTGCGCTTTTTGATTTCTTCACCAAGAACTTTCGCCAAACTTCCTTGGAGGAGACGAAAAAACTTACTAAGATCGCTTTCGCACTCCCACGCTACTGCAGAAGCATCAACAAAACCCCTCAAGAACTTGATGACCAAGACATTGAACAAGCGGCAAAGGAATTGCATACCTCAGTACCAACAGTACGAGATGCGATTCGTTATTTGTCAGCTTCAGAAACATCACTAGATGAAATAACAACCATAAATAACGAAAAAGGCGGGAGGCCGCGCGGAGAACTTGTCCGCCACTTCACCGCAGAATCAACCGGAAGCAGTCCATACCATTTGAATCCCGAAGAAATACTGCAGTACAAGCAAGAAAAACAGCGAGGAAAAGCCCCGGAAAGACAAAAGCCGTTTGATCTTGAGTGGGCGCGCGCGCAATTCCGTGAGTGGCTGGACCTGATACCGCGCGAGGAACGCACTACAGTAATGCTACGCTACCTTGTACCTAGCAAACTCGACCGCAGCGAAACAATGAAGGTCAGAGAAAAATTACCTTACGCTTCGCTCGCCAAACAAATGGGGCGCATGTATCGCAGTAAGATCACCGAGCAGCAAGTACGCGAGTGGGACGAAAACGCAATAGCGCGCCTGAGGGCTTTTGCGCAAGGCGATTTTTCAGCGGTTGATCCGGAGCGCGTAATTGAGCGCGAGAAATGGCGCACCCTTACTGAATTGCGCGAACGGGCAGGAAAAAATTGGGACCTGTGGCTTTTGTTGCTGCCGAACAAAGAAAAACAGGTGCTGTTACGCCGTTGGTTCTACCAAGAATCCGACAAATCAAATCTCCCCAGAAGCTTTAGCAATATCTGCCAACACGAGGGGGAAAAGCAGAGCAGGTGGAAATTGAAAATGTCCGAGCAAGAGGCACGCGCGCAAGAAGATGCCGCCTTGCGCCATTTGCAAGAATTCGCGGAGGGAGATTTCAGCGGCGCTGATTTCCGTCCGCTGGCACGCATGGTGCTGGAGAAACAACCGCAATGGGGAGAGCAATTTTTGCGCACCCTTCCCCGGGACTCATTTGAATACATGGTGTTCTACTACCGCCTCTTCAAGAGAAAGAAGGCGACCCTCTACCACAGAAACAACAGCCGGGCATCTGCCCCGATGCTCCCAGTGGGTGCAAAGCGATTCCGGGACAAAATAAGCAAATTGGAGGGAAGGGATATGTCGGCAAGCGATGAACTGAAAGAAGAAGCGAAGAGACGTGTGGAGGACATGGAAAAACAACTTGCCGCGCGTTTCATTACCTTTGCCCATGCGCAGCAGCGCAATGCTTGAGCGCTTTTCAAGGAAGCGCCCAAAAAAGCAAGGCACCACCGACATAAAAACCGCCCTCTCCCGAGGGCGGTTTTTATGTCGCAGTGCGGGTAGGGAGAATCGAACTCCCGTCTTATCCATGGCAAGGATACGTTCTACCACTAAACTATACCCGCGTAAGGGGGGAATGGGGCGACTGCCCGCCTTTCCTCTGCGGCTTTTAGCATAGCACCAAAAGCGTGCACGCTCAAGATGCCCGAGAAGCAGCCGCCACACCCACACGCCCATTATTAAAATTAAATTAAGGCAGGCACGATGCCCCACCTCATCCTGTTCTCACACTACTCTTGCGCCACAAAAAGACCCTGCGCGCAAGGTGCAGGGTCGTTTCTCTCCTGTGTAAATGAAAGACTAAATCTTAAAAAAGTGAGGGAACAAAAGAACCCACGAGCCCCCGGTGGTGCGCCACCGCCAGCGCGCAGCCGACGGCTGCTTCCAGCCGATCTTCTGCCCAAGTGGAGACCTCGCCCTCCGTAAGAGGAGGCCAACTATTGTTGATCTCCGCCAGATTTACCATGCCCTCCACAGGAAAATCCATTACTTCTAGCTCATTGTCAACACACGCGAGACTCGCGTGGATATTTTTGACGGTCATTTTTTCCAGCCCGGGCACTTTTTTGAGCGCCTTCACCCACCGCACGCACGCAAAGGGCACACGCGCACCTTCATAATCCTTGAGCGCGGCAAGGCGCAGGAGCGCCAAGAGGGCTGACCGCGGCGTGAGAAGCATGTTTTCCTCCTTTCCAGTCCAGTGAGGTTTTCCTTCAGCGAATATAGCAAATTTGTGCCAATTTTGCGGCACTTGCCCTAACTTAATATTCCGAAAAGTGGAAGCGCGCATCCTCCTACCCCGTACCCTCACACCGACAGCCCCCTTCCGCGAGACACAGGAGAAACCGGGCGAGCCACAGCGGGCACCTTCTGCACCTATAAAGATAGGCCGAAAACCCCACGACATACCATGCGCGCCCGGCAGGACTCGAACCCACAACCTTCTGGTCCGAAGCCAGACGTTCTATCCATTGAACTACGGGCGCGTGCCGCAAGAAACGGCTTGACTTTTTTCGCCGCTATTGCCTGCCGCAATGGCGATTATACCAGATATGCCCTACAATACACCCATGCCTGCGATAGATCCCTCCTCCATCCCGCCCGAAGTGCGCCGCGTGGCGGATACGCTTCGGCGCGCCGGCTACGAAGCCTATCTCGTCGGCGGCTGCGTGCGCGACCTTCTCTTGGGGCGCACACCGAAAGATTGGGACATCACCACCAACGCCACGCCCGACAAGATCCAAGCGCTTTTTGAAGAAACCTACTACCACAACCCCTTTGGCACCGTAGGGGTGGTTATTACCGAAACAGAAGATCCGCGCCTAAAAGTGATAGAGGTTACCCCCTACCGCACCGAGCACGGCTATAGCGACGCGCGCCGCCCCGACCACGTCGCTTTTAGCCAACATTTGGAAGACGACCTGGCGCGGCGCGATTTTACGGTCAATGCCATGGCGTACGATGTCTTTGAAAATAAATTGGTTGACCTTTATGAAGGACAAAAGGACATAGCGCGCAGTATGCTCCGCACGGTGGGGGACCCCGACACACGCTTCGGCGAGGACGCCTTGCGCATGCTGCGGGCACTGCGCCTTGCGGCAGAGCTGGGGTTTGCCATTTCACATGAAACTTATGAAGCCATCGCGCGGAATGCGGCTAATCTACAGCGCATCTCTCTGGAGCGCATCCGCGACGAGTTTACCCGCATGGTGCTCTCCGACCGCCCCGCCGAGGCTTTGTTACACGCGAAACAGCTTGGACTCCTTGCCTATATCCTTCCCGATCTTTTGGAGACCATAGGGGTGGAGCAAAACCGCTCTCATATCTATACGGTATTTGAGCACTTGGTGCGCTCGCTACAGCACGCCGCGGACAAGCACTACTCTTTGGAAGTGCGGCTCGCAGCACTGCTGCATGATATCGGGAAGCCTCAAACAAAAAGGTTTTCACGTGAAATCAATGACCACACCTTTTTCGGCCATGAAGTGGTGGGCGCGCGGATTGCCCGCAAAGCCCTTACGCGCCTGCGCTATCCCAAAAAAGTGGTGGACAAGGTAGTGCTTTTGGTGCGTTGGCACATGTTTTTCTCCGATCCGGAGAAAATTACCCTTTCTGCCGTGCGCCGCATTATTCGCAATGTGGGAGAAGAGAATATCTGGGACCTCATCGCGGTCCGCATTTGCGACCGTATCGGGAGCGGCAAGCCTAAAGAGCAGCCCTTTCGCCTACGCAAGTACCAAGCAATGATAGAAGAAGCCCTGAGAGCGCCGCTCTCGGTACAAATGCTTGCTATTTCCGGCGATACGCTTTTGCGCGAGTTGCACATGAAACCGGGGCCCCGCATCGGATGGATCCTCCATGCGCTCTTAGAGGAAGTACTGGATGATCCCAAAAAAAACACACCTGAGCACCTCATACCTCGCGCACGAGAATTGGCGGAAATGGACGATGAGGAACTGAAAAAGCTGGGCGAAAAGGGAAAAATGAGAAAAGAACAAGAAGATGCCGCGCTCGTTCGTGCCCTGCATAAAAAGCACGGCGTGGCACCGCGAGAATAGTGCATCCCAGTGAGGCATACCAGTTGCTCTTTATATTGCGTATCTGTACGGATACGGGAACACCGTCCGAAAAAGCCCTTTGCTATGTTGCACGTGAAAGCATGTTTGCATGCAAACATGCTTTCACGTGCAACATGATAGAGAATACCTAAGGCTAATTCGGTCATCAGAATACTAACCAACGAGGCAAATACCCACAATAAACGCTTTTTTCGGTGTGGAAATGCTTCGCACGAGCCGGTGCGAGACCCCCGTGCCGACGCAGCCAGCACATCGGGCGGCACTGGGGCCCCATGCGGCGCACGGCGCATGAGTAGTTTGTGCTGAAAAAAGCTAGTGCAAAGACACAAAGCACCCAGAGGCTATTACGGGAATTTCTGGGTAGGAACAATATAAAAATAAAAAAATAAAAAAACCACCTCGTGAGGACTTTTTCTGATTGCCGCACGCTGAACCCCACGCAGGGGTGGGATGCAGGGGGCGGCAATCAGGATTCGTTGGGGGTTTGCAATGCACTCACAGCCGGGGTTCATGCGGCGTGGTGGAGTAAACACGGCCGCAAAACTGCAAGTACCATCGCAAAAAACGAATAGGCCTCTCTTGAGGTGGTTTTATGGTTTTCTCATGCCCCTTGTGGGGCCTGAGGATGGAAAGAACAGGCGGAAATTTCTTTTTTATTGGCGTGTTCGTGTCACCATTATCCCAATGGCTTCCCATAAAGAGGGCTCCTCGTTTTTTTCATGGTTGCGTGACACACACGACACAACAAGAAATCTCCAAAATACGAGAAAGAACTAAGAAAGAACTGTTGTGGTAGCGATCCCGTACCGAAAAGCGGTAGGGGGTATGGGTAGGGGTAAGGGGGTTCAACCGCTTTTCGATACGGGACCGCACCTGTCAAAGACACCATCACGTCCGTGATGTATTTTCGGCGAGAGTAAAAGACATGTCAAGGACAATCTTGTGGATAACCTGTCCTTTATAGAACGCGGCATGCTACAGGTCCAATTCCACCCCTATGGGACAATGATCAGAACCGTGAATATCGCTTAAAATAAAGGCGTTTTTCAGCTTTGGCAGCAGGTCAACAGAGATAAATACATAGTCAATGCGCCACCCCACGTTGCGCTCACGCGCGCGCGTCTTCATATCCCAGTAGGTATAGGCGATTGCTTCGGGGTGCAGAGCACGAAAGGTGTCCACATAACCGTGCCGCTCCACTTCATCCAGCCACGCGCGCACCTCAGGATTGTAGCCGGGCGTGCCTTCGTTGGCCGCAGGGTGCGCAAGGTCTTTCGGGGTATGCGCGGCATTGATATCGCCCATGAACAGCACCGGCCAGCCCGCGCGGCGCGCTCGATCCACGTAGTGCAGGAACGCATCGTAAAAATCAAGTTTGTACGCCATGCGCTCGGGCGGACCGCCGCCGTTGGGGAAGTAGACATTACACAGCAACAGTTTTGGATCCTCAAAAAAAGCGCCGATAAAGCGGCCCTCGCCGTCTTCCATCCCCATGGAATACTCCACGCGTGCCGGTGCGCGCGTGGTATAGAGCGCTACGCCGCTGTAGCCGCGCTTCTCCTTGCTGGTATTGAAAAACGCGTGGTATCCCGCGGGCCGAGAGAGGGCCTCTGGCAATTGCTCTTCCGACGCCTTGAGCTCTTGCAGGCCGATGACATCTGCACGGTCCGCGTGCGAGAGAAATGTGTCCCACGCGCCCTTTTTATACACGGCGCGCGCACCGTTGACGTTCCACGAGAAACAACGCATGCCCGTATGGTAGCACAAGGGCGCCATGTCCCCGCACGCTCCTTTTTTACGCACGCAGATCACGGGGAATGGGGAAAAGCAGGGGAACGCGTAGAAATGGTACACCAGCTACCGATTTTGGTAGGGTGGCGGGAGAAGCAGTCCATGGGAAGGAGAGATTGAGATGGCAATAAACCGGCATGAAATGGGGTGGCAACTGTCCACTGAATTCACCACGGTGAAAATAAGAGTGGAAAAGGTCACCTTAATGAGGCGGTGGTGGTACTTTTTCCTGCGCCCGTTACTCTCTTACGTGCCTATGACACACCCTCTCCGCGAACGTATTGCGAAGCGGGGAACATTTCAGAGGGTGCATTGGCGCCCGGAAGACAGCGCAGCGAGAGAGGCGCTGCAGTATTTGGGTGTAGAGAGGATGATTTTTGACTTGGAAACGGGGAAAATCATATTTCATCGCCCCCTCTTGCTACCGGTACACTGCATCAATATCCCACTAAAATCGGGCGAGGTGGTTCTGGTGCAAGTCAGCAGAATAAGGGGCCAGTGGTCTGCCGCTCCTCCGATCGCCAGATTCATAAAGCGTTGTGACACATAACGCTGCATGCATACATAGCAAACCCCATCTTTTATGATGGGGTTTTGACTCTCCAAAACGTAGCGGCGGCGACTGTAGAGGCCGTACGCTTACACCTGCGGCACACTCACCCCTTCTTCCGCCGCGCATGGAACCGGCGGTGCACTTCGCGCAGGTGCGCGTCGGTTACGTGCGTGTATACCTGCGTGGTGGCGATATTGGCGTGGCCCAAGAGCGCTTGCACCGAACGCAAATCGGCGCCATTGCCTAAAAGGTCCGTCGCAAAGGCGTGGCGGATGACGTGCGGCGTCACCTTTTTGCCGATGCCCGCTTTCACCGCATAGTGCCGCACCAGGCGCTCTACAGTGCGCGGCGTGAGGCGCGCGCCTGCACCGGCGCGCGGCCCCACGCCCACAAACAGCGCCTCGCCCATATCGGTGCGCGCCGCAAGGTAGGCCGTAAGTGCCGCGCGCGCAGCGGGAGAGAGAAACACCACCCGCACCTTGTCGCCCTTGCCGCGGACGGAAAACTCGTCCCGGGTGAGGTCAAGATCGCGGTTGAGCGCGCACAGCTCCGACACCCGCAGGCCGGTAGAAAACAAAAGCTCCAAAATCGCGCGGTCGCGCAAACTTTTGATGCCCTCGCCCTCAGGTGCCGCCAACAGGCGCGCGAGCTCGCGCGCGGTAATGAGGTCCAAAGAGCGCGCGGGCACCTTGGCAAGCTCTATCCGCTCGGGCGAGAGGCACGCAATGCCGCGCCGGCGCAGGTATTTCAAAAACGCGCGCAGTGCAATGAGGTAGTAGTTCTGCGTCCTTTTTTTCATGGGGGCGGCCGGTACGCCGCGCGTACGGGCGCCCTGCTGGCGGTTGAGCCATAGGCGAAAGCGGCGCACCCGCTCCTCGGTGATGTCTCGTGGCGTGCGCGCGCCGCTTTCCTTCAAAAAGCGCGTGAGGTAGCGGTCGTAATTCTCCACCGTCTTGAGCGCGCGGCCGCGCTCTATTTCTAAATATTCCAAAAATTCGCGCTTGAGGCGCCAGAGAGGGGAAGGGGCAGCCATGGTGTCTGCAGTATAGCACGGCTTAATGTCGCACAATATCGCTTCTGTGCATCGCAGAAAAAATTAAGAGGTGCGATGGGAAGGTGGTGGGAAGGTATGCACGATGCGCGCCGGTACGGCGCAAGGATACGCAGGAAGGATGCCTGCGGGGGCTCCTGCGGTGCAACGGGGTGCAATGCGCAATCCCCGCGCTTCACACACCCCAGCGGGCAGCGGGAAAAACCGGCACGGCGCCAATACGCCTACAGAGAACAGAGCGCACCAAACACACAGGCAACTCCTCGGGTTTGCCTAAAAAAAGAGGGCACCTAATGTGCCCTCAAAAGCCGCACGTACGGTTAGCCCGATGCCTCGGTGCGCCCGAGGCGGGCCCAGGGGCGGAGCAAATACTCCATGGGCGGGTCTATGGGAAGCGTCCACTGCTCCGCATCACCCTTCCCACCCGCCGGGGGTGAGTAGGGAATGCGCTCAAAGCAGCACTCTTCCCATTTCCACGCATCTCCCTGAACGGGCGCAACTTCCTCTGCCACGCGCGCGCACGCGGCAAGAAAAAACAGCGCCCCAACCGCAAGTGCGGTACGGTCCCTCCTTTTCATTGGCGTCCTCCCTTGCCCCCTCCGGGGCACGGGCGCCCCCACGCCCGATTTGGGAGACCCCGAGAGGGGGACTG
>WFWH01000044.1 GCA_015491245.1 Patescibacteria group bacterium | reverse complement strand
CAGGTACGATGAAGGCGTTCCCGTATGCCGCTGCAGAGGCAGGCCAGCCCGATGTTATCGCAATTCTCACTCCAAAAGGGGACACCGTAACCATGCGCGGCCTCCAGCCCGGCATCGGGCTCCAGCTGTGCATCGGCACTTTCACCAAAGGTGCGCCTGTGGAGCGCAACAAGGGCTTCGTGCCCGCACCGGCCGATGAGGGACTCGCCCCTGTTCCCGCCCTCTAAAAGAACGGCGCGTTGCGTATACGGCGGCGCAAAACAAGTGTGCGCAATGGACGAGGTTTCTGTGGACCCGAGCGGATTCGAACCGCTGACCTCCTGAGTGCAAAACAGGTGCTCTAGCCAACTGAGCTACGGGCCCCCAGTGGGTGCGCCTTCAATTTGCGCGGAAATATGATACGATACCTTACGCCAAATGGCAATGCCGCGCACGATTCTTTTTTCGGGCCGTAGTACAATGGTAGTATATGCCCATGGGGTGGGTAAGATCCGAGTTCGATTCTCGGCGGCCCGACAAAGGAATGGTGCGCGGCGCGCGCGGGCTGTAGCATAATGGTAGTGTGCACGCTTCGGGTGCGTGTGGTCCGGGTTCGATTCCCGGCAGCCCGACATCGCCGGTGTGCGGCAGGCGCAGTGCCGCAGGTCAGTTATACCCGTATGGCATCGCGTACCGCGTGGGTGCCAGTGGCTATTTTTCACCTGCGAGTGAACATTGCGGTCCACCTCGCAGTTTGCAACGGTAAGGGGCTTTACTTATACTAGCGATAGCGCCGAAGCTGCACTCTTAGCTCAGTTGGCTAGAGCGCTCCCTTCACACGGGAGAGGTCGCAGGTTCGAGTCCTGCAGAGTGCACCAAAACCTAATGCAATGGCTTTTGTCGCCCATTTGATGGGTGGTGCATACCGAGCACCGAATGCCTATCGGGATAGAAACTGGTCTACTTACCAGCGCCACGGTGGCGCCAGAATATGAGTGGGCAAGGAAGTGGTGAGGAGTGTAGGAAAGATACCCTTTCTCAGGTAAACCATTGCACTACATTTCTAAAAATACTCCAATGCCCTTTTTCGTTGGGGTGGATTCCGTCATCGGAAAGTAAATGCAGATAATCACTATTTGACCACTCTGGGATAATATTTACAAAAGTGGCGTTTCTCTTTTGACATTCTTCGCTGAGAAGCTCATTGTAAACTTTTATTTTATCGTTCAAAAAATAGACGTTATCTATTGGTACGGTTTTTTGTTCATCCACCAGAGTCAATCCAACGAAAATAATGTGATTCGTGTATTGCGTGGCATTTTCAGCGAGAAATGCGATGTTCTTTCTAAAATCCTCCGGTCCGGTAACTGGATTATCTTGAGAATGTACGCATTTTGCGTCGTTAAGTCCTATCGCAAAAATTAGAGAAGCACGATCATCGGGGTAAACTTTTCTGCACCGCACTTCAGCTTCTGTTGAGAACCGTTTCATAACCTCTCCGGTTGATTCACCAGGAATGCTTACATTATGAACAAGGGTCAAATCCTTGTCTTTTGTATCAATGAATTGAGCCAAAAGAGAAGGCCAGGATTTTATCTTCTCTACTTTCCTTCCCGCGGCTATGCTGTCTCCAAAAATAAGTATGTGGTGCACTACTTTAAAATAGCAGACTTATCTACTATCTCACACCCCCCTGTCATGGTAAGTGCAGGGACATTTGACATGATTTACTCATTGCAGTAAAAGCCGGGGTAGGATTGGGCTTTTCCGAGAAGGAGGGGGTATGCAATTTACCGACGCGTCCTTCAGAGAGCTTTGGGTTTCCGCGTTTGTCATCTTAACTTTAAAAATGCGGAAACTCACTGCCAGAACGGCGCTTTATTTATTCATCCTAGCGGGTTTTGTTGCTGGGGTGTTTATGGGGGCACTGTTGGTGCTCCTTTGGCGCCAGATCCCCCTGTATAAGTATGGGGCGGCGATAAGTCCCGAGGATGCGGTGGCTATCTCATTTGCCACCAAGACGATCCTAACCATAGGATTGTCTGCGTCAAACGCCGCAGATATGCTTGAAGTATATCTGCATCGCGGCGCCCAGGTATATCGCCGCGTGTACCCGCTGCTCTTGGAGCTATTCTTTAGAGCAGCGGCTGTGGGGGGTTGGCTCTACCTCATAGTCGCACTTTTTGCCTTATTTATCTTTTGAAGGTGTACGTTATGGCGCCCGCACTCATTGCTATGGAGTGCGGGTTTGTTTTTACCGTGTGCCCCCACGAGGAGTCGAACCTCGATTTCAGGATCCGGAATCCTGCGTTCTATCCATTAAACTATGGGGGCGTGGGTGTGTTGCCGCTGGGAAATGCGGTGCCGAAGGGCACTAGAGTTGTACCACGAATGGGAATTTTTTTCAGGCGTGGTATTGGGGGCATGGGAAATGCATGCGTTGCCGGTTACCCTCATCTTCCTCATCAATAGGGAAATTATCGGCATCGGTAAATAACTAATTTACTGATTGGGAACGGATTCACCGAAAATGCGGCGTACATTTAACGTGCTGGTAAGTTTTCAGGGGTATAGAACTGTAACGGTGTATTGAGCGCACCCAAAGAATATGGCACGATATGCACCATGGAGGGGGAGCAACCTGAACACTTTAGGCAGAAGGGAAATGAGTCCCCGGCTGAAGAAGAGCGCCTTTTTGATGAAGCGGTCAAACAGGCAACAGCGCACGAGCGAGCAAAAAAACTCTTGTTTCTAATAGAGCACGGGCGCCTGCCGTCTTCAGATGAATTGGATACCGCAGATTTCCATCACGCTTTGGACTCCTTGAGGAAGAGGTATCCCACCTTCAAGGATCTTGAATTGGGCCTCAAAGAAATAGTCGCATCGCGCATTGGCGTTGCGCCCCGAAAAGAGTGGTCTCGGGATGAATATCAACAGGCGGCGCAAGAAAAGAAGCGGCAGTATGTAACCGATGCGGTGTTCCCCATATGCAGAGCCCTGTACCCGGTGTACCAAGAGTGCGGTGCGGCGTCTTCCGAAGAGAACAAAGAGCGCATCCTTAAGAATTTCACCGCGATTGAGAATTTTACTGATTTCGCGGGAAAAATAGATCCGGAAAGCGCAACAGACGCAATGCGCGCATATGTTGAGGCGAACATCCTTGCCGCCGCAAAACAAGATTTGTCCCCAGAAGAGGCACAGGCGATTCTGCAAGCACAGCAGGCGTTCTTTGAGGTGTGGTCCCGCGTATCTCCGAACAATCCGTTGCGCCCGGAACTTGAGTCTGCAATTAAGGAAATTGAGAAGAAGTCTGCTGGCGCCGCAAGCGAGAATGCGGAGCCGAGAGGGGAAAAAGAACACGCCGGAGAGCTGGTCCTCAAGGGAGAAAGTACTGAAATTACGTATCCAGGAAAGCCGCTGCACATCTATTTGGCCGATAAGCACCTCACCGTCATTGATGTGCGGGATAATCCAAAATGGAATGCCGAGTATCTCCTCATTGATCCGGAAACGTTCCGCAGCGATAATCCCAGCACTGGCTACAAAGGCATAAGAAAGAACGAACCGGTTATTCTCGGAAGAGGCTTTCCTTCTCGGTTTAATTTCCCCGGTACGGTATCTCGCACACACCTTAAGATAGTGTTAAAAGACGACGACACCTTCCTTATCGAAGACCTTGGCTCAACCAATGGCACGACTATTCGATATGGCTCATCCGCCTCCGCAGGGGCAGAACAGGAAGCACATGAGGAGGCTTCGCCTGAAAAAGAGCGCACCATAGCCGAATTCCGCAAGTATGTGGAACGGCACCGTGACGAAATTGAGCAAGAATTGAGCGAGGGGATTTCATTGAGCGATATTTTCTACCACGAATTCTACAGCACCGATATTGACCGCATAAAGTATGCTTTTGAAGATCCCGCAGTGAAAAAATTACAGCAAGAATATACCGCATCGGTTAACGCGGTGGGGAAAGAATTGCAGCGCTTTTCCGAAAGCGGCGCTGCGTTGGCATTACACGATTCGGGGTACTGGTTGTTCTGTAATGTAAATGGCAGCTTTCCGCGTGGCGCATCACTCGGAAGGCTCTATTTCAATTTGAAGCCGGAGTTTGTACCAAGGTTTTTTGCCGAAGCCGCGAAAGCGTTGCAAAAAAACGGTGTACGCTGCCAAATGAAAATCCCTGCATGGGGCGATGTGATAGCGTTTAATCGTTTTGACAAAATGGTGCTCTACTTTGACGCACAGCAAGAACGCGAGGTCCTGCGCACGCTCGATACGCTGTACCGCCGCAACGCAGAAGCATTTGAAGAAGAAGTGCCCCGCTTTACCGTTGCGGTACGGGATGAAAACGGGGAGCGTATGGCGGGGGTTGGGTTTGGCGAGGATCCGCCGTTTCGCAAAGCATCGTTTGGTGATATCCGTGCGCATATTCTCGCAGAGGTATATCGTGAAGCGAAAAAACTATCCCTCTCCGTGTCAGATCCCCGTTTTGATTTTGAATCTTCCTTTCGCCGCGCGTGCCGTCAATACCATGTGGATCCTCAAAATCCCGCTTTTAATTTGCCGCGCAACCCCGGAAAGTTTTCAGAAATTAAACAGAGAATGCGCGTTGCGAAAGGTGCGTAACATAATTTTGATAGCGCCGCCCCTCACAGTGCAAGTGGGACGATGGCCCATTTGACAGGCCGCCTTTGGACAGAGACGCGGTGCTCCTCCTGCGCCTCTCCCGCTTAGAAACCCCGCACGGCCCATGGCACACACACGCGTTTTTTGCTACACTGGGCACCGGTGCGGGCCGTTAGCTCAGTTGGTAGAGCGCTCCCATGGCATGGGAGAGGTCACCGGTTCAAATCCGGTACGGTCCACACATAACTGCACCCCCTCTTCTCACGCAGCGGCAACGGCGCCGTGTGCGCATGTTTACAGCGGCCCAAGCCGTGGTATACTAGGCACCGCGTATGCAGACGGCTTTTGCGGCGGAGGATAGCGCTCTATCCATCTCACTTACCTCAGAGCCCCTTTTTTCACTCGGTCCGGTTACGGTCACCAATACCATACTCATGACGTGGGTGGTGGTGGCGCTCTTGGCCGCCATCGCGTTTTTGGTGGGGCGGCGCCTCAAGAAAATACCCTCGCGCACCCAGGCATTCTTTGAGCTGCTCATCGGCGGCATGCTGGACTACATGGAGAGCGTGCTGGAGAGCAGGGAAGTGGCGCGCCGCTATTTTCCGGTGGTCGCAACCATATTCTTTTTCATTCTTGCCGGCAATTGGCTGGGCATCGTACCGGGATTTGAGCAAATTTTTCTCAAAACCGAAGCGCATGGCTACGTGCCGCTCTTCCATGCCGTGAGCGCCGACCTCAATACCACACTGGCGCTTGCGCTGGTCGCCTTTGTGGTGGTTGAGGTGGCGGGCGTTTCCGCACTGGGAATCTTGAAGTACGGGGGCAAATTTGTTAACTTTAAGTCGCCCATCGGCTTTTTCGTGGGCATTATTGAATTGCTGTCCGAACTGGCACGGTTGGTTTCCTTTTCCTTCCGCTTGTTCGGCAACATATTCGCCGGAAAAGTGCTGCTCTTGGTCGTGATGTTTTTTGTGCCGCTCGTGGTTCCGGTGCCGCTCATGCTGTATGAAATATTTGTCGGTTTCATACAAGCGGCAATTTTCGCACTGTTGACGCTCTTCTTTATCAAAATAGCGATAAGTGAACCTCATTGATGCGAACAGTGGTATTGATGGCCGACATTTCTTCAGTGCCGACCGGGGAAATGTCGTTTATTAATACATTAACGCACCATACCCTATGGAAGAAGCGGAATTACTGAGTACGGCAAACCTTGCCGCGATGAAGGCGCTTGCCATGGCCATTGCCGTGGGATTTGGCGTGTTCGGCCCCGGTTTGGGCATCGGCTTTATCGTCGCCAAGGCGTTGGAGGCCATTGGCCGCAACCCGGAAGCATCGGGAAAAATCCAAACCACCATGTTCATCGGCATTGCGTTCACCGAAGCGCTTGCCATTTTTGCGCTCGTGGTCGGCTTTATTATCAAATTCACCTAATCTGCGCGGCGCACCCTCACCGCTATGTACGAAATTTTCGGCGTGTTCGGCGTGGAGTGGGAGCAGCTGATTATCCAGGTGCTCAATTTCACGCTCATCGCGTTCATCCTATGGCGCTATTTGTACACGCCGCTCATTGAGCTGATAGAGAAGCGGCGTGAGGAAACCATCAAAGCGGTGGCGCACGCCGAGCGCATTGCAACGGAACTGCGTGAAGCCGAGGCAAAGCGCAAGGAGATTCTCTCCAAGGCGGCCATGGAGGCGGAAGAAATGCTGGCACAAGCCCGCACACAGGCGAAAACCCAAGCTGCCGCGCTGCTGCAGGAGGCACAGGCGCGCGCGGCGCGCATCGTGGAAGAAGCGGAAGCGCGCGCCGAAACCCTGAAGCGCACGCAATTGGAGGCCGCAAAAAGCGAAATCGCAAAACTGGTCGTTTTGGGCATTGAAAAAGTCCTCCGAAAAGGAACTCCCGCACCATGACACTCGCCGACGCTTACGCCCGCGCACTTGTGGCGTGCGCTACCGCGCGCCCAGATGATGCCGCAGCCCTCGTGGCAGCGCTGCGCGCCTCGCTCGCGCGGCGGGGGCACCTGCGGCTCTTGCCGTCCATCATTCGCGCGTGCGAGCGCCTGCTGCAATTCCGCGCGCTCTCCCAGCCACGGCTCGTGCTAGCGCGCCCGGATGATGCCACCGCGCTGGAGAAAGAGATATCCGCTGCCTGCGCTGCGCTGGGGCTTTCGGGGGCGCCCGCGCTGCGCGAAATGGATCCCACCCTCATCGGCGGCTTTGTGCTGACCGACGGCGCGCGTCGCTGGGACACCTCCCACAAGCGCGCACTCATCGCACTCTACGACACATTGCGCCGTGCGGCAGCGGCTGACCCTGCGCCGCCCGCTTCCCGCGCGCGCACCTCCGCCTGAATTTATTAGAAAAACGGTACACCATGGACAACGTTTTCATTGAAAAACTCAAACAAGAACTGCAGCAGTTTTCCTACGAGCCTCAGGAGGAATCCGTGGGGCGCGTCGTGGCGGTGGGAGATGGCATCGCAGAAGCGGTGGGCCTCCACGCGGTGAAAATGGGAGAGTTGGTGGTGTTTGACGAGAGCGCGGGGCGCACGCTGGAGGACGCGGTAGCCCGTGAGGGCGCGGTGTATGGCCTCGCGCTCAATCTGGAGGAAGAGCGCACCAAAATCGTGGTGATGGGCGATACGGCGCGCCTTACGGAGGGGATGTACGTAAAATCAACGGGGTCCATTTTTTCCGTGCCTGCCGGTCCGGCGCTTTTGGGGCGCGTGGTAAACCCGCTGGGTGAACCCATGGACGGAAAGGGGCCGATACAGGCCGAGGCAACCATGCGGGTGGAGCGCGAGGCCTACGGTGTTATGGACCGCCAAGCGGTGGCGCAGCCGCTCATGACCGGCATACGGGCCATTGACGCCATGATTCCTATCGGCCGCGGCCAGCGCGAGCTCATTATTGGCGACCGCTTCACGGGCAAAACCACCATCGCCATAGACACCATCCTAAACCAAAAAAATGAAGACCCGGCACGCCGCCCCTACTGCATCTACGTGGCGATCGGGCAAAAAGACTCCAAGGTGGCGCGCATTGTGCAGGAGCTGCAGGATCAGGGAGCGATGGAGTACACCACCGTGGTCAATGCGAGCGCGGCGGCGCCGGCCGCCCTGCAGTTCATCGCACCGTTTGCGGGTGTTGCCATGGCGGAATACTTTATGGACCGGGGGAGCGATGTGCTCATCGTGTATGACGATTTGTCCAAGCACGCGGTGGCGTACCGTGAGATCTCTCTCCTCCTGCGCCGCCCCCCGGGCCGCGAGGCCTACCCGGGCGACATTTTCTACCTCCACTCGCGCCTCCTGGAACGCGCGGCGAAGCTCTCCGATGAAAAGGGCGGCGGCTCCATTACCGCACTGCCCATCATTGAGACGCAGGAAAACGACGTGTCGGCCTATATTCCGACCAATGTCATTTCCATTACCGACGGGCAGATTTACCTCACCGCCGAGCTCTTCAACAAAGGGGTGCGCCCGGCCATTGACGTGGGTATTTCGGTATCGCGCGTGGGATCTGCCGCGCAAACCAAGGCAATGAAAAAAGTCGCGGGGCGCCTCAAGCTGGAGCTCGCCCAATACTATGAATTAGAGGCGTTTTCCCAATTCGCCTCCGACCTAGACCCCGAAACGAAGGCGCGCTTGGAGAGCGGCGCGCGCATGGTGGAGCTGCTGAAACAGCCGAAGAATGCGCCGCAAACGCTCGCCGCACAGGTGTTGGCGCTCTTCTGCGGTGTGCACGGCTACCTGAAAAACGTGCCCCTCGCGCGCGTGCGCGAGTTCGTGACACTGTTCCTTGACGACGTGGCGCGCAACCACCCGGATATCATAGAGGCGCTGGAGCAAGAAAAAGACATTTCAGCATCGCTGGAGCAGCGCATTACGGCGGCGTTGGATGCCTTTGTAGAGGCACACCCGCAGCTTCTCGCCGAGGGCGCTACGGGTGCGTCTTCTGCCAAAGAGGAATCCGCGGAACGAAACGAAGAGGCTACTGCGGCATAGCGCTGCGGGGGAAGCGCGTATACTTCTATGTCACTCAAAGCGATCAAGACGAAAATACTTTCCGTCAAGAAAACGCGCAAGGTCACCAAGGCAATGGAGGCCGTTTCCGCCGTGAAAATGCGCAAGAGCCAAGAGAAAGCGCTCTCCGGCCGCCCCTATGCGCGCGCCGCACTGGCGCTCTCGCGCCGGCTTGCCGGCTCACCCATGCTCGCGCGCCATCCCTACGTTGCCCCGCGCGCGGCGGTAAGCCGCGTCCACCTGTGCATCATCGCCACCGACAAGGGGCTCTGTGGCGGCTTAAATGCCAATTTGTTTAAAAAGGTGCACCACTATCTTGCCGCACACCACTGGAGCAAAGACATGGTAACGCTCACAGTGTTCGGCCGCAAAGCGCGCGACCATTTTGCCGCGCGCGGCTTTACGATCACGCGCTTTTACCCCATGCCTGACGAGGTGGAGGACATCGGGCGCCTTCACGAGGTGGTGCGGGATATCGCCGGCGCGTACGTCGGGGGCGCGTACGACCGGGCGGTGCTGTGCTACACACGCTTCCGCTCCACGTTTGAGCAGGAGCCGGTAGTGCACGATTTGCTCCCCCTGCGGGCCGAGGTTTTGGAGGAAGTGGTCCGCGGCATCGTGCCTGAGCGCGGCAAGTACGCCGAGCTTGCAGGCGCGGAAAACGGCACCGTGCCGCCTGCCTACCGCGTGGAACCCGATGAGGAGGCGGTGCTCTCAGTGCTCATGCCGCGCTTGCTGCAGGTAGTGTGGTACCATGCGCTCTTGGAATCGTCCGCATCGGAGCACTCGGCGCGCATGGTTTCCATGAAAAACGCCTCCGACAAAGCCGCCGAGGTGGTGCGCGCGCTCACCTTATCCTTCAACAAGGCGCGGCAAGCATCCATCACCCAAGAGGTGAGCGAAATTGTGGGAGGGATGCAGGTGACCGCATAAGTGCACCGAACGCCGAAAAAGAGCATGGAAGATATTCCACAACACACGCACCCACAGGAGCACCAGCCGACGGAGCCGGGCTTTTTGCGCTACCAAATGGAGCTTGCGGACATGGTGCGGGATATGGCACCCGCGGCAATTGCCGACAACGTCGTGTCTGCCATCACCCGCGTCCCCTATACCTTCGGTATCCCCCTAGGAGCGGTGCTGTGCAAAGCGGTCCACGAAGCGCTGTGGGGTCCCGAGAGCGCCAGCACGAAGGCGAGGCACGGAAAAGGGGACGCCGCAGCGGAGTTTAGCGAAGAGGACAAGCAGGCGCTCTATCGGGAGATTGCCGAGGACATTCAGCGGCACTTCCAACCCCACGAGTATTTTATTCGCCACGCCGCCTCACGCCCCTTGCCCGAGCGCGCGCGGCACATTATCCGCATGTGGGAGCAAAAAGAAGAAGGGTGTAATTTTATACGCTTGATTGATGCGTTAGAAGAAGCTTATCCCGCGGTCGCGCGCATTACGGCGCGCGTGCGCGCGACGGGGCTGCCGCCGAAGGAGACAGTGGAATGGCAGAATCTCCGTGGCGTTGAAAAAGAAGAGGCGAGACAGGTACTAGACCTCATTGCCCTGGCGCAGAAAATGGAAAGTGAAATTCTCGCCATGCGCACCTAAGATGCCGTTCAGGTAATATTACTGATTAATTACATAACAAAGTAACCATGGAAGCAATACAAAACCAGAAAGGCGATGCGTCCGCCCCTTCCAAAAACGCACGGGGCGTTATCACGCAAATTACCGGCGTAGTGGTGGACGTGCACTTTCCCGATGGCGCGGTGCCGCCGCTGCTCCATGCACTGACGGTGCGGCACCCCGAAACCGGTGCATCCCTCTATCTTGAGGTAGCACAGCACGTAGGCCTCAATCGCGTGCGCACCATTGCCCTCCAGTCCACCGACGGCCTGGTGCGCGGCCTTCCGGTGGAGGATACCGGCGGCCCCCTGCGGGTGCCGGTGGGCGAGGGAGCGCTAGGGCGCCTCTTCAACACGCTGGGTGAGCCCCTTGACGGCAAGGGCGAGGTTTCGGCTGCGGCGCGGTGGGCCATTCACCGAAAGCCCCCCGCATTTGTGGAGCAAAAAACCAAGGCGGAGGTGTTTGAAACCGGCATCAAGGTCATTGATCTGATGACTCCCTTCATCAAAGGCGGAAAGGTGGGGCTCTTTGGCGGCGCTGGCGTGGGCAAGACCGTCCTGATTCAGGAGCTCATCCGCAACGTGGCGCAGGAACACGGCGGCTATTCGGTATTTGCGGGTGTGGGTGAGCGCGTGCGCGAGGGCAATGATCTGTACCACGAAATGAAAGAATCAGGCGTGCTCAATAAAACCGTGCTCACCTTCGGGCAGATGAATGAGGTGCCAGGCGCGCGCGCCCGCGTGGGGCTCGCGGGGCTCACCTTTGCCGAATACTTCCGCGACGAGATGCATAAAGACGTCCTGTTCTTCATGGACAACGTATTCCGCTTCACGCAGGCGGGGCAGGAGGTTTCCTCCCTGTTGGGGCGCGTCCCCAGTGCGGTGGGGTACCAGCCCACCTTGGCCGAGGAAATGGGGCAGCTGCAGGAGCGCATCGCCTCCACCACCAAGGGTTCCATTACCTCGGTGCAAGCTATTTACGTTCCCGCCGACGACCTCACCGACCCGGCGCCCGCCACCACCTTTACCCATCTGGACTCCACGGTGGTGCTCTCCCGCGCCCTCGCCTCGCTTGGCATTTACCCCGCCGTGGACCCCCTCGCCTCCGGCTCCACTGCGCTGGAACCCGAGGTGGTGGGCGAGGAGCACTACTTCGTCGCCAATGAAACGAAAAAAGTGCTCCAGCGCTACAAGGATCTCCAGGATATTATCGCCATTCTCGGCATGGATGAGCTCAACGAGGAAGACAAGGCGCTCGTGTATCGCGCGCGTAAAATAGAGCGCTTTCTCTCCCAGCCCTTCTTTGTGGGGGAGGTATTTACCGGCATCAAGGGCGCCTACGTTCCCCTTGACGAGACCATCCGCGGATTCAAGGAGATTCTGGAAGGGAAGCACGATGACAAACCGGAGCAGGCATTTTACATGAAAGGCACCATTGATGAGGTGGTTGCCGAGGAAGCGAAAGGCTAGCGCCTATGCACGTGCACATTGCCGAGGTCCATAAGGTGCTTTTTGACGGTGAGGCGCACTCGCTTACCGTGCCGGGTGCGGACGGTGTGCTCACTATCCTTCCGCACCACGAACCCCTGCTCACCACCCTGAAGCCGGGCACCATTACCGTGCGCGCGCAAGAGGGAGATACGCACCTCCCGGTTGATTCCGGCGTGCTGGAAGTGCACCCGGAAGGGGTGGTAATCCTCCTCTAACCCGTACATATCGGGCGCCGTGCGGGAAGGGGCATCCTGTGGTGGCAGGTATGCCCGAGGGTGCGGCGCGGCGCATGGTGCGCTAGAGCGCGCGGCGGGAGGGTACCGCAAAAATACGAACGAAATTGTGGTAGAATGGCGCAACCATTGCCCGCTAAATTTTCCCCACTATGCTTAAGCGCTTTGTCATGAAAAAAATGCTCAAGGCACAGTTGAAAGGGCTTCCGGAGAGCCAGCAGGAGAAGCTCATTGCCATGATTGAGCAAAATCCCGACCTTTTCACCAACATCGCCAAAGAGGTGAAGCAAAAAACCAAAGAGGGATTGGACCAAATGTCGGCTACCATGGTGGTGCTGCAAAAGCACCAAAAGGAAATTCAGGAAGCGCTGAAGCGCGCAGAGGAGCCGCGCGAATAAGGCAACCCTATGCTGCAAAAGCTTGCGCTCATGGCCGACGTACTGGCAACCACCGGCGTGGCGCTGGGGCTGGGGGGGTCGGTGTTTGTGATTCTCCTGCACGCATCCCTGGGTGCGCGCGCGCTCCCGCGCGTTCTCCGCGCTGCGGGAACGCTGCTCGCCGCCGCCGCAATCGCCGCACTGGCGGGCGAGGCGCTGCGCGTTATCGCCTATGGAGAATTCCCCGCTGAGACGGTACGCACGGTGGTGTTTAACGGCAGCTTTTACGCGCGCGCGACCCTCGCGGTGCTTGCTGCGGTTTGGGCGCTTTTGCTCCCCTACCTCCCGCAGCACAAAGCCGCGTACGCGCTTTTTCCCGCTGCAGCCGTGTGGCTGACGCTCCTCTTGGCGCTGGTATTCGGCGGCATGGTTACCTCGTACTGGACGTGGCTTTTATGGGCCGGCGCGCTGGGTGCGGTCCTTACCGGTGTGGCGCCGTTGTGGCGCATATACTGCGCTGCGCCATCGGAAGATGCGGGGGTGCGGGAAGCGTAGGGATGCGGGCAGTGGTATGCCCTTTGCTCTTGTGGTAGGGTAGGGCGCGTATGGCACTCTCGGTAGGCATCGTAGGCCTTCCCAACGTCGGCAAATCAACGCTGTTCAATGCGCTCACCAAAAAAAGCGTCCCGGCGGAAAATTTTCCCTTTTGCACCATAGATCCTTCGGTGGGAGTGGTGGCGGTGCCCGACAGCCGCCTCGGCACCCTCGCACGCCTCTCACAATCCGAAAAAACCATACCCGCCCATGTGTCATTCGTGGACATTGCGGGGCTGGTGCGCGGCGCGGCACAAGGCGAGGGCTTGGGCAACCAGTTTCTCCACCACATACGCGAAACCGACGCCATTGCCCATGTGGTACGGATTTTTGAAGACCCGACCGTGCAGCACGTGCACGGCGCCGTGGACCCGCGCGCCGACATTGAGGTGATCAACACGGAGCTCGCCATGGCCGACATTGCGACCGTGGAGAAACGGCTCGCAAAAGTGGAAAAAGAGGCACGCACCGGCGCCAAGGAAGCGCGGGAGGAAAAAGAGCTCCTGCTTGGCTACCGCACCCTTTTGACGGAAGGGAAGCCCGCGCGCCTGCTTCCGGTACCCGACCATCTGCAAGCGTACGCCGCCCAACTGCACCTCTTGACCCAAAAGCCCGTGCTGTATGTGCTCAACAAAAAGAGCGGGGCGCTCAACCTTGATGAACATCCCCACGACCCGCGCTGGGGCGCATTGAGGGAAGCGCTGGGGGAATCCCCATATGTTGTTACGGATGCGGGTATTGAAGCGGAACTGGCCGATGTGGCGGAAGAAGACCTCATGGACCTGCGCCGCGATTTCGGCGTGCCCGAAAGCGGGACGGAGGCCCTCATCCGTGCAAGCTATGCGCTGCTCTCACTCATCACGTTTTTCACCACCGGGGAAAAGGAAACTCGCGCATGGACGATACGGCAGGGTGCGCGCGCACCCGAAGCTGGTGCGGCAATCCACACCGACTTCCGCGACAAATTCATACGCGCCGAGGTAGTCCCATTTGACGCGCTGCGCGCGGCGGGGTCGTGGGCGGCAGCGCGCGCGCAGGGCGCCGTGCGCCTTGAGGGGAAGGAATACGAGGTGCAGGACGGCGACGTCATGCTTTTCCGTATCGGCACGTAGGTGCCCGCGGCGCGCGCGGCATTTCCCAATGGGGCGCGGTAATGAACAGGTGCGCCGCAGCGGCAGTTGACGTTCAGGTGGGTGGGGTGTAGCGTAAAGGATACCCGGATATGGAAACTCCGCCGCAACCGCCCGCCGTACCACAGGGCTCCCACACCACACCGCGCGATTTTGCGCTGTATGCGGGCGCCATGATTGCGCTGTACTGGAGTGCGTTGCAGTTGGGCGTGCTGTGGTTTGCGCTGATAGACCGGCTATTTCCCGATCCCCTGCACCCCTTCACTCCCTCGGGAGGCGCCCTGCGCGTGGCGCTCTCCTCGCTGTTGGTGGTGGGGCCCGTGGCGCTCTGGCTGCTGCGCACCATACACCGCAATATCCGCGAGGGGCACATGCCGCGCGAGAGCCGCTTACAAAAATGGCTGGTGTACCTCACCCTGCTGGTCGCCGGCGTGGTGGTGGTGATAGACCTGATTGCGGTGCTCAACAGTTTTCTCTCCGGCGAGCTTACCGTGCGCTTCTTGTTGAAGGCGCTTGCGGTACTCACAGTCGCGGGATCCGGCTTTGCATACTTTTGGTATGAGGTAAAGGGGTTTTGGGTGGCGCACCCGCAGGCGGCGCGCGGCGCGAGTGCCGTTGCGGCACTGGTGCTGGCGCTGTCCATTGCGGGGGGGCTATGGGCCGGCGGCACGCCCGGCAGCCAACGCGCAATACGTTTGGACCAGGTACGGGTAAACGACCTGCAGACTATCCAGTTCCGCATACTGGAGTATTGGCGCGCACGAGGCGCACTGCCGGATAGTTTGGAGGAGTTGGAAGATGACCTCTCGGGATTCCGCGCGCCCAAAGACCCCGTGTCCGGCGCCCCGTATGGCTACGAGAAGAAAGGGGAGCGCACGTTCCGCCTCTGTGCGACCTTTGCCACGGAGAGCCCTCCCGCGCCGCAAGCGCCGCCGCCCGCGCCGGGACTCGCGGGCTCGTCATGGGAGCATCCCGCCGGCTTTGCCTGCTTTGAGCGCACGGTGGATGAAAGTTTCTTTCCCATAAAAGCGCGTGTGCCTTTTGCCACTCCTGAAAGTTAAAGAGCAAAAGTGGGTGCGAGGAATTTCACCTCGAATCTCTGCGCTCAATATTTTGGCTATTTTGGGCTTTACAGCGTTGATTTTTTTTCTTACGCTACAGAGGTATGCACGGTTATGACCATCGTGCCATAGAGCGCAAATGGCAGGAGCGTTGGGAGAAAGAAAAGCTTTACGAAACTTCGCACGTACCTGCAGGAAAGAAAAAGTACTACCTCCTCACCGAGTTTCCCTATCCGTCGGGAAACCTCCACATCGGGCACTGGTATGCATTTGCGGTGCCCGACATATTCGCGCGCTTCCAGCGCATGCGCGGCTACCACGTGCTCTACCCGATAGGGTTTGATGCATTCGGCCTTCCGGCCGAAAACGCCGCCATAAAGCATGGCCGCCACCCGCGCGACTGGACCTATGACAACATTGCGCGCATGACCGCGCAGTTAAAAAGCATGGGCAACATGTTTGACTGGTCGCGGCAGGTCATTACCAGCGACCAGGAATTTTACCGCTGGACCCAATGGCTCTTCCTGCGCCTCTTTGAGGCGGGGCTCGCTTACCGCGCCACCGAGCTTGCCAACTGGTGCCCGTCTTGCAAAACCGTGCTCGCCAACGAGCAGGTGAAAGACGGCGCGTGTGAGCGCTGCGGCACCGAGGTGGGGAAGCGGGAACAGGCGAGCTGGTTCCTGCGCATTACTGCCTATGCGGACCGCCTCATTGACGATTTGGACAACCTGCCGTGGCCGGAGGAGATAAAAGAGAGCCAGCGCAACTGGATCGGCCGCCGGCGCGGCGCGGAGCTCCCTTTTGCGCTCGTGAACGAGCAGAACCCTGAGGCGCCGGTGCGTACCGTGCGCGCATTCACCACCCGCGCCGATACCCTCTTTGGCGCCACGTACCTCGTCATTGCCCCCGAACATTCCCTGGTGCAGGAGCTTATGCCGCTGGTGCACAACAAAGAAGAAGTCCAGGAGTACGTGCATGCGGCGTGCGCCATGCGGGAAATAGACCGCCTTGCCGAAGATAGGGAAAAAACCGGCGTCATCCTCAGGGGTGTTGCGGCGCGGCACCCCCTCACGGGCAAAATGCTGCCCGTACTGCTCGCCGACTATGTGCTGGCGCACTATGGTACGGGTGTGGTAATGGGCGTGCCCGCGCACGATGCGCGCGATTACCTCTTCGCGCGTGGGCGCGGACTTCCCGTGGTGCCCGTGGTGGTGCCGGAGCGGCTGTTTCGTGAAAAAGGCGCCCGTGGTGCCGACGAGATGCCCCTCCCCTATACCGGTGAGGGAGTGCTCATTAACTCTGCGCGCTATGACGGCATGCCCTCGCAGGAAGCGCGCCGCGCCATAGTGCACGATGCGGAAGGCCAAGCCCGCACCACCTACCGCTTGCGCGACTGGTCGCTCTCGCGCCAGCGCTACTGGGGTTGCCCCATTCCCATTGTGTATGATCCGGAAGGAACACCGCACGCCGTGCCCGATGAACACCTCCCTTGGACCCTTCCTGAGGATGTAGACTTTACGCCCTCGGGGAAAAGCCCCCTCGCCTCCAGCAAAGAGCTTCGGGAACGCACTGAGCGCCTGTTCGGCAAAGGGTGGAAACCCGAGGTAGATACGTTTGACACGTTTGTGGACTCTTCCTGGTACTACCTGCGCTATGCGGACCCGCACAACGCCGCAGCATTCGCCGATGCGCGGCTTCTCGCCGACTGGCTCCCCGTAGACCGCTACTCGGGAGGTGCCGAGCATACCACCATGCACCTCCTCTACTCGCGCTTTTGGCACAAGGCACTGTATGACCTTAAGCTGGTGCCCACGCCTGAGCCCTATATTGAGCGCTTCAACCACGGGCAGATTCTCGGCCCGGACGGCAAAAAAATGAGCAAGTCGCGCGGCAACGTGGTGGATCCGGATGAGCATGTGGCACGTGTGGGCGCTGATGCGGTCAAGCTCTACCTCGCGTTCATGGGCCCCTACCACACCCCCGCCAACTATCCGTTTGATCTCGGCGGTATCGCGGGTATGCGCCGATTCTTAGAACGTGTAGTGCGCCTCTCGGAGAAGCAGCGCACTGACACCGCACCCCCTAGGGATCTTGCACGCCTCTTGCACCAAACCATTCGCAAGGTTACCGAAGATATCCCGGCGTTCAAGTTTAATACGGCGATCAGCGCCCTCATGGTGCTGCTCAACCGCGTGGATAAAGAGACGGTGCTTGCAACCCAAGTGTATGAAACCTTCCTGCGCCTCTTGGCGCCGTTTGCGCCGCACCTTGCCGAAGAGTTATGGGAGCGCTGCGGCCACACCACATCCATCCACCTGCAGGCGTGGCCCGAGTGGGATGCGCAGCTCGTGCAAGAGGAAGAGGTGACCATTGTCGTGCAAATTGATGGAAAGACGCGTGCCACGTTTGCCGCGCCGCGCGGCCTCTCGCGGGAAGACGTGGTCCAGAGGGCACGCGAGGTGCCGCACATTGCGTCACGTTTGGAGGGGCGTGCGGTGCGCACCACCGTGGTAGTGCCCGATCGCTTGGTCAATTTTGTCACCGCACCGCCGCATACATAGCAGCGCGCGTTGCCACCATGCCCTCCGCGCCCGAACACGCGCCTTCCGCACGCACCGAAACTACCCACGAGATGCGGGAAAGGGAAGCGTGGCGGGGATTTGTGCGCCTTGCGCACTCCATAGAAACAGCAGAGCGGCATGGCTTACGCGCAGCGGTAGTTGGCGGAGTGGCAATTTTTATGCACGCCGGTGCGCCTTTCAGCCCCCTACGGGAAAATGGGACCGTGCGCGACCTTGATGTGCTCGTGCTCAGCGACCCCGCGCACCTCACCCCCTCGCTGGAAACACTAGCGAAGGAAACAGGCATACCTGCGAGCTTTACCTCGGTAAAGCCGCACGGGGCGGCAGGGAAAACACCTCTCCAAATTGTGCGCGAGATAACCAAAGAGGAGCACGGTGGAGCGGAAAAGTATTTTCTCTCCTTTCGAGGCGTTCAGGTGCCCATTCCCCCTGAAACACTTACCGTGGAGCATAAAAACCTTGCCTTCAGTGGCGAAACGGTAGTATTTCCCACCTTTCCCGCACTCACCATACTGCACCTCTACCTCACCCGCACCGGCTCGCTCAAACCCAAAGACCTCGCGAAGCTGCGCCGCTATGCCCGCTTTTTGCGCCAAGAGGGCGCGTATCAAAATAAGGACTGTGGCCATGCCCGCTACCGGTGTTTCCATGCATTTGCCCGTGAGGTAAATGCCCGCTACCCCGGCTACCGCACTGCGATGCGCGCTTTCCATCATCTCGATGCAGCATGCAGCGGTTTGCTAGCGCAAAAAGCTGTCCCGCGCTGGCTTTTCCGCATACTCACGCGTTAAGCGCGGCACCACTCCTCTCCACAGGGGTCTCAAGGGGGCGGGTGCAATAATATTCTTCCGTACGTTCACCACGCCCTTTTTCCTCAGGACCACTGCTATCCCCTGTGGGAAACCCAGCTATTGACTTATGTGTATATATGTTATAAAGTCATCGCATACGAAGCGCGCGAGAACCCACCTATTAGCTCGGTGCCACTATGATTAAACTCTCATTCAAGCCCAAAACCGTTACCAAAAAACTTCTCGCCGAACTGCCCGAGCGCGCGCGCGAAGTGCTCACGCTCCGCTACGGCTTGGGTAAAGAGGTGCGCCCCGCCACCTTGGAGGCCATAGGCCGCCGCTTTGGCATTACCCGCGAGCGGGTGCGCCAAATTGAGAACCACGCCCTCGCCTCACTCAGAAAATCGCAAGCGTTCCAAGAACAACTGCCCGTATTCAAAGAGCTTGCCGAACACATAGACGCACTGGGTGCGCTCGTGCCCGAAGAAGAATTTCTTTCTCTCACCGCCAAAGATACGGCAACGCGCAACCATATCCACTTCTTGCTCATTCTCGGGCATTTCTTTGAGCGGCTCAAAGAAGACAAAGAATTCACCCATCGCTGGTCGGTGGACTCTTCTGTTACTGAAGCGGTGCACACCGCCCTGCGCAACCTGTACGCACAGCTCTCCGACGAGGATTTGATTCCCGAATACGAAATGATACAAAAGTTTCTCCAAGAGGTGGCGCATCTCAATGAAAAATATAAGCAGGAGGAGATAGTGCGCCGCTGGCTCTCGCTCTCGCGCCGCATCGGCCGCAACCCGCTGGGAGAATGGGGAAAGGCGGAATCGCCCAACGTGCGCGCCAAGGGTATGCGCGACTACGCTTATTTGGTCATTAAGCGCCACGGCTCACCCATGCACTTCCGTGAGGTCGCGGCCGCTATCACTGAGCTCTTTAACCGCCGCGCCCACGAGGCCACCTGCCACAACGAACTCATCAAGGACCCCCGGTTTGTCCTAGTGGGGCGCGGTCTCTATGCCCTCAAGGAGTGGGGCTACATCGATGGTGTCGTAAAAGATGTTATCGCCAATATCCTCAAAAAATACGGCCCCCTTACCCGCGAGCAGGTGATTGAGTACGTGAAGCGTGAGCGCTACGTAAAGGAAAACACTATTCTGGTGAATTTGCAGGACACTTCGCTTTTCGTGCGGCACCCAGACGGCACTTTCAGCGTGCTCACGCCGGAACAGGAAGAGTAGCTTCTGCGTGCCTGCGGCGCTTCCAGCTTTCCTCTCGCCCCGTACTTCATGCTACACTAGGCGGGAAGCGCCATGTTTACCGAATTTCTCTACACCGCATTTCCCGAACCCCTGCGGCAAGCGTTTTCTTTTGCTTTCTCGCTCGCGCCCTTTTGGCTCCCCGTGCTCCTTGGCGTGGCGTGGTACCGCCTGTGGTTTACCTACGTGAGGCTGCGCGCGTTTGCCAATGAGGAACACGTACTGTTGGAAATAAAACTGCCGCCGCGTGTCGCCAAGACGCCCCTTGCAATGGAGAACGTCATCGCGGGACTCCACTTCGGCACCGACGGGACGTTTTTGGATAGGTTCCTAAAGGGAAAAACGCGCCCGTGGTGGTCGCTGGAGCTCGTTTCTTTGGAGGGAAAGGTGCATTTTTTCATTTGGACGCGGAAATTCTTGCAAAAGCTGGTGGAAAACCACCTCTACGCACAATATCCGGACATTGAGGTAACCCCGGTGCCCGACTACACCCGCGCCATTCCTTTTGACCTTAACACGTATAACATTTGGGGGTGCGATTTCACCCTCACCCAACCCAGTCCCATCCCCATCAAAACCTACGTGGACTACGGATTGGACAAGGCGCAGAAGCCGGAAGAGCAGACCGACCCGCTCGCACACGTACTGGAGTATCTCGCTTCGGCGGGGCCGGGAGAGTATGTGTGGCTGCAAATACTCATTCGCCCCAACAAAGCGGAGAAGCCGGTGCCGGGATCTTTTTTCCGCTACATGAATTGGAAAGAAGAGGCGAGGCTCCTGGTGAAGCAAATCCGCAGCAATCCGGAAGACGTAGATATCAGTTCAGACGGCACGGTCACCAGACGGCTCAGTGATGGCCAGAAAGAGCTCATACGCGCCATTGAGCGCGCCATCGCCAAGTTGGGCTTTGATACCGGCATTCGCGGCATTTACCTTGCCAAGCGCGACGCCTTTAACCCCACCATGATACCCGGCCTGGTAAGTGTGTTCCGCCAGTTCAGCTCGGAGACCCTCAACGGACTGGTACCCACACGCTACCTCACCAAGTACGATTACCCGTGGCAGGATTTCCGTGAGATGCGGCAAAACAAAGACCGTTTTCGTGTGTTTGATGCATTCCGCCGCCGCTCGTGGTTCTACGAGCCCTACAAGACACCGCATTTCGTCATGAATACCGAGGAGCTGGCAACCTTGTACCACATTCCCAGCGAGGGGGTGCAGACGCCGCATTTGCCCCGTGTGCCTTCTGTGCGGGAAGGAGCACCCGCAAATCTTCCTGTCTAATCCCGTATCGGTATGCAGAGACGCCTCATGCGCCTTGTGCAGATTCTTCCGAATTGGCTCCCACCCTCACCTCGGGAGGCGCGCTATGCGGCAGCGCGTATTGCCCTTGTAGCGGCGGTGGGCGGCATAATGGCATCGTTCTTCGCCGTATACACCTTTTGGCACCTGCCGCCGCCTGATTTTCCCACCGGAGCGACCGTAGCGATCGCCGCAGGAGACAGCATGGACACCATTGCACACCTGCTTTATGGGCAAAAGGTTATTGCCTCACCCTTGCTTTTCAAAGGGTATGTGATACTCCAACGCGGCGCCACCTCCCTGCAAGCGGGAGAGTACTTTTTTCCGGAACCGGAAAGTGCATGGCAAATCGCCGCACGCCTCATTACGGGAGATACACGCCTCACGCCAATACGCGTTACGATACCGGAAGGTGCGACCACGTACCAAATGGCGGAGATATTGGCGAAAAAGTTTTCCCGCTTTGATGCCGTTTCCTTTGCGGAAAAAGCGCGCCCGCGCGAGGGATATCTTTATCCCGACACCTATTTCTTTCCCCCCAACGCAACCATAGAAGAAATTTTGGCGGTAATGGAACAAAATTTCTTCACGAAAATAGCGAGCATCCAAGACAAAATAGACGCCTTCGGCAGGCCCTTGCACGAAGTGGTCACTATGGCGTCGCTTTTGGAGCGTGAGGCGCGCACCTACGAAGCGCGGCGCATGATTGCGGGCATTCTCTGGAAGCGCCTAGACCTAGGTATGCCGCTTCAGGTGGATGCGGTATTTGGCTACATTTACCGCAGGGAGACTTTTTCCCCGCGCCTCTCGCAGCTGGAGGCAGATTCCCCCTACAATACCTACCGCAACAAGGGGCTTCCGCCGGGGCCCATCGCGAGCCCCTCGCTCTCATCACTGGAAGCGGCGGTGGATCCGCTCCCCTCTGACTATCTCTTTTACCTCACGGGGAGGGACGGGAAGATGTACTACAGCACCACCTACCGCGAGCACCTGCAAAAGAAGAGGCGGTACCTTGATTAATCGCCGCTCTCGCGCCAACCTGCAGAGGTAGCGGCGGTTTTCCGTTGCGGGTGCTATTAATTGACTTAAAGTACACTTTGTGGTCCAATAATTACCTATGAAAAAGGTTTGGGTGGGGGTTTCCGGAGGCGTGGACAGCTCGGTCGCGGCGCTGCTGCTCAAGAAACGCGGGTATCAAGTGACCGCCGCATTCCTTTCGGTGTGGCAGCCAGATTTCCTGGAGTGCACCCGCAAAGACGACCGGCGCGATGCGCTGCGCGTTGCGGCCGCACTCAATATTCCGTTTGTAGAGATTGACGCGGTGGAGGAATACCGCCGCGAGGTCATTGCCTACCTCTTACGTGAGTACCAAAGTGGGCGCACCCCCAACCCCGATGTTATGTGCAACAAACACATTAAATTCGGGATTTTTCTCAAAAAAGCGCGCGCTATGGGTGCAGATGCTATTGCCACGGGGCACTACGCGCGGCTGGCGCAACGGGGAGGGAAATGGGCGCTCTTGCGCGCAAAAGATGATCACAAAGACCAAACGTACTTTCTCTGGACCTTGTCGCAGGAACAATTGGCGCACGCGCTTTTTCCCATCGGGGAGTACCGCAAGGACGAGGTGCGCCGCATTGCCCGTGCGCACCAGTTGTTTACCGCCGCCAAGCGCGACAGCCAGGGGCTGTGCTTTATCGGCAAGATGCGCATGCGCGAATTTTTGTCGCACCTTGTCGGCCCACAGGAGAGGGGGCTGGTACTCAATGAAAAGGGAGAGGTGATCGGGGAACACCCCGGCGCGCTCTTCTTCACTATCGGCCAGCGGCGGGGATTCACCATTACCAAAAAAACACCGCACGATGTGCCCTACTACGTGGTAGCAAAAGATATGGCGCGCAATACGCTCACGGTCTCGCAGGCGCCGCGCCAGTATCCCCATGGCGCCGGCCCGCTCACACTGGAACAGCCCCACTGGATTCGCCGCCCCCTTGCTGCGGGGGAACAGTGTATGGCGCGCCTTCGGCACCGCCAGCCGCTGTTTCCCGTCACCATACAATCCGCAGAGAAGGAAGAGGCGCGCGTGATGCCGGAGCAGGCGCTCGGCCCGGTGCCGCACGGCCAATCACTTGTACTGTATCAGGGCGACGAGTGCCTCGGTGGCGGCATTCTCGCGTAGCAAACACACTTTCCCCACCGCGCCACTATGCGGCTGGTGCGCCACTGCCGTATACTCAATCTCAAGGCGTGCGCCCTGAAGTGGCACACCCTCTCCCACGCCATGCCTCACCTCGCGCTCACCGTAAGAAAAGCTGACGGCACACGGGAGCCTTTTGTGCAAGATAAACTGCGGCAATCTCTGCGGCGCGCAGGTGCGCGCCCACTCTCTATTGACCGCATTGTGCGTATAGTGGAGGAAGAGGGGAAGCGAAGGGCGCTTACCACCTATGATATCTACCGTTTGGCGTTCAAACTTTTGAAGGAGGAAAAGACCGCTGCCGCCGGTCGCTACAACCTCAAGCGCGCCATATTTTCCCTGGGACCCACCGGATTTCCCTTTGAAGAATTCGTGGCTGAAATCTTCCGCGCCCTCGGCTTCCACGCGACGGTGGGTGTGGTGTTAGAAGGCGCCTGTGCCACCCATGAACTGGACGTCATCGCGGCCAACGAGCGTGAGCGCATCGGGGTGGAGGTGAAATTCCATAACAGCCCGGGGGTAAAAACCGACCTCAAGGTGGTGCTGTATGTGTGGGCGCGCTTTGTAGACCTTAATAAACAGCTAGGTGACCGCTCTAAAGAGTTTAGCCAGCACTGGGTGCTCACCAATACCAAATTTACCGCACAAGCGCGCCGGTATGCCGCTTGCACGGGGCTCCATTTGGTTGGCTGGTCATATCCTCGCAAAGGAAACCTTCAAGATTTAATTGAGGAAACCAGGCTCCATCCTATTACCACTCTCACTACGCTTCCCAAAAAGTACCAAAGCACACTCTTGGAAAAGGGAATAGTGCTCTGCCGCACGGTAAGGGAAAACCGTGAGGTACTCCGCGAGATAGGGATGGATGAAAAAAAGATGGGCGCGGTTCTTGAAGAAATCCACGGCCTGTGTCCGGGGTAGATGGCGCAAAAAGACGCTATAATGCTACACTGCCATTAGCAGCAACACAGGTGTATGCTAGATTGGATTACCATTCCCGCCGCTGAAGCGACCATGTACTGGCAGCTCTTGCTCGCACTCACCCTTGGCATGCTGCTGGGATTGGAGCGCTCCATTGTGGGAAAACGCGCCGGCATGCGCACTTTTGCGCTCGTGGCGGTTGCCTCGTGCCTCTTTACGATTATTTCGGAGTTGGTGACCGCGGAATATCTTGACGCTGCGGGGGTGGCGCCGCTGCGCGTAGCGGCGGCAATCGTCACCGGTATCGGTTTTCTCGGCACCGGCATTATCATTTTTGACCAAGAACTAAAGGGGCTTACCACGGCGGCGAGCCTGTGGGTAACGGCGGGCATCGGCATGGCGGTAGGATTTGGATTCTATGCGCTCGCGATTGCCACCGCACTCATTACGCTGTTTGTGTTTGAGGTCCTGTGGCACGTAGAACAATTTGCCGCGCGGCACGTGCGCATGCCCAAACCCACCGAGCCGGAAACCGTCATGGAAAAGCTGCCCCGCACACGTCCGCGCTAGCGCGTGCCTGCGTATGTCTCGCGCAACGCTCTCACTTGTGGTGCTCTTGCAAATTGCTGCGGTCGTCGCCGTAGGTGCGCTCCTCACCGTGCGCCATGAGCAGGGAAGGGCGCGCGCTGATTTGCAGTTTGAATCTGCGCAGCTGCCAGCCGCACCTGCGTTTGCCCTTCCCGCACCGCCCTCCGATAGGTTCAGCAGGCGCATACCTCGAACTACTCCCTTCCTCCCGCGGCTGGAAGTGGATGAGCGGGCGCTCACCTCGCTTCCGCTGGCACGGTAGGGGGTGTGCAAGATGCGTCATGCTATACTTAAAGCCATGGCGCCTACTCCCGCCCGACGTCGGTATAGTTCGTCACGGCCCTTTTCCCTTAGCAGAACCAAAATTGAGCTCTTCCACCAATGCCCCCGCTGCTTCTGGTTGGATGTGCGCTTTGGGGTAACGCGCCCCTCTTTTCCCGCCTTTACCCTCAATGCGGCGGTGGACGCCTTGCTCAAGAAAGAATTTGACCGCTACCGCGCGCGCGGCGAAGCGCACCCTCTCGTGAGGGAGGCGGGGCTTTCTTTGGTGCCGTTGCGCCATCCTCAATTGGAAGCGTGGCGCCACAATTTCACCGGCATCCGCGTGGCGCATGCTCCCACGCAACTGGAGGTATTCGGCGCGGTAGACGACATTTGGGTTGATCCGGAGGGGGTGCTGTACGTAGTAGATTACAAATCCACCAGCAAAGCCCACGCGCCTACCATTGACACCCGCTGGGGAAGTACCTACAAGCGTCAGGTAGAGGTCTACCAGTGGCTCCTCCGCCAACAGGGTTTTGCGGTAAGTGATTGCGCCTACTTTGTGTACGCCAACGCCACTACCGCACCCGATGCATTCAATGCGTCCCTCCAGTTTGCACTGCACCTCATAGACTACCAGGGCGACGCATCATGGGTGGAGCCACTGCTCACCCGCATCAAAGATACTCTGGAGAGCGATCGGATACCGGAAGCCGGGAGGGAATGCGAATACTGCGCATATCGGGAGGCTGCAGGTAATACCTTCAAACAGCATGTGCGCGCAAAAGGCCATGCCGCACAGCAAAAAACATGATAGCGCCGCTGCGTTCCGCGCAAGGGTGCTGGCGGTGGCGCGGCGCGTGCCCCGCGGCAAGGTGGCTTCCTATGCCGCTGTTGCGCGCGCGGCGGGATTTCCGCGCCACGCACGCGCAGTGGGAAATATCATGCAATCCAATTACGACCCCTCCATACCTTGCCATCGTATCGTACGTACAGACGGCAGAGTAGGGGGGTATAACCGCGGCGGCTGGAATAAAAAAGCGGAGCGCCTGCGGCGTGAGGGGATTCCGGTGAATCCGCACGGGCGCATCCCCCGCGGCTATTTTATTTCTCCCTGATAAATCAGAAACACCCACAACCCCCGCATTTTCTTTTGTGGTATACTTTGCATATTATCCGTACCGCATTGCCTTAACCCCTCTCGAATCATGAATTATCGCCTCAACACGCCGGCCCTCTACACCCTCGGTGTTTTTTTAGTGCTGGCTCTCATCTTATTCGGCTTCATCCTGATGCGCCAAAACGGTGCCAAAAAAGAAATCAGCAACCCCGCCACCTCTCCGGCAGATACGCAGGTGCCTGAGGAAAAGGCGGGGAAGATTATCACCGCAAAGCATGATTTTGTGGACGGAACCCATATTATCGCCGGCACTATAGATCTCCCGAGCCCCTGCTATATCCTGCGGCACGAGGTGGTATTCTTGAATGAGGAGAAAACCGAAGTGGAGGTGCGCTTTACGAGCAGCGTAAAAGATCCCGCACAGGCATGCGCGCAGGTTATTTTCCCCGCCCCCTTCAAGGTGGAGTTTGAAGGACCCCAAAAAGTCGCCATTTCCGCTACGCTCAACGGAGAACCCATCGTCCTCAATCTCGTGAACGTTCCTGAGGGAGAGGATATTGAGTCGTTTAGCGAATTTATCAAGGGCTAAGGCAGTTGCCTTGCCGTTACCATGCATAAAAACACCCAATACCCATCATGAATTCCCCCAAAGACCCGTCGAGCACCGCTCCGGAGGCCTCTCACGACACCGCAGCGCATAAAGCCGAAACAGCGCATGCGCCCGACCACCCCACCACAGCGCATCCTACAGCCGCCGAGGTTGCGGCCGATCCCTCTAGCGTGCGCAAAGATACCACAGAGAGCACACCGGAAACCGCTACCGCAGCATCCGATCCCCAGGAAAACCGCCCTACAGAAGGAGCGCAGGAGGAGCGCATCGCAGATGAGTCACGAGATACGCGGGTTCCACGCGCAAAATTTTCCAAGGCTGCGCTCGCAGTGGTAGCGTTTTCCATTGCGACAGCGGCGGGATTTGCTGTGTACCGTTGGTATTTCTCTCCCCCAGCTTCTGCGCCGTCCCAGGTTGCCGCAAGCGCTATGGCGGACCTCCCCGAGATAGTGGCGCGGGTAAATGGCGTACCTATCACCCGCGAGGAGGTGGTGCGCCAATTTGCGCAGACCAAGGCTTTCTTGGATTCAATAAACCCCGAGGGAGCGTCCCAGGATGACGCCGCACTGCGTGACGCAGTGGTGGATGACCTCATAAACGGTGAGCTTCTCTACCAGGCGGCAACCGACAGCGGGGTGTCCGTAACGGATGAAGAGGTGGCGCAAGAATGGGATAATGTGCAGGCAAGTATGGCCAGTGAGGAGGAGTTCCAATCGCAACTCTCGGCGCTGGGCCACACAGAGGAAACATTCAAGGCTTCACTGCGCAGGCAAATGGCTATTAACCGTTACCTCACCAATGAGGTGCAGTTCGGGAGTATCTCCGTATCAGAGGAAGAGGCGCGCGCGCTCTATGACCAATTTTTCTCACAGAGCGAGGGTGAGGCTGCGGCACCCTCATTTGAAGAGGTGAAACCTCAAATAGAAAACGAACTGCGCAATCAAAAAGCGCGCGCGAAAGTGCAGGAGATTATTGATACACTCCGCGAAAAGGCTGAAATAGAAACCCTGCTCTAACGCCGTACGGCTCACATGCCGGCGCATAACCGCACACGCGCCCGAGAGGCGCCACGGCTGTGTGTCCGTGCGCCATTTGCGCACCGAGGCGGTTTACTGCTACCATGCAGCATTATGCAGCGCAGCATCAATGATATCCGCACTGCCTACCTGCGTTTTTTTGAGGCGCGCGGCCATGCCGTGCTCCCCTCGGCACCAATAGTGCCGGAAAATGATCCCACCACTCTCTTTACCGGATCAGGCATGCAGCCGCTCCTGCCGTACCTTTTGGGCAGTCCGCATCCCAAAGGGACGCGCTTGGTAAACAGCCAAAAATGTTTCCGCGCGGAAGACATTGAAGAGGTGGGGGACAATCGCCACACCACATTTTTTGAAATGCTCGGGAACTGGTCGTTGGGAGACTACTTTAAGCAAGAACAGCTCTCGTGGATATTCACCTTTCTCACCGAAGAGCTCGGATTGGATCCCCAGCGGCTCTATGTGACGGTTTTTGCGGGAGACGAGCGATACGCCCTGCCGCGTGACGACGAATCGGTTGCCCTATGGAAAGCACTGTTTTCCTCCAAGGGCATTGCGGCAGAAGCGGCTTTCATGGGCACCGAAGAGGAAGGGGGGCAGCGTGGCATGCGGGAAGGGGAGCGCATTTTTTACTACCGTGCGGAGAAAAACTGGTGGAGCCGCGCGGGAGTGCCTGAGCATATGCCTGCAGGTGAGCCCGGGGGGCCTGATAGTGAAATTTTCTTTGATTTCAGGACCCCACATGATCCTGCGTTCGGCCCGCATTGCCATCCCAATTGCGACTGTGGGCGCTTCATGGAAATCGGCAATTCGGTTTTCATGGAATACGTAAAAGAACCCTCGGACTCCTTTGCACCCCTCCCCAAAAAAAATGTGGATTTTGGGGGAGGTTTGGAGCGTATTGCGGCCGCGCTTGCGGACGATCCCGATGTATTTCGGACTAGTGCGTTTGCGGCTGCCATAGCGCATATGGAGCAACTGAGCGGCACTGCGTACACAGGGGAACACTGCACCTCTTTCCGTATTGTGGCGGACCACCTGCGGGGTGCGACCTTCATTCTATCCGACGGCGTCACTCCCGCGAACACTGAGGCGGGATACGTCTTGCGCCGCATCATCCGCCGCGCCGTGCGCCATGCCGACCTGCTGGGATTGCCGCCCCATACCCTCTCCGGCATTGCCGAGGTGTTTGTGGAACAGTTTGGGGAAGCCTATCCCGAACTAACAAAGGCGCAAGCGCGCATACGGGGCGAGCTAGAAGAAGAAGAGCGGCGCTTTCGCGCCACGCTCGCCCGCGGGTTGCGCGAATTTGAAAAGCGTACCCGCGGCAAACAACTCTCGGGTGAAGATGCGTTCATTCTCTTTACCACCTACGGCTTTCCTTTGGAAATGACCGAGGAGCTCGCGCGCGAAAAGGGGATCGCGGTAGACCGCGCAGCGTTTGCGCGCGCCCTGAAGGAACACCAAGCGCAGTCGCGCGCCGCCGCGCAGGGAAAATTCCGAGGAGGGCTGGGGGACACCAGCACCATGAGCGTGCGCTACCACACCGCAACACACCTGCTGCATGAAGCGCTGCGCCGCGTACTCGGGGAACATGTGGCGCAAAAGGGAAGCAACATCACCCCCGCGCGGCTCCGCTTTGATTTCAGCCACCCTAAAAAGCTCACTGAAGAAGAAATAGCGGCCGTAGAGCGCTTGGTAAACGAAAAAATACGTGAGGGGTTGCCGGTCCACTACGCGGACCTGCCCAAGGAAGAGGCGCTCGCGCTTGGGGCGCGCCATGAATTTTTGGATAAGTACGGAGATGTGGTGCGCGTGTACTTTATCGGACCGCGAGAGAATTTTTTCAGCGCTGAGTTTTGCGGTGGACCGCATGTCGCCAATACCGCCGAACTGGCAGGACGCTTCCGCATTGTGAAAGAGGAAGCCTGTGCCGCGGGTGTGCGGCGCATCAAAGCCATATTAGAGGAAGCCGAATGATTCGCCCCTGCCCTCTCCCCATGGCACCCCTTTTATGCTATTCACCGGCACTCACCTTACGCGGTATACTTACCGCATAATGTGGCCT
>WFWH01000043.1 GCA_015491245.1 Patescibacteria group bacterium | reverse complement strand
TGCAGTTTTTCGTGTATGCGGCGGGCGCCATCGCCACGCTGCTCTTTGTCTACGCGGGCATCCTCTACGTCACCTCGGGTCCCAACCCCGGCAACATAGAGAAGGCGCACCGCATCTTTTGGCACGTACTCATAGGGCTCATCATCACCCTCGCCGCGTGGCTCATCGTGCATACCCTATTTGTGCTGCTGACCCGCGGGCCCAACGGAGAATTGCAGTCCGGCCTTGCGCCGTGGAGCGCAATTGTGTGTGAGGTTTCGGGGGGAGGTGCGGCCGCTGCGGCACCGCGCCGAGAACGGGATGCGCGGAACCAGTCGGCCACTCCCGCGCCGCCGCGCGCCGAGGGTGCCGCGGGAGGCGGCGCCACGGGCGCGCCGCAGGTTCCGCAGCCGCCGCAAGCACCTCCGCGCACCATTGCGCCGCCGCGAGAGAAGCCATCGCGTCCGGCGTCCGTGCTGTCGCACCAAGACGCACTGACCTACCTGTTGGAGCGCGAGGCGCTGTGCAGGGAATCCGGCGGCCGCAGCTACAGCGCGTGCATACGAATCCCGAAAGGCGCGTCGCTGGATGGCGTGCAGGTTGCGGTATTGGACGAGGTCGTGTCTTGGGTAAAATCTTGTGAGCGCGCGGCGGTTGCAGGAACCGGCAAGGCGTTCCTCCCGCAAGGCTGCACCTTAACCTTGGATGTGCGCCCGGAGACGGTAACCCTTCAGGATCCGCGGGGCGAAATAGTGCAAACGCGGTCCGGGGTTTCTTGGTATATGGCGCGGGAAAACATGGACGATCTTCTCTTTGCGTATTTCCAAGAAAATGTTTGGAACGATTCCCGCAACATACGGGATACCACGCAATTTAACCAAGCGCCCCGGGACCGCGTGACGCGGGTGAGCGACGAGGAAAACATGATGACGGTCGTGCAAGTGGAAGAGGGGAACTACTTCGTTTCCGTGTATCCCCCCTACAAAGAGATTGTGCCGAGCGCCATTCCGATCGCATCGGTGGCGCAGGGTGTCTACGCCGATCCGCCTTGTGTGGCAGGGGGTACCTGCGCACCCTTGACCGAGTACCGCATGGCGGTGGGTGACCGCGCCTGTGAGATGCGGGTGGCGGGGCGCCCCTGCTACATCCAGCGAAGTTTGGGAAAGCGCCTCATTCCGCTTACGGAAACCCTGGGTGAGCGGATCATCGTGGCGACGGCATTTCCGCCCAATGCCTCGTGTGAGGGAGCGGACGGCGCGTGCGCAACGCCCGCGGCGGATGCTTGTTTGCGCGAGGGCACCTGCATTGACCTGCGGCCCGCCGACGGCACCGCGGCAGGAGCTGCTGAAGCGCTCCTCACCTATTTGCGCCAGTGGAACCCCACAGAGAGCGAAAAGCTAGGCGTTTCCTATCGCTACAATCCAGAGGATCCCGCACAGCGCCAGGCGCTGGAGGCCGTCACCCGCCGAATCGCTACTGCCTATGCCATTCCGGAAGACGGGGATATGGCGCTTGTAGGGGCGCTCAATGCACTGTTGGGTGCTTCGGAAGAAACCATCATTGATGACCGCGCAAATAACGCCGCCACCGAGGAAGAGGGCATTGCCATCATTGCCGAAAATATCGCGGCACTCATGGAGGAGAAGGGGGTCATCGCCTCCGCCGCAACTGACGCGCCCACGCTCCGCGCCTACTGCGCGGGCATGGATGGGGTTACGGAAGATCCGCAGTGCCGCTAAAGAGGCGCGTGCGCACAGTCAGGAAGCGGCGCGCGCAAGGGCCGCTTCCAAGCGGGCAAACCACCGCAATTGCCGTTTGGCGTACTGCCAGTCTTTGGCGGAAAGCGCATCAATAAGCTCGTCGCGTGAAATTTCACCGCGCAAGTGGCGCAGGGTGAGGGTAAAGTCAAACCCCAAGCGCCGCGCCGTAGCTTGGTCCAACGCGTCTTTCGCCGCAAGGATTTCATCCAGCATGTGCGGCACGCGCGCCTTTACCCGCGCGCGTATGTTCGCGCGCAATTCTTCTTTGGGGGGCGTGAGGTTGATGAGCGCTACACGATAGCGTAGTGCCGTTGGTGTGGCGGGTGGCACCTCTCCTAGCGCGGCGGCAATTTCCAGTGCGCGCACGATGCGGTAGCGGTCGCGGGGATGCACCTGTGCGGCGCGCCTCGGTGCGCGCAATAGGAGCTCTTGGTAGAGCGAAGCGGTATCGCGACGCTCCAGCGCCGCGCGCAGTGCGGGATCGGCGGGAACGCGCGCCAATGCCCCCTCCCACAGGAGCGCATGGATATAAAACATGGTGCCGCCCGCCACAATGGGGAGCTTGCCGCGCGCGGCGATGGCGGCAATGGCGCGGTCTGCATCGCGTACGAAGTCGGCTGCGGTGTAGGTGGTGTGGAGCGGCACGAATGAGAGGAGGTGGTGGGGAATGCCGCGCATTTCCTCGGGGGTTATTTTCGCAGTGGTGGCGTCAAACCCCTCATAGACTTGCCGCGAGTCGGCCGAAACCACCTCGCCGCCGCGGCAGAGTGCCTCTTCCACCGCGCGTGCGGATTTTCCCGCCGCAGTGGGTCCTGTGATGAGGAGTATGGGAGGGCGGGTGCGCGCGCTTTGGGTAGGGGGCGCGGTAATGGGCTTTGCGGCCGGGTTGGGGGGATGAGTGCGGTTAAAACCACCCATACCATGCCCACAGC
>WFWH01000042.1 GCA_015491245.1 Patescibacteria group bacterium | reverse complement strand
TTCGTATCCCGCGAGAAAAAGAGGAAATGGCAACTCCTCTTTACCACCTCTGTCCGCATACCGACCGCGCGGCGTGCCGCGCGGCTGGAAATTTCCTGCCGCATGATGCGCGGCACCCTGTGGGTGCCCGAGCCGTAGCGCGCAGGCAAAAGCAAAAAGGGGGGGGCGGCTTTGCGCTCCCCCTGCACTTGAGGCATACTGGGGATGGGCGTGCGGGCCCGCGCGTTCCCTTCCATGAGGCCCGCCGCTTCCCACTGCCGCACCCGCCGCCCCTGTGGCGGCCGGTGCGGCTTTTTTGCGCATTGCCTGCCGCGCCGCACCAATCCCGGCGCACCGCGCAGCATTGATATGCGGCGCGCCCCTACCCGCGGTGCGGCGCCTCTTCCGTCAGCGCCGCCACAAGGCGGTTGAGGGGGACACGGCGCTGCGCGCCGGTATCGCGCACGCGCACGGTAACGGTGTCTTTCTCGGACCCCTCCAGCGTCTCAAAATCCACAGTAACGCAGTAGGGCGTGCCGATTTCGTCCTGCCTGCGGTAGCGCTTGCCGATGTTGCCGTTATCATCAAACTCGCACATGAGATGCCCCTTGAGGGTATTGAAGATTTCGCGCGCTTTCGCCACTAGCGCGGGCTTGTTTTTCAAGAGCGGGAACACCGCGGCCTTCACGGGCGCCAGCGCATAGGGCACGCGCAGCACCACGCGCGTCTCGCCCCCCATCACATCTTCATCATAAAACTCGGTGAGTACCGCGAAAAAGAGGCGGTCCAACCCCACCGACGTCTCCACCACGTGCGGCACGTAGCGCTCCCCCGTCGCCGCATCAAAGTACTCCAGTTTTTGGCCGCTGTATTTTTGGTGCTGGGTGAGATCGTAATCGCCGCGGGCATGAATGCCCTCCAACTCCTTAAACCCGAACGGAAAGCGAAATTCAATATCCCATGCCGCCTTCGCGTAAAAAACCAGATTCTCGTGCTCGTGCCAGCGCAAACTCTCTTCCCGAAAGCCGAGCGTGCGGTAAAACTCCCACCGCCGCGCGCGCCACTCCTCAAAGAAGCGCATCTCGTCATCGGGGTGCACGAAAAACTGCATCTCCATCTGCTCAAATTCCCGCTTGCGGAAAATAAACTGCCGCGGCGAGATTTCGTTGCGGAAGGCCTTGCCGATTTGCGCAATGCCGAACGGCACCTTCACCCGCGTGGTATCCAGTACGTTCTTGAAATTGAGGTAGATACCCTGGCAGGTCTCGCCCCGCAGGTAGGCGGGTTCCTTGCGCCACTCGTCGGAAAAATTGCCCAAGTTGGTCTGCACCAAAAGGTTCACCATGCGCACCGCCGTAAAATCACGTGCGCCGCAAGAGGGGCAGGCAATCTCCGCGCGGTGCGCGTTAAAACGCTCGTTCAGTTCCTCCACACTCATGCGCTCGTCGGCCGCAACCCCCACACCCTCCAAGAGGTGGTCCGCGCGCGCGCGAGCGCCGCACGCTTTGCATTCCACCAAGGGATCGCTAAATCCCGCCACATGCCCCGAGGCCTCCCACACCTTTGGGTGGGTCACAATGGCAGAGTCTATGCCCACGATGCGCTCATCCTCCTGCACCATGGCGCGCCACCACGCGGCGCGGATATTGCGCGCAAGCTCAACCCCATAGGGGCCGTAATCGTAGAGGCCGGGTACGCCGCCGTACAATTCGGACCCGGGAAAAATAAAACCGCGGCGTTTTGCAAACGCGGTCAGCGTATCCAGAGAAACGGTATCTGCAGCCATGGCTAATAGGCGATGCGCGTGTGTGCCGCACAGCGGCCGATAGGGTCACCGCACCACGCCCGATTCATCTGTCGCGTCATTGGTGAGCGTGGTGGTGAGCGGCGCGCCCTCTGTTTGTAGCACAACCCCCGTGTACGCATCAACCCCGCGGAGCGACTGTGCTTCCAGGAGCCGCACTGCGCTGCCGCGCTGGCTGAGCGAGGGCTCCAGCGCCACCTGGAACATGAGCTGCAGCGGCGGCGCGGTGTAGCCCGTTCCTGCGGGGATGGTGCCGATGTCCCACACCAGCTCGCCGGTCACCTTGTTGAAGCGCACCGCGGCGTTTTCCGGCGAGAGGTTGCCCAGCCACTCCACATACCACGGTACGCGCGTTACCAGCTTTGCGTCGCGTACCTCGTTGGTGCTATTGGCGACATTCAAGACCAACGTATAGGTGGTGCGCTCCTCGGCGCGCGGCGGCACAGGACCGGTGTTTTCAAACGGCCCCTCGTCGTAGAGGGTCTCGCCCACCAAGAAAAGGCGGGACGCCACAATCACCTTGCGCTGCACGCTCGCCTCAATGATCTCCGGCACATCGCGCTCCGAGAGGCGCCGCCCTTTCGCGCTCACCTCCACCACCACTTCGGGATTAACCACGGGATTGCGCGGATCCAGCGCAAAGGGGGTAAAGGAGAAACTGAACACACCGCTCTCTGAGGGCTCCACCCGCGCAAGCTCACGCGCTGTTTGGCTGTTCCATAGTATGGTGTGGTCCTGCGAGCGGTAGAATCCGTCGTCCGCCTCCACCGCCGCGCGGTTGAAAATGTTCCCCTTGAGCGTGGCGGTAATCTCTACCTCATGCAACGGATCGGGGAGGGTATTTTTCCAGCGCACGGCGCCGCGCACCGTCCTGCCGTTTTCAATCACGACGTCGCCGGTGCCCGCCGCCCCCTCCAATACCAGCTGCAAGTCCAAGAAGGGGCGCTTGATTACCACCGGCGCCTCCGCCTGCTGGAACACCGCGGCGATTTCCGTCGGGCTCTTTTCATCTTCCACTCCCACCGCAAACCGAAAAATGCGCTCTTCCGTATCTTGGCCGGTGAGCGTGCCGCGCACCTCCAGCTCGCGCACCTCGCCGGGCGCGAGGTCGCCCACGCGCCACACATTGTTGCCTGCCGCAGGCGGCGGATTTGCATCTTTAAATTGGAAGCCGAAGGGATAGTCTCCCGTGATGAGCACGTTCTTCACCGGCGTGGCGGCGTTGGCGACCGCTTTGACCCGCAGGGTGATTTCCTGCCCCGCACTTATCTCTTTCAGCGTATCCACCGTGAGAGAGACCGGCGCGCTGCTCACTACCACCTCATAGGTGCGCTCTTTCACAAAGACCGCGTTGGAATCCCGCACGCGGTACTCCAGCACCACCCGCACCCGCTTTGCCGCACCCTCTTCGCCCAACAGTACCGCCTGCACCGAGGTCTTCTTCCGCTCCCCGGGGTTAATGACGCCCAAATGCTCCCGTACGCGGGTGAGCGGCTCTGCAACATTGCCGGCCTCGCGCGCACCCTCGGGCAACTCAACCGTGAGCACCGCCGCTTCCAGCGGCACCGCGTTGCGGTTGACTACCCCCAACTGCAGCGTCAGCGCATCGCCGCCGGGCACGGAGAGCGGCCCGTGTATTTCAATATCAATGTTATTGGGCGACACCACATTGGCGCCGCCCCAGAAAAAGTAGGCGGCAATGCCCGCCGAAGCGAGAAAAAATACGAATGAAAACCCGAGCAATACCGTAAATACGTTGCTCAATTCCCGCAGGCGCCGCGCGCGCTGCTGCGCGGGAGGGGTGGCGCTCCTCTGCACCGCGTTCTCCGCCGCTTCCTCTTTATCCAGCCACGACTCGGGCACCTCCCGGTGGTCGTCCGGCCTGAGAGAGCGCCGCGGGCGCGGTGCGGGGGGATCTGTGCGTGAATACAGCCGCTGCTTTAGCGTCTCTACGCCGCTATCTTCCGAGGGGTGCTGCCGAGGATCCATGGGAGTATCGGGTGCAACTAGTGTGCCACACTATGAAAACAGTATACCACCCCCCAAAGGGTGCGAGAAAAGCGGCGCGGCCGCCCTCAGGCTTACAGGTGGCTCTCCGCAAGCGCAGCATTAATGCGCTGCGTGAGCGCACGGCAGTGCGGAACGCCGCGGGCAAGCGCCGCGGGAGCGAGCGGATGTTCCTCTTGAAAAAGCCACGCGAGCGAGGGAATGCTCTCTTTCCCCGCATACCCCAAATGCGCACACATAAGATACAGGGTGAAGCGCTCCAGCACCTTGCGGTGCGCAGCACAGGTCGCGGCGGGCGCCAGCGCATCGTAAAAATGCTCCATGAGGGAAAACAGTGCGGGAAGCGGCATCTCCCCCCGCACCAAACGCGCCATGACGTGCCACACGCGGCGTACCAAAAGCCGCATCTCGGCATCCAGCGCATCGTCCATCAGGGGGTTTTCCCGCGCGTGCGCGCCGGTCACGCGCCATTGGGCGCGGCCGCGCACGAGCGCCACCCGCGCGCGGGTAAAGGGCTGGAGCGCATAGCGCAGTTTGGAGCGCTCAAGGCGCGCGCTCTGCGCGAGCGCCTGCAGGCGCCCATGCGTGCGGGTAAACAAATCCACCGCGCCATCTGCCTCGCGGCGCGGCGTAAAACTCAACACAAAAGCATCGGAGTGGTAAATGCGGTACCCCATTGCGGCGCGCTACAGCTCCTCAATGCTAAATGAGAGCTCCTCCCCTTCCCACGGGATGTGCGCCTCGCCCTTGTGCGGCGCCTCTTCCACCGCAGCCACCCCGGCGGCTTTATGCAGCGCTTCGCGGTGCCGCTGCACCAAGGCGCGCCCTTCAGGGCCGGCATGCACCAACAGCCGCACGCGGTCTTCCGGCTGGAGCCCCTTCTGCTTCCGCAGGTGCTGAATATGCCGCGTGAGCTCGCGCACGGCGCCTTCTTCCCGCAGGGCCGGCGTGAGCGTGGTGTCCAATACCGCCTCCTCTTCGGCCTTTGGGTCGCACACCACCTCTTTGACGTTAACTTCGTCGCGCACCAAGGCGAGGAAATCATCCATACCCTTTAAGCGCGCATTTTTTATAGTGAGGCGCGCGAGCGGCTGGCGTACCTTGATGCCCGCCTCGGCGCGCGCTTTGAGCGCCAGTGTCACCGCGTGCCGCACATCCAGCATGGCGCCCAGTACCGCCTCATCCGCCGGCGGCAATTCGGGCCACGTTTCCAAATGCACGCTCTCTTCTTCTCCCCCGACACCCCGATACACGCTCTCGGCAATAAACGGCATCACTGGCGCGATAATCTTGGAAAACTCGCGCAGAACAAACCGCAGCGTGGCGAGCGCGAAGGCACGGTCCTCCTCGCGCGCGGGAAGGCGGAAGCGCGCGCGGGAGCGGCGCACGTACCACGTGGATAGGTCTTCCACAAAATCGCGCAAGGGGCGCGTGGCGCGCACCGTATCATAGCGGTCCATATGGGCGGTAACCTCGGCGGCAAGCGCCGAAAGGCGCGCGAGGATCCACTGGTCCAGTACGTGCGCGCTCTCATACGGGTCAACGCCTTCATGGAAGTGGTGGCGGAAGAGCGCGTAGAACTGATAGGTGTTCCACAGGAGATTCACCACGCGGTTATGCGCTTCGCGCACCTCTTCGTCACGGAAGCGAATGTCTTCGGCCTGCATGATGGGAGAAGACATCAGGTAGTAGCGAAGTGCGTCCGCTCCGAAGCGGTACAGGTTTTCCATGGGGTCGGTGTAATTTTTTTTGGACTTGCTCATTTTGGAGCCGTCGCCGGCGAGTATGGTGCCGGTGGTCACCACGTTGGTAAACGGCTCTTGTTTGAACAGCATGACCCCCATCGCGTGCATGTAGTAAAACCACGTGCGGGTTTGGGCGATGTACTCGGCGATGAAATCCGCCGGAAACGAATCTTTGAATTCTTTTTCATGGGCAAAGGGGTAGTGCCACTGGGCAAAGGGCATGGAGCCCGACTCCACCCAACAATCAATCACCTCCGGCACCCGCACCAAAGGTGCGCCGTCCTCATCCACCAGCGCCACCTCATCAATGTAAGGGCGGTGCAGGTCCAGCGCATAGTCGGCGCGGTGCGGCAAGGGAACAAAGGGGAGCGGCCGCACCTCCGCGTTTTGTATAAAATCTTCCCCCTCGTTGCGGCACGCGAGAAACGCTTCCTTGTCGGCACCCTGCGCGGCAGCGACAAGCGCCCATGCGGGATACTCGTGCGTTATGATGAGAATGGTTTTATCTTGGTACGTGCGCTCTATTTCGTACAGGAATTCCGCCGCGCGCAGGTACACGTCGCGCAAGGTTTCTCCCCCTTCGGGTGCGCGCGCCCATCGGTCTTCATAGGTGGGAAATTGTTCGCGGTACCGCGCCACTGCCTCGCCGTGGAGCGCACCGAGCCGAATCTCGCCCAGGCGGGCGTCCTCAACTACTTTCGCTTCGGGAAACACGCGCGCCACAATGGCGGCGCTCTCTTTGGTGCGTACAAAGGGAGAGGTAATAATGAGATCCACGCCGTGTTGTGCGCGCAGTGCCTCGGCCGCGCGCGCCACCTGCTCCCGCCCCACCTCGGTGAGCGGGTTGGGGTCATCGGGCTCGGTGCTGATAAACCCGCGCGCATTGCTCTCCGCCTCACCGTGGCGCATCAGGAGATAGGTATTGCCGCTTTTTTTTGTATACGCCTTCAGCTCTTCCAAAGAGCCGATCACCACATGCTTGCCCGTTTTTTCATTGCGCCACACAGGGAGCGGTGCGGCCCAAAAGCGGTTGCGGGAAATGGTCCAATCGGGCGCGTGCTCCAAAATGTGCCGGTAGCGCCCGTGCTTGAGGTGCGGCGGAAACCACTGGATATGCTCGTTGGTGGCGCGCATTTTTTTCTTGATGCGCTGGATATCAAGAAACCACGAGGTAATGGCGTTGTAGATGAGGGGAGTGCCGCAGCGGTAGCAGTGGGGATAGCTGTGCGTGTGGTCGTGCGCGCGGTATAGGAGGCCGCGCGCGGACAAATCTTCTTTTATTTTTTCCTCTGCGTCCTTGAAGTACCCGCCGCGCAAAAATTCCGGCGCCGCGTCATGGAAGCGTCCCCCCTCGTCCAAAAGCGGCACCATGGGCAAATTATACTCCTGCCCCAGTGCGTAATCGTCCTCACCGTAGATGACCGCGGTGTGCACCACACCGGTTCCCTCTTCCGCCGTTACAAACGAAGCGGGCAGCACGGTGTGTGCCCTCTTTTTCTTCTCCGCTTCCACCGCGGGAATGCGGTACAGCGGCTCATAGGAAAGGCCGACCAGTTTTTTCCCTTTCACCACTTCCACCACCTCGCCGTCGGGCACCACGTCGGCGGCGCGCGCACTTGCAAGAAGGTAGTGCCGCCCATCTGTTTCGTCTTTTACCAGCGCATACTCCAAATCGGGATGGACCGCGAGCGCCACGTTGCCCGGGAGGGTCCAGGGGGTAGTGGTCCAGGCAAGCAGTGCGGTGTTCTCGGGGAATTTCTTTGCGGCTCCGGCGCGGAGGGGAAACGCCACGTACACCGCCTCCTCTGTTACCTCTTGGTAAGAGTTGTCCATGGCGATTTCCGCTTTGGCAAGCGGCGTCTCGCAGCGCGTACAGTACAGCAGCACCTTGCGGCCCTCGTAGAGGTACCCCTTCTCATGCGCGCGTTTGAGCGCCCACCACACGCTCTCCATGTAGTCGTTGTCCATAGTCTTGTAGGACCCATGGAAGTCCACCCAGCGCCCCACGCGCGCGACATACTGCTCCCACTCGTCCGCAAAGCGCAGCACGGAGGCGCGGCACGCTTCATTGAAGGCGGCGATGCCGTAGGCGAGCACGTCTTTCTTGGTTTTCAAGCCGAGCTCTTTCTCTATCAGGTGCTCAATGGGAAGGCCGTGGCAGTCCCACCCCCACCGCCGCGGCACGCGATAGCCGCGCATGGTTTTGTAGCGCGGTATCACGTCTTTGATGATGGAGGAGAGCAGCGAGCCGTAGTGCGGCAAGCCCGTCGCAAACGGCGGCCCGTCATAGAAAGAAAACGTTCCCTTCGGAGCGGGCTTTTGCAGGGTTTTTTCAAAAATATTGCGCTCTTGCCAAAATGCGAGCACTTCTTCCTCGCGCAGCGCCGTCGGGCTTTTTTTTGTATCTGTATCGCGGGAATCCGCACGAGGCGCGGCGGCACCGGCGGGCGCTTTGCTACTTTTTTCTCCACCTTTCATAGTACTGGATATAGTACCACACGGGGCTGCGCGTGGCGTATGCGCGCGGCGCTACATCCGCTCCGGCGCCTCTATGCCCAGCAAGGAGAGCCCGCGGCGGAGCGTATGCGCCACGGCGGCGGTGAGCGCCAAACGGTACGGGCTTTCGGCCGCCGCCGCATCCACAATCTTCTCTTCCGCGTACCAGCGGTGGAACGCCGACGCCACCTCGGTGAGGTAGGTGGTGAGGTGGTGCGGCTCCCACTCCGCCGCCGCACGCGCCACTATGTCGGGAAAGCGCGCCACCAAGCGCTCAAGGGGCGGCGCCTCCTGCGGCAGTGCGCCTGAGAGGGAGGGCGCTACCCCCTCCTCTTCGCCGCGGCGCAGGAGCGCGCAGGCGCGGGTGTGCGCGTACTGGAGGTACGGCCCCGAATCCCCCTCAAACGAGAGGGCCCTCTCGGGATCAAAAATAATGTTCTTCCCTATGGATTGGCGCAGTACCTGGTACTTCACTGCCGCAACCGCAACCGCTTGCACCGTGCGTGCGCGCGCCTCCTCAGACGCAAATTCCCGGCCGCGCATTTTCTCCCGCACCGCCTCCTGCAGGGAAGCGAGCAGCGACTCGCCCGTAATCACATTGCCTTTGCGCGAGGACATCTTCCCGCTCGTAAGCTGCAGCATGCCGTGGGGGAGGTGGCGGTAGCGCGCGGCAAGCGCGGGCCGCAGCTCGCCGAGGGCGGCGCGCACCACCTGGAAATAGGTGTCTTGCTCCACCGCCACTGTGGTGAGGTTGAGGTCAAACGGAAATGCATCGTATTTCAGCACCGCAAGGCCAAGCTCGCGCGTCTCGTACGTGGTGGTGCCGTGGCGCGTAATGAATACCCGCGTGTGGAGCCCCGCCTTTTCGCCGCGATACACCACTGCCCCATCACTTTCCTCAAACACCCCCTTGGCAAGCCCCTCCCGCACCAGCGCTTTCCCCACCGGCTCACACTCGCTCTCAAAAAAGTAAAAGTCAAAGCGCGTACCCAACGCCGCGTAAATTTCCTCAAAGTGCTCTAGGGACACCTTTTTCCCCTGCCGGTAGTGCGGCAGGCGCGCGAGCTTCTCGTAGCCCATTTGGTTGAGGGCGATAATTTCCTTTTGCGCAGCGGGGTCGTTCTCATACCGCTCGTGGCCAAACGCATACGCCTCGCCCAGCACTTCCACGCTCTCCGGCGCAAGCCCCAGCTTTTGCAGCCCCCACAGCGCTTTTGCGACATGCAGGCCGATGTCGCCCTGGTAGTTGGCGCGCTTGAGCGTCGCACCCTCATTTTCTATGAGCCGCGCCACACACTCGCCGATGGTACTGCTCATGAGGTGGCCGATGTGAAAGGGTTTGAAGGGGTTGGGCTGGGTATGCTCCACGAGAATCTTCTGCCCCGCGTACCGCTTCCCCGCCCCCCACGCCTCGGGCTGCGCGAGCGCCGCGCGCAGGCGCGCGGTAAAGAATTCGCGCGTAAAGAAAAAATTTACAAATCCCGCGCCCGCCACGGCAATACGCGCCACCTGCGGCAAAGAGCCCAGGCGATCCGCGAGTTGCGCTGCTGCGTTGCGCGGCTCTGTCTTAAGGGTGCGCGCGAGCAAGAGCGCGGCATTCGTAGCAGCATCCCCCGCGACCGTAGGCGGCGGGGGTGCCACGGTAATGCGCGCTTCCTCTTCGGCGCCGAGGCCCAACTCGCGCGCCGCCGCACGCACATGCGACAACAGCGTCTCGTACATTGCGCACACGATAGCATAGCGCCGCGGGCGTGAGAAGGAGGCGCGTGCGCGCGCTACGGCAACGAAAACGCGTGCACTTCGCTGCGGCGGCGCGCGGCGCCTGCGAGTTGCTAGTAACCGTCTACCCTGCCGCCGCGGGAGGCGGGAGGAGGAGGTGCTGGTATCTTATAGCCCATGTGGGCGCACAATGCCGCAAATGCTTCCTCTGCCGCCTCGGGTGCTCCCGCGCGCTGCCATGACGCAACCTCCGCCAAATCACCGAATTCCGCGACCATCTTGTCATACCAGTGTGCCGCGCGTACGGCATTTTCATCAAAACGGGACATGAGCGACGCGATCTTCTCCCGCGCTTCAGGGGTGAGGCCCTTAAGGGCGGGCATGGTGCGCAGGTGCGCGTGAAAAATATTTCTCTGCATAAGCGGCAGGGTCACCTGCAGGCGCCACCACTCAAGCATTTTGTGCGCCATCGCCGCCTTGCGCGCCAAGGGGATTTGGCGGATGCGCGGCAGCTCCTCTTCCGTCCAGCGCTGTTCTATTTCGCGAAATTCCGCGTTGCCCTGCGCAAGGTAATCCGCAAAGTCATCCATGCCAATGTTGCCGATATCCGCCCAAGCCAACAAAAACTCTTCTACGGAGCTCTTTTCCGTAAGGTACGGGTGGCGTATGGCAAGCGCCCGCGGCAGTGCGCCTCTCTCCCCTATCGCATAGCCGGCCAAATCCACCTCCCCATCGGGGGTGCGGGCCACAAGGTCGTCCGGCCCCGCGGGCTCCAACGCAATTTCCGGATAGGTGGCATCACATAGCGCGATGATTTTTTCCCGCAGCGCTTCCGAAAGCGGCGCGCCGCGCGCGTCCTCCAGTGCGGCAATAATCGCTACCGCACTTTCATACTCGTTGCGGGGGAGAGGATTTCCCTCCACATCGTGTGCGGGCTCGCTACTGCCGCCACGGGCGCGGCGGCGCATGCCGCTCTGCGCATCCACCGAAGAGTGCAATACGAGATCGTGCCCGGCAGCAACCAGCAAAAGGAGCGCGCGCTCTTGCTCAGAAAGGCCGGCCGCCTCGGCAAGGTGTTCCGCGCGCGCCATAACCCGCTGTATATGCTCCACCGAGTGGTAGGGCTTGTCGCCGTGCGCCGCTTCATGCTGCGCCAGCAGCTCCTTCTGCGCGCGCGCCATGGCGCGGCGCTCTCGCTCATCGTCGCTCTCTGGCCGCGGCGCCTGCGCCCCTACGCGCTCCCTTCCTTCCATACGGTCATCATACCGCGCTTTGTGGCACAGCAGGTAGGTGTTTTCCCCTGCCGATGCAGGGGCGCGCTTGGTGCTCAACGGTAGTCTGCCACAAGTGGCGGCGCGGTACGTGCGCGGCGCACCGTCACGGTGGCCTCTCCCAATACCGCACCGCGGCTCGTCTCCACGCGGCAGCGCCACTTCCCCTCCCATACGTTTTGCTTCACCGTATAGCCGCGGTAGCCTGCGCCGCGCCCGCCGGTGAGGGGGTAGGCAATACGGTCGGCGTCGCGCCACTCGCCCTGCGCATCCTGATACTGCCACCGGTGCACCACGGCGGTGGTAAGCCGCGTGGGCGCGAACACAGACGCAAAGCAGTACAGCGGCTCTTCCCCCGTGCGGTGGAATACGCGATCGGCGCGCCGCCACGGCTCCCACCACGCAGGGCGCTCATAGCGGACGAGGTACTGTGTTCCCTGGCGCACCACCTCGTGGTATATGCCCACTTCCTTCAGGGAAAGCGGAATAGGGGGAATGAGGTTGAAAAAGTACATGCCGTTCAAAGCAACAAACACCGCGCCCAGCGCAGCTATGGTGCCGCGGCGCGCGCGGGAAAAGCGCATCGGGGACACATATGCCACTGCGCGCACCACACCCGCCATCGCAAGAGCGGCCGCCGCGCTGCCGGCGAGGAATACTGCGCTACCCATGGTACCCGCCACCACTGGCGCCAAAAGAGCAAAGAGAGAAAAGAGCGCGAAAAAATATACGCTCAACAGCAGCGGCATGCCGCGATAGCTGTGCCGCAGAAATTCGTTGGCCACCAAGAGCGCCCCGAGCGGCACCAAAAAGGGCCACGCCGAGAGCAGGGTGCCGCTGCGCGCATACAGCACCCACAGCGCGCTCAAGAGGCCGCCCAGCGAAAACTGCACCACGAGCGGCACCCATGCGCGCAGCCGCGGCGCGCGCAGCGCTTCCCGCTCTTCCAAGAAATACCAGAGGACCGTGCCGCCCGCGGCAAGGAGCGCGAGCAGGACCAACATGATGATTTCCGGTGTGCGGTCAATGCGCTGAAGGGTGAGCGTGTCCCACAACACGCCGCCGAAAAACGCCGCCCACGACACGAGGTGCTCATGCGCCCGAAGGGCGTGCATAAAAGATTGAAACATGGTGCGCATAGTAACGCCCTGCACTATACCGCACTTTTTTTAAGAGAGTGCGCGAAAGCAGCAAAAAAGCGCGCCGGCAATCCGTAAGGATTGCCGGCGCCACATTCATGCCTCCTCCTCCGGCACATATACCTTCGGAGGCGGCAAGACCTCCTTCGGCGGAGGTGCCGGCTGGGGAGGTGCGTAAAACTTCGGCTCGTGGTTGTCCCACGAAGGCTCAAAGGGGAGGCGCATTTTGAGCCGGCCGTTTCCCTCCTCGGCCTCGCGCATCGCCTTTTGCAGCTGTTCTGCGAGGCCACGGTCCCACGGCAGCACGTAGGCGCGCGGCTCCTCCACCCCCTCAATTTGGAGCCAGAGATAGATGCCCTCACCCTCCTTCAGGACGCCCCCGAGTACCGTTGCCTCCTCGGCAGTGAGCCACCACTCCAGCGCCACCGGCTTGGGGCGGCTCAAAAGATCTGCGAGTGCCGCATACCAAAGCGGCAAAAAAAGCAGCGCCACCGTAAGGGCAACCAGCTTTACGCCCAAGCGGCGCGGCGCCCACACGGTAATGGTGGCGAGCACGCCGAGCATTACGGCCGCTGCCGAAAACAAGAAGGTGAGTGCCGTCATTTTTTCCCCACCACCAGTGACCTGAGGGGTTTCTGGATGCTGTGCACGCTTCCCGGCTTCAGCTGCCCTTTCTCGTCCAGGGTGAAGCGGTACACGGTGAGCTCTTGCCCTTCTCGCGTGAGCTTTACCTTACTCGCGAGAATTTGGCGCAGAGATGATTTCGCGTCGCGCTTGACGCTGGTCACCACCGTAACGGGAACCGGGTACACACCCGATGGATTCTTAAACAGGTGAAGGTTGACTGTGTACTCACCCGGCAGAATGCCGCGCGAGTAGGATACCTCGTAGTTTCGGTTGGTGGCGTCGGCGCGATTGCCGAGGTCGTCGCGCAGGAGGTTAAAAATAACACCTCCCTTGTTTGAGTACCCCACCGGCACGTCGCCGGGCGCTTGAACCCACAGGTCCACGTCGGTACTCATGTTGTCGGGCCAGTGGATTTCCACCACCACGTTGCCGGGCGGCTCGCTATCCTCCGACTTTTTGGCGCCCGGTGGATTGAGGTGGGGCAGCATAATGAGCACCACCGCCACGAAGCCCGCGAGCACGAGCATGATGACGTCGCGGAATACCGTCCCCGCGTCATTCTCGCCCCCGAGAGAGTCAAGCTCCCAGTCCATCATTGGCACTCCCCCTGCGCTACCGCCTGCGTCAAGAGGTACCACGTACCTCGCTCTAGCATACGGTAGTTGATCATGAGCCACACGTTGAGCACGGACCCCACGAGAGTGGTGTAGAGCGCCACCGACATGCCCTCAATGAGGGTTGAGATCATCGGCCCGACCGCACTGACGTCAGCAGCCGCCTCCGGATTCACGCCGCCTAGCGCGATGATGAAACCGAGTACGGTGCCGATGAGCCCTAAGATCACGAGGCTGTTCGCCACGTGCCGAATGGGCGCGATCCTTGTGAAGAGCTGTATCTTCAGCACCGCCGCGAGATTGGCGCGGGTTGCGGCGTCGCGCCCCTGGATCTTCTGCAGGAATTCTCCCACTTTTGTTCCCGCTGTCTCTCTGCGCTCCAGCGCATTGAGCTCGCGGCTTACCGCAAAGAGCCGCTGCACGCACCAGACGTTGCCGAGCAGAAAGACTCCTGCGATCAGTTCCACCAGCCGGGTGCGATCGGCCTCCAATACCAAGCCAACCCACCCCTGCTGCCATGCAGCGGCAGTGAGTGCCACAGCAACGCCGTTGATCACCGCATACCGCAGTACAAGAATATAATCACGGAGCACCGCAACGGTGCCGCGCCGCCCTCGGTGAGAAAGAAGGAACACGTCGTGATGCGTAGCCATCATCACCTCCTTTACTAAAGAACGGCTCTCTTGCGAGAGCCCCCGGGAAAGAGGGTAAAACATGGAAATGGTTTGTCAAATGTACCGGCGCTTTTCGCCGCACGATGCGGCTGCACGGGGCACCGCGCGCAACCCTCACCGCCCTGCCACCATGAGTCCGACACCGACATATCCGTGCAGTGCGTCTTTGACAATCACGTTGTGTTTCTCCCACACAAAAAACCCGCGCAGCAAAAGCTGCGCGGGTGGGGGGTTAGACGGAGTGGTAGCCGGCGCGCGCCCATGCGATATCTCGCATGCTGACCCGGTAATCGCGGGCCAGTCGGCGCCAGAAGCGCCAAAGAGACGGGTCCGCGCTCTTGCGGATGACCGCCGCCGCCTCCTTCGAGTTGCGTTCCCATGTGGGAACGCGTCCGCAGGTATCGATCTGCCACCGCGGGCGGTGGCAGTATGCCCATACCGTGAGCAGGACCGAGTAGTCCTGCCCCGCACAGCTCAATATCGCAACCCTCACCGTTATATGAGGGTTCGGGACATTGAAACAATTATGCACTCCCACCGGCGAGTGCGGGTGCAGCCTGGGCGGTGCGTTCTCCAATATCGGATCACGCACCACCAGGTAAGTGGGCGTGGGATCCTCCGGGCGCCCACGCGGAGGACTCCATGCCTCCACCACATCAGGACCGCACCCGGGAGGGGCGCGGTGGCACCTCAGTGCCAAGTCGGGGCGTGCCAGCCCCATGTGCGCCGCGATGGCGACACGTGCCTCCAGCACCGACAGGTGCTTGCCAATCACACTCTCCGCCCCGTCCGGGCAGACTCTCGTTACTGTATAGGGCATCTCCACCTCCTCGCCGCCCGTCCCCGGACGAGCGGCATGATGCTGACCAAGCGCCGGGGCGCCTTTTCAAAGAACGCGCGACTGCACGGCAGTCGCGGTTCCCCTGTTTTCAGCAGGGCACGTTGTAGCAATTTTATCAACCACCTTGCCACTGCCGCTTTTTTGGGGTGAGTGCGCACTCCGTGGCGCACCCGGCGCCTCCGGCTCCCCCCTCTCTCTCACACAAACTTCTCCGGCACCGGAAATGCCGCGGCAAGTTCGCGTACCTCGTCGCGCAGGGCTTTCTTTTTCGCGCGGTCGTCGCGGGCGCGCAGCGCCTCTACGATAATTTCCGCCACGCGCGCGCACTCGACTTCGCCCATGCCGCGCGTGGTGATCGCGGGCGTACCCAGCCGCACGCCGGAAGGGTCCAGGGGCGGGCGCGGATCGTCGGCGATGGTGTTTTTGTTGAGCGTAATCCCTACCGCGTCCAGTACCTCCTCCGCCTCTTTCCCTCCCACGCCGAACGAGCCGTACACGTCTAAGAGCAGCAGGTGGTTGTCCGTGCCGCCGCCGAGCATGCGCACGCCTTCGCGGGCGAACACCGCCGCCATCGCCTTTGCGTTGCGCAGCACCGCGGTGCAGTAGTCGCCGAACGAGGAGTGCAGCGCCTCGCCAAACGCCACCGCCTTTGCGGCAATCACGTTCATGTGCGGCCCCCCCTGCAAGCCAGGAAACACCGCGCGGTTAATGCGTGTGATGAGCTCCTCATTTTCCTCGCGCACCAAGATCATGCCGCCGCGCGGGCCGCGCAGGGTTTTGTGGGTGGTGGTGGTGATGAGGTCAAAGCTGTGGGAAAAGGGATTTGCCAACACGCCGCCGGCAATGAGGCCCGCCGTATGCGCGATGTCGGCCATGGCAAGCGCACCCACTTCGCGTGCGATGTCGGCAAACGCCGCATAGTCCAATTCGCGCGTGTAAGCGGAGAACCCCGCGATGATGAGCTTGGGCTTTTCGCGGCGCGCTGCCATACGCATCGCTTCGTAGTCTATTTCCCCCGTTTCGGGGTTTTTCATTTTATAGGTGACGAAGCGAAACAGCTGTGCCGCCACGGTGAGCGGATGGCCGTGGGTGAGGTGCCCGCCGTGGGAGAGATCCATGCCCATTACCGTGTCTCCGGGTTGGAGCACCGCGTGATACACCGCCAGATTGGCGGGCGCGCCCGAGAGTGGCTGGACGTTGGCGTAGGCGGCGGCAAACAGGCGGCAGGCGCGGGTGCGGGCGATTTCTTCCACTTGGTCGGTAAATTCTTGCCCGCCGTAGTAGCGCTTGCCGGGAAGGCCCTCGGAGTACTTGTTGGTAAATGCACTCCCGAGCGCCTCACGCACCGCACGCGAGACATAGTTTTCGGAGGGGATGAGCTCCAGCCCCTCTGCTTGGCGCCGCTCCTCTCCTTCCAGCGCTTCAAAGACTTCCGGATCCTGTTGTGACACAAATGAGTAGTGCATGGTGAGGGAAAAATGAATACGCAATGGCGCGTGCGCACAAGTGGTGCGCGATTGATAGGTTACTGGTGCAGTGGCGAGCGCATACCCATGTACTACCGCTTTCCCGTGCTGCCAAAGCCGCGCGCGCCGCGTGCGCTCTCCGGCAATGCCGCCACCTCTTCCCACTCGGCAGACTCTACCTTTTGCAAAAGGAGCTGTGCAATTTTATCGCCCTTTTCCACCGTGTACGGCGCCTCACCCAAGTTCACCACTCCCACGCATATCTCGCCGCGGTAGCCAGCATCTATGACGCCGCCGAGCGTTTTTAATCCGTGCCGATGGGAAAGCCCGCTCTTGTCCCACACGAGCGCGGCATACCCTTCGGGGAGCGCGAGCGCAATGCCGGTCGCGATGCTGGCGCGCGAGCCGGGCGCGAGCACGGTACGCGCGCAGGCATAGAGGTCGTATCCCGCGTCGTCTTCATGCGCCCGCGAGGGCAAGCGCGCCCCCTCTCGCACTTTCTGCACCAATACCCGCATGGCAACAGTATACCACCCTTACGCGCACGCACTCCCATCCCTCAACGCCCTTTATCCAAGAGCGCCGCAACACACGCCGCCGCCTCTTCGCACACCATTTCCAGCGGGCGGTTGGCGTCTATGACCGTGTGCGGCCGCGTGCGGAGAAACTCCCGATATCCCGCGCGGACGCGGGTATGGAAATCGGGCGACTGCAAATCAAACGCGTCTTCCGCTCCCGCGCGGGCGCGGCGGCGCAGCCCCTCCTCGGGAGCCACATCCAAAAAAATATGATAGTCGGGCTCCGCACCCTCCAGCACCGCCGCGTGCACCGCGTGGAACAGCGCCTCATTGGCGGCACTCTGCTGCGCTCGCACATTGTATGCCCAAGAGGAGGCGTGAAAGCGATCGGAGATTACCGCGGCACCGCGAGCGAGGGCAGGCAAAATGGTGTGCCGCAGATGCGCGCGGCGCGCGGCGCACATCGCGAGAAATACCGCCAGTGCGTCCGCATCATCCGCCTCGTGCGCCACACCCGGAAAGAGCGCCGCGCGCACGCGCTCGGCAAAGGGAGAGCCGCCCGGCTCGCGGGTGAACACGATTTCGCGTGCGCCACCTCGCGTGCCGCCCTCGGCAGAAAAGCGCTCCTGCAAAAAGCGCATGACGCTTCCCTTACCCGCGCCTTCTCCCCCTTCTATAACGATAAATACGCCCCGCATACCACCCCATCATACCGCACACCCGCCAGGTGCAAAGGGACGCTCTTGCGCCCCCGACTCATCGGATAAAATGCCACACAACCATTTATGGACGTTCATCAAGAAACACTTTCCACGGCCTTTAACTTGGGGTGCGTTTCTGCGCGTGGCGTTTTGTCCGGCAGCAGCCCGTGCTCCCTCATTGACTTTCCAGAAAAAAGTGGACCAGTGTTTAGGAGGGCGGTTAATCTATCCGCCCTCCTTCGTCAAGTCGTGATATCAAATATGAGCCGCCGCCGTTTAAGAAAGCTACGGTTTCTCTTTTCGCATTCCACATCTCCACGCCGCAGCCGTTATTCATTTGTTTTTACGCCGCGCGTGCCCATACGTGGATAGTTGACGCGGCACCGCGCACATGCGATGCTAAACGCAGGAAAGCGGTGCGCCGCTTTCCTGACGGTGCCTCCCTCCCTTCAATACCATTGGGGCACCGCAAACCTCTTTGGGGTTCGCGGTGCCCCCTTTTTTTATTTACCCGACACAGCAGGCCCCCAGGTGAAAGGGGAAGCGCGGCGGGCTACCTCACTGGCGCATTACTCGGGGGCTAGTCCACTACCTCTACCCCCATGGAGCGGCACGTCCCCTCCAGAATGCGTACCGCGGCATCCATATCTTTAGTATTCAAATCGGGGAGCTTTTTTTCCGCAATTTCGCGCAGTTGCGCGCGGGTGATTTTCCCCACCTTGGAGAGCAGGTTTTTGCCGGACCCCTTTTCTTTGCCGATTGCCTTCAAAATGAGCTGTGAGGCGGGAGACACCTTGAGGGTAAAGTCAAACGTCCGGTCCTCGTACACGTTAAGCTCCACCGGCACAATTTCCCCGCGCCGCTCTTGTGTCGCCGCGTTAAATTGGTTCACAAATTCGCCGATGTTGATGCCGGTGGGGCCCAGCGCGGTGCCCACAGGGGGCGCGGGCGTTGCAGCGCCGCCGGGAATTTGCAGTTTCACCTTTTTTGCGAGCTGTTTTGCCATGTTCCCACTCTACACGCGCGCCCGCGCCGCGGGCGCGCGTGCCCTACGATACCCTAGATCCGCTTCACCTGCAAGAAATCGAGCTCCACGGGCGTTTCCCTCCCAAACATCGGGACGAGCACCTTCACCTTGCCGCGCTCCTCGTCTATGTCTCCCACCTTGCCTTCTAAATCCTTGAAGGGGCCGTCCACCACCACCACCGGATCCCCGGGGGTAAGGTCAATTTTATGCTTCACCGCTTTGGAGTGCATGCGGCTGAGCAGTTTTTCCACCTCCTCATCCGCGAGCGGCACCGGCTGGACGCCGCTGCCCACAAAACCGGTCACGCGCGGCGTGTTGCGCACCGCGTACCATGAGTGGTCATCCACGATCATTTTCACCAGCACGTAGCCGGGGTAAATCTTTTCTTCCTCTTCCACGCGCTTGCCGCCTTTGATTTTTATCTTTTTCTCAGTGGGCACCACCACCTCAAATATTTTGTCTCCCAAACCCAGCGACTCCACCCGCTGCTTGAGGTTGCGCTCCACTGCGTTCTCATAGCCGGCATAGGTGTGGATGGCGTACCAGCGCGCCTCATGGTCGGTTTTTTGCTTCGCCATAAGAAAACAAAGTTACCAAATGCAGAAAGCCGCCGCACGGCAGCGGCAAGCGCTAGCCGATAATCTCCAGCAGCTTTTGCAGCAAGAGGGTAAACAGATAGTCAAAAAATCCTAAGTAAAACGCCGTCAGGAGAGAGATGGCGATAACCAGCGCGGTGAACGTGACGGTCTGCGCCTGTGAGGGCCAACTCACATGCTGCAATTCGCCTTTGGTTTCCCTCAGGTAGTTTAAAAATCGCTCCATGGATTAAGAATTTGCTCGTGTTTTTTAAAACGCCCCTCGGGGCGCTTTTAAAGAAAGATACTATACTGAAGCGCCTAAGTCAAGCATCCGCTCATCTTTTTTTGGGCAAGATTCCGGCGCCGAGCGCTCCCGCTCAACCCTCAGCGCACTACCGCGCTTCCCAGCGTCTCGCCCACTCAGCGGGATTGGTGAGGTACTGAATGGTGACGTAGTCCAGGTCGCGCAAAACACTGCGGCGGGTGGAGAAGTTAAGGTAAATATGCTGCCACAACCCGGCTCTCGTTTCGTGAAATGCCCTATCTCCCCGTGCACCTCTCGAGGTTTCTTCCAGCTCATTAAGGCGCATACTCGCCTCAATGAGCATACGGTCAAGAGCGCGCAGGCGGCTAAACGCGCCCGCCTCAAGTATTTCCGCAACCACCATTTCTGGCGAAGCGATTTCTCCTCTGCGGAACCTGTTTAAAAGCGCGCTTCTTTGTTTTCTCTCTTTTGCATCGCGAGCATGCACCGCACGATCCGCTTCCGCCAATTCGCTCAAGCGCGCTTCCAGCGCTTCGCGCGTTTGCGGCAAAGGACCTGAAATCCGCTCAACAGAAACAGACGGCAGGGGAATGTCGCCCTTAAAGGAACATACGCGCTCGTCAAACAATTCCTTCGCAACATAATAATCATGATCCGCGTTCGGGCTGATGATCCAATACCCCACAGGATCGGTCACGACGGAAACAAACCGTCCGCCCAGCGCTTTCCGCGGCAGCCCCTTTCCCAGCAAATCAACCGCAAACGCATGAAAAGAGATAAGGTCTGCGCCCGACGGAGGCATTGAAACCACCGCCCCCCCGAGAGGAAGGCGGGGGTGATTGTGGACGAGAGCCAATGCCTTGATGGTTCCATCAACCATCTCGCGGGCGATACGACAAAAAAGGCCGACATCGGAAAGGAGAGTCGCCTTTGACGCTTTCCTCGTAATATTGAGCCATTCGGCCGCGCCGCTTTGGTATTGCACATGGACAAAGAGATACTCCCTGTTGCAGGAATTAGAAAGCCGGTTAAACAATAAAAGTCCGCGAGCCAGCGTATCGTCCTTGCGTGGGAGCGGATCACACACCTCTTCCGTCTCGTTGAAAAGACCGTTTTTTCCTCCTCCTTTTTCTTCACCCGAAAGCGCCGCGAGCTGGAACAGCGCCCCGTCGGCGTTAGTCACTGTCTGATCCCCTCTCTCCAAAACCCAATGCCATGCCCACCATAAGCCCCCTCCCAAAAGGATAATCGCCAGCAGCGCTATACCCCACTTCAGCGCAAACCGCAGCGCAAGCGCAACCAATACACTACCAATGAGAACCGCAAAGGTATGCCAAGGGTTTTCAAGAACAGCCTTTCCCCACTGGGAAAGCAGCATTGCAAGCGGGACCACAAGGTCCGCAACGAATTTCAAAAGAGGCACCATTGCGGCGATAATCGCTGGGACGTCGTAGGCCGGCATATGAAGAAAGCGTAGCGCACCCGACGGCTGACCTCTCAATGAGAGCGCACGCGGACACCCTTGCGCCATTTTCTCTCACGATACCACCCCGCACACCCTCGTACCAAAAAGGGCACATGGGGAAAAGAGCGTGCGAAAAACCCCACGCTTTTTTTGTCCACGATGCGATGGCACGCTTTGTGGGTACGGGAGTCGTGCCGCGCGGGCGGGTGCAGGCGGCTAGCGGATTTCGTACACCAACTCCACTTGCGAGGTGAAGCGCGTCTCCCCCGCGGGAAGCGAAGGCAGGGGCGTGGCCTCCTCGGCGCGCACTGCCGCCGTGCGTGCAAATTCCCCCCGCAGCATGGGGCGCGGTGTGCCGCTTTCCTGGAACGCCACCAACCGCCCCAGGCGCACCCCCAGCTGCGCTGCGAGCGCCGCGGCGCGCTCTCGCGCCTCAGCAATGGCGCGCTCCCGCGCTTCGTCACGCGGGCGCGCATCATCCTTCACTTCAAAGAAAGGGCCATTTATCTCCCGTACCGCACGCTCACCCAATCCCGCGAGCAGTTTTCCCACCACCCCTTCTTTTTCCAACGGGACGGTGACCTCTATCCCCTGTGCCAGCGCATATGCCACAATCTCCTGCTTGGGCTGCGGGCAAGGGAAGCGCACGCAACGCGTACGCCCGACCGGCGCATAGCGCGGCGAGAGATCGTAGCGCACCGTTTTCACCGCATCTTTTTCCATGCCCAGCTCCTGAAGGAAAGAGAGTATACCGTCTACTTTTTCCGTGGCGCGTGTCTGCGCTTCCTCGGGCGTTTTCCCCTCTTCTTCCACGGTAAACACCACGCGCGCCACATCGGGGGTGGCGTATGCCTCGCCCCTTCCCTCAACCACTATGGTGCGCGCGGGAAACACTTCCGTGCCCGCAAATGAGTACCGCTTAAACGCCAACAGGCTCTCCGCAAAGAGAAATACTGAGAGCAGCACGAGGGCGAGTACCGCCGCGCCTTGGAATCGTCGCTGATAGAGAATGTTTTTTTCGTTTTCTTCCATGTGCCGTGTGGTTATCTTCCGCTAATGCGGCGCAAGACGCCGCGCCGCAAGGCTCGCGGTAATATAGTACCCGATACCGCGCCGCAAGGAAAGCCGCGCCGCTGCACGGCGCGCGTGAGGCAAGAGGAGACACAAGAGGTGCGCACGGCGCGCACTCACGGCCGCTCCTGCGCGCGCGCCACAAGCGCGCGCAGGAGCGGCTCCACCCTGTCGGCAATGCGGGCATACCCCGTATCGTTGGGGTGCACCAAGTCCGCGGTGAGCTCGGGGCGCCCCACAATGCCCTTTAAGACATTCGGAATGTAGGGGGCCCGCAGCTCTTCTGCGAGGCGCGCGAATCCGCGCGCATACTGCTTCTGGAAAAATCCGCCGCTCACCCCCAGCACTACCACCACCGCCCCTTCTTCCTGTAGGCGCGTGATAATGGTGCGCAGATTTGCAAACGTCTCTTCCGGCGGCACGCGCCGGAGTGCATCGTTGCCTCCCAGGAGCACCAGTACGATATCCGGCCTCTCTTTAAGGAGTGCGGGGAGACGCTTCAGTGCATCCCGTGTTGTGTCACCCGCACGCCCCGCATTGAGGAGCGGCACGTTGAGACGCTCCTCCAACAGGGAGACAAATCCGCCACCTCTTGCGCTGCCCACCCCCTCTACCAAAGAGTCGCCGAACGCCGCAATACGCGTGCCGCGCGGCGGCATATTGGTGTAAGAGGATAAGTCTGGCGTGGCAGCGCTCCGGAAGAAAAAGAGCGCTGCACCGCCCATGAGCAAGAGCGCCGCCGCAAGCGCACCCACGCCCCGCACACTCATGGAGCGGTTACCGGCATAATGCGCGCCAGCGACTCTATCTCACCCACCACCACCAAGGTCGGGATGCCGAGAAAACAATTGCCTTTGAGGTTTACCGCCGCGCCGCCGGAATTGCCCCGCTCTATTTTGGCGCTGGTTACATAGAGTCCGCGGTCAAAGCCGGAGATAATGCCCTCGGTGGCGGTCACACTTTCTCCTGAACCCACGCTGGGATACCCCAAAATGACCAGCGGGGCGCCCAGCGCCGGCTTTTGGGCACATACTGGCAACGGCACGGCATCTGTGAGCACCTCAGCAGGAATGCGCGCCAAATCCTGCGCAGGAGAGAGCGTGATGCGCGTACCGTCCACTGTTACCCTTTTTCCACTCTTGGGAAGTGCCACCGTGCAAGAATCGGGCACTAAATTCGCCTGGCCGGTAATCACATGGCCGTTGGTGAGAAACACCGGCCCGTCCTTCTCACGTGTGAGCACCGCCGAACCCACCGATTTGGCGCGTGTGCCGCCGGAGAGGGTGAACAAACATTCTATCCGCCCCACGCGCGCGCTCCACTCGTCTATAACGCGCGAGAGATCCACCGGCGCCAACTCTTCCGAGAGTTCGGTTTTAATGGTGTTGATTCTAGAGGCGAGCGCGTCCTTATCTTTGGCAATTTCTTGGAGTGTCTCCTCCGTGTTCTTGCGGCGCAATTCTTCCGCCTTTAACTGCACCCGCAGGTCTTGGTTACCCGCAGCGATAAGCGCGAGCAATCTGCGCATTTCGTTAATATTGCGCTGCGTGGCGCGCACCTCGCCCTCCAGCGCGGTAATTTTTTCATTGGTAGTGCTACTCCACAACCACGCCACAGCACCGGCGCTAAAAAGCAGCGCGCACCATAGGGCTAATCGCGAAGCGGGAGACAAAAAAGGCGCCATGATGCTCTGGTGGTGTGCCCCTACTATACCACCCCACTTCAGGCAAGGGATACCCGAGGCGGGCAGGTGTGGGAAGATACCCACATCGCGCAGGGACAATTATGGTATCCTTACCCCAATGAGCGAACAAGAACGCCCGCAGCGCGCGGCAAATGATAACCTACCGCCCGAGGCGCAGGCGGAAAGCGTGCTGCAGCAATCGCGCGCAGCGCAACCAGACGAGACGCTCACGCGTGAGGCGCTGGAACAGCTTAATGAGTTCCTTCAGGAAACAGGCCCTGAGGAGGATCGTGAACACTAAACGCACAACGCTGCGTCAGCGGCGCAGGTACGTACACCACACCTCGTAGAGGTCACGGGTGGCGTAGAGATCGCCTGCGTTGTAGCGTGCAATGTCCTTGCCGCGTCCCTCACGAAACAGGCGCGTCACGTCTTCCCCCTTCATGCCGTCTCCCTTGGGGCTGCGTATGCCAAAAGCGCGGCACGCCAAGTGCAAACTAGGCTTCCCTTTCCATACCGCGCCATAGAAAGTGAGCTGGTCTAACAGGTCCACGTGTGCCACTTCGCGCTGCAGGGGGAGATAGCGGTTAGAGAGCAAATCCACCGAGGGGCGTATGCGGTGCACCGCCGAACGAATGTTCATAAACGGCGCGTCAAACGCGCGGCCGTTAAAAGACACGAACGTGTCATAGTGGCGCGCCCCCTCCCAAAACTGCGCGAGCATTTCTTTTTCCGATGCGGGCTTGAGGGTGATATCTTCCATTGCTTCTTCTCGCTCCTTTCCGGTCGGGTCTTGGAAGTACACGACACCGCGCTTCTTTTCCACATCGTAAATGCCCAGGGCGACAATCTCCCCCGTATACGGGGAAAATCCGAGCCCCTCTTTAAGGTCCGCGAGCTTTATGGCGTATTCTTCCTCGCCGGCGCTGGTCTTTTCTATCCAGCGCGTGAGCGCCTCGCGCGTAGTGGCGTCCATCGCTTCAAACTCTTCGCCCGCCGTTTCAATATCAAACACCAAGGTTGCCATAGGCGCAGTATACCGCATACCTAAGGCTGCGCCTCCTCCCATGACGCAACCAATGCGGCAAACCGTGTACGGAAAAAGGAAGGTGCGATCCAAAAATCTGCGCGCGCGCGCCCGCGGAGCGCAATGGTGCGGCGCACGGTAAGCCCCTCTGCCAACGCTGCATCAGAGGGCGACAGGGACAGTGGCGGCTCATCCGCGCCGCGCACCGCGACCAAAAGGAGCGGCTTGGGATCCCCTCCTTCGGGGAGTGTGAAAATGCCGGCGCGCCACGGGAGCGCATCGGTGAACACAATGCCTAAAAATCCCTCGGGCACGGTGAGCATCTCGGTATCCGTAAGGGGGAGCGCGCCGCCGGGAAGCACGCCCTTTCCCACAAGCGGCATCTCTTTTGGGGAGGGGGTGGGAAGTTGCGGGGGTGTGAGCGCCATGGGCTGCAGCGCGAGAAACAGGGCCGTCCACGCAGCGAAAAAAACGAAAAACAGCGCAGCGGGCAGGAGGGCGGTGCGGGAAACCATGCCCGTATAGTAGCCCATGTAAGAGGGGTGCGCTATGCGCGTCATCTATGCATGAAGGCACTGTATCGCGTCTTGCGCATTACAACTACAGTACAATGATAAGCAAACAGGTACTCGCAACCAATATCTTTATGGCACTGGTGGGATTCGCGCTCCTCGCCGGAATCGTTTACGCGCTGCCCTCATAGGCACTAACACGCACCCCTCACGCCGCAGCCCCACCGCACTGCCCTTGCAGGGGCGGTATTTTGGAAATGCCCCTACGCGCCACCCAGCGCTTCGGGATGTGCGCGGCTCCACTCGTAGAGCGCCACCGCAGCCGCGGCGGACACATTGAGCGATTCACAGCGAGGGTGCTGCGGTATGGAGAGGACAAGGTCGCATGCAGCACGGATGCGCGGACGCAAGCCGTAATGCTCATTGCCCACCACGAGCACAGACGGGTGGGTGAATGCTTCGCGGGAGAGCGGCACCGCGCCGTCCCCCGCAAGCCCGTACGCCCAAAACCCCTCGCACTTCAGGTCTTCCAGCGTGGTGGCAACATTGCCGATGCGCACCAGCGGGACCAAGAACGCCGCACCCGCGGAGGATTTCACCACTGCCCCCGTCACCGGCGCCTGCCGATGCGCGGGCAAGAGCACCCCCGCCGCGCCAAACGCGGCGGCGCTCCGTATCACCGCCCCGACGTTGTGCGGATCCTGCACCTCGGCCAGAACCACCAACAGGGTGGAGGGCGCCTTGGGCACATTCGCGATAAAGCCGCCGTAAGGAAGCAGCAGCGTGCCCGTGCGCACCCGCGCCGCCGCGCCCTGATGCACTGCGTCTTCCGCCGGCGCTCCGGCGCGCGCGGCAAGCGCGCTCCAAGGCGCCACTGGGATGCCGGCCTCCTTGGCGCGCGCACGGAGCGCATCTGTGCCACTATGGGGATCCAAAAAAACCTCCTGCACCGCCTCGGGGTGGCGCCGCAGCGCTTCGGCTACCGGGTGCTTGCCGTAGACCAGCACCATATCTTCCCGTGTACCTTTAGTTTTTTTGGAGTTGCGCGGCATGGATGTGGTACACATGTGTGGCGCGCCTCACGCGGCAGATGCGGTGCGGCACGCGCGCGGCGGCGCCGGTAACACACCGGTGCGCTAGCGCCTGCGGCGCGCGGCGTGTCCTCTCTTTGCTCCCCTTACCCCCGCGCGCGCGGGGATTTTGCGCACGCGGCGCACCACGCGCGGCCCAGGGTATGGGGCGGGAAGGTAGGAAAGCCAAGCGCGGCGCAAGGCGCCTGCGTGGTGGCGCGCCGGCGTAAGCGACCGCCCCGCAAACGAATAGCGGTCCAACTCGCGCTTAAGCTGCGGCCAGTGCGGCAAAGCGCGCGCCACCAGCGCCCAAAAGGCGGGCGAATGGTTGAACTCTTTTAAGTGACACAATTCGTGCACGATAAGGTAATCCTGCAGGCGTGCGGGCAAAAATGCAATTTTGTAGTTAAAGTTGAGATTTTTTGCGGAGGAGCAGCTGCCCCAGCAGGTGCGCTGGTTGCGGATAGCCACCCGCCGCCAGCGGAATCCGTACAGCTGGTTCCAATAGGCGAGCTTTACATGCACCACAGCGCGCGCGTACTCCTTGTAGCGGAGATAGTGTTGGGTTCTGCTGGTGGCGCGCCTGCGCGGGGTCCGCATAGCGAGGGCAAGTATACCAAGGCGCCCCTCTGGCGCACCATCCCCTTTCCGTGTCCTACCTGTTTACTAAACAACGATTGTATACACTTTGCAAGCGCAGCCACACAAACACCTCTGCGCGCGGCGCAATGCGGCACGTTGAAAAAACCGCAAAACCCTCTACAATGGGGAAACGCACACCTGCCGTGGTGGCGGAATTGGTAGACGCGCTGCGTTCAGGGCGCAGTAGGGGCAACCCTGTGGAGGTTCGAGTCCTCTCCACGGCACTAATACCCCCGAGACGGGAGGAGTAGCAGTGTAGTGACACGAGTCTACTCAAACTTCCTCTATCAAAGATCTTGCCCAAATTAACATAGCAAAAGCGTTAATCTGACAAGCAATGGAGTCATAGAACAAGTGTAGCACCTACGCACACGCTACGGGGCATGCCTGTAAGACACTACTGCGGTACTAGTTGCGAGAACGCATACGAAAACCCACTCTCGCACACCACACGGAACAGATCTCTGGTGAGAGAGAGGTGGATGAATCGTATTTTGGTGCGCACCGCGTGTGTGGGAAACGCAGACGGGGAGCGAAAGGCAAGGTGCCCGTGTTCGGTATCCTCAAACGCGGAGGCGGTGTACACGGCACCATCGTCAAAAACTGCCCAAAACAATCCCTTTTACCAGATACTCAAAGGAAACATACTCGAGGAAAGCACCCGCGCCACCGATGGACGGAAAAGTGACGGCAGGCTCATACATACCTATAGCGGCCTTCGTGTGTATCGCGCACCCAACGAGTTTGTGCGGGGGAAAATCACCGCAACGGTATTGGAAGTTTCTGAAGCGTTGCCACACAACGACTGTAAAAGTTCCATGGCATACGCAAACACCCGTGTGCGCTGTATTTAAAAGCATATGCATTTCGGTTCAGTCATCGCGATGGGAACGCGCATGCTATCCTGCGAGGCGAATCGGGAGGGAAGGCTTCTTTAATCTAGGAAAGGTCTTGCCTCGTTTACAACAACACGCAGCCGCTGATATGGTGTTGGCATGGATAAGGAAATACTCTATGAATTTAATCGAGATATTTCCAAGGTTATGGAATACATAACCAGCGGCAGAGAATTGGAAGCGCGTCATATATTTAATACCCGGTATCACAAAAAATACGATAGATATTTTAGAGAAACCGATACGCCGCTAGAATTTGCAACAGAGATGTGGAGAGCACTTGATATTTACCTCAACAGCGAACCTGCGCGAATACTGGGAGATGTATCTACTGATAAAAAGTATATATTGTCAGTATATGCTGACTACCAAAAAGATTTCAAAAAAGAAACGGCGGGTTCATAAACCCGCCGTTTATTAACGGCG
>WFWH01000041.1 GCA_015491245.1 Patescibacteria group bacterium | reverse complement strand
ATAGTATGCCTTTCCAAAGTAAAAATAACTCTCACCACAAGCGCAGCAGGGCTGCGAGTGCTGAGCCACCGCCCGGGATTGAACCGGGGACCTCATCCTTACCATGGATGCGCTCTACCAACTGAGCTACGGTGGCACTGCCGTGCGCTCCTTTTATACCACAAGACCGCCAGAGAGAGCAAAATGCCTCACGCTGCGCACACGGATACCGCCCTCTACTCATGGCGCAATGCCGCAACCGGATCTTTCCGTGCCGCCTTCCATGCCGGGTAAAGGCCAAACACCAGCCCAATCATCCCTGCAACAAAAACTGCCAGCAGCACCGTACCCCACGGGACCACAAACGGCCAATCAAGCGCAGTAAACCGCGCCACCGCACGTGCGGCAAGATAGGACAATCCCAGCGCGCCTACAACGCCCGCGATGCCGCCCGCTACGGTGAGCAGCAGCGCTTCCAGCAGAAACTGCAGCAGAATGTCGCGGTCGGTCGCGCCCACCGCTTTGCGCACCCCCACCTCGCGCGTGCGCTCGGTCACCGAAACCAGCATGATATTCATGATGCCAATGCCCCCCACCACGAGCGCCACCGCAACGACCGCAATTAAAAACACCGTTAGTGCGTCCACTATGGTAGCCACCTGGCGCACCAGTGCCTGTTGGGTGACGATGTTGAAATCCGGCTCATCGTTGGGGCCGAGGCGGTGGCGCTCCCGCAGGGTCGCTGCCACATCGCGCACCCCGCGCGCTACATACTCAGGAGACTTAAAACGCAAGGCGATTTCATTGAAGTAGCGGGTTCCTGTTATGTAGGCTTGAGCGGCGGTATAGGGAACGACGACTGCGCGGTCTACGTCGAAAAACGCAACCTGGCCCGCCGGTGCGAACACCCCTACTACCCTAAATTTGACACCCCCCACGGTTATCCTCTTGCCCACCGCCTGCGCGCCGCCGAAAAGCTCATCGCGCACACGGCTGCCGATAACCGCCACGCGTCGCTTGGCGCGAATTTCTTCCTTGGAAAATACCACCCCTTCCTTCACCTCTAGTGAAAGTGCTTTTTTGAAAAAATTCGCATCTCCGCCAAACACATGCGCACGGAACGATTCTGTTTTCCGCGCAACAAGGCCGGGCAGGAAAACGGTAGGCATGAGGTCCTGCAAGTGCGGCACATTTTCCCGCCGCTGCAGCGCCGCGACATCTTGCATGGTGAGCGATTGGGTAAGCAGCAAATCAGGAATATCTGCGAGCCCCTTCGGCTCCCTGCCGGGGCGCACCACTACCGTTTCCGCGCCTAATCCCTCTATCTCTCCCACCACGAGCGCACGAGCGCTCTCCCCCAAGGATGCGATAGACACCACCGCAGCAACGCCAATGGCTATACCTAACAGCGCAAGGCCAAGCCACGTAGGGTGCGCGGATAGGCCCCGCAGGGCCTGATGGGCGGCGTGATGCAATTTCATGGTGTGGGTGTGTGAGGTGCGGCCGCGCGGTGCATTGCTTCACGTGCTACCACGCCGTCGCGGAGATGTACCACACGCTCCGCATATGCCGCGATAGTGGGATCGTGTGTAATGAGCACGATGGTCTTCCCCTCTCGGTGCAGCATTTGAAACAGTGCCATCACCTGCGCCCCGGTTGCGCTGTCCAAATTGCCCGTCGGCTCATCTGCGAGAATTATCTCCGGGTGCGTAACCAACGCGCGCGCGATCGCCGCACGCTGGCGCTCACCGCCGGAAAGCTTATTGGGATATTGATTTCGTTTATGCATCAAACCCACCCGTTCTAACATCTCATGCGCGCGAGTGCGCCACTCCCGCTCGGGAACTTGCGAGTAATAGAGCGGCAATTGCACATTCTCTTCCACGGAGAAGTTTGCGATCAGATTGAATAATTGGAAGACAAACCCTATCCCCGCATTACGCAGGTGCGCCAGTGTTGCGCCATCAAATGCTTCCGTGCGCTGTCCCTTAAAACGGTACGTGCCTTTTGTTGCACGATCCAGCAGCCCCAGAATATGCAGGAGGGTGGATTTCCCCGATCCTGACGGGCCCATAACCGCCACCATTTCCCCCGCGCGCACGGAGAGCGTAACGCCACGCAGCGCCCGCGTGCCGTCGGGGTAGGTCTTTTCCACATCTTTGACCTCAAGCAGATTCATGCTCTGTGTGGTGCAGCAGGCGCAGGTTTGGAGAATGGGTATTTCACTCTCCCCGCAAAAAGAGTATCACCCTTTCACCCTCGGCTACCCCTTTTCGTATTGCAACGCTGCCGTCGGACCCGCGCAGACCCGTCTCCACCGGCCGTTTCTCCACTCGCCCGTCCTCGGTGAGGATACGCACGTACGCTTTACCATCCTCCTCTTGCAGGGTACGTGCAGGCACTTTTATTACGTCGCGCACTTCCGCCGCTTTGATGGTGATCTCAGCCGACATCCCGGAGCGCGCCTGCGACGGCAGCTCCTCCGCGAAAAGAATGGTCTTATAGGTAGGTACGCCGTCACGGATGGTTTCCTGGGGCGCAATTGACGCTACCCGCGCATCAAACGTTTCCCCCTCCACCGCATCTAGTGACACGCGGGCCATCTGTCCGACACGGACATCCACTATGTCTGTCTCGGGGAGAAACACCCGCAATTGATAGCGTGCCGCCGGCGCGAGCATTATGACAGGCGCACCTGCCGCCACCACCTCGCCCTCTTCCACATCACGGCGCGTGATGATGCCGTCCTTTGGCGCAAACAGGTACCACGCATCTCTCTGTGCTGCGGCCTGTGCTACGCGTGCGCGGGCGCGGCGCACCGCCGCCTCAGCGATTGCCGCATCCTCGGTGCGTGCAGGGGCGGTGGTGAGCATCTGCTCTGCTTCCGCAACGCGCACTTCCGCCTGTGCGCGCTCGTACGCAAAGCGGGCGCGTTTTACCGACGCGAGGAGCCCATTCACCGTATTCAGCGCAGTAGCCAGATCGTCTTTGTAGCGATCGTATATCGCCTGTTGGCTGGTATTGCGCGCACGCTGTGCAATGATTACTTCACTCATTTTAGACAAGAGTGTGCGCAAGAGAGTAAGGTCGTCCTCTGCTGCACGCGCGTGCGCACCCGCATCTGCCGCCTCCTCCTGGTACGCATTGCGCGCTTGCCATGCAGCAAAGCGCGTGGCGAGCTGGGTGCGCAGCTCGCTGAGGGTGATGGCTTCCTCGCGTGGTGCGGAAAAAAAGTAACGCACACTGCCGTCATCTATGTTAACGCCAAACCGAAATGAACCCGAAACTTCCCTCTCGTACAATTGGTCAATACTTTTTCGCACCTCACCATACGCGCGCGAAAAAGCCTCGGCTACTTTCTCTTTCACCTCCTCTTCCGCCTGAAGCTCTTGGAGGCGCGCGGCACCAAGTTTTGCCTCCGCGAGGGCTCTTTCCTCCTGGCGTGCGCCACGCAGTGTTTTTTCCCACCGCGCGCGTGTTTCAGCCAATTCAGCCAATGCAGCGCGGTACGCCGCATCCGCTTCTGCATCGGACAGGCGAGCAAGTAAATCTCCCGCACGCACCGCTTGTCCCTCTCCCACGAAAATTTGTGCAACCCTTCCCCCCTTCTCAAAAGCAAGCGGGATGCGTAATGCAGGCTCCACCACACCGGTCACGTTCACTTCGCGCACCACGGCGCCTCGTACGGCAGCAATGTATTCATAGGGGGGTGCACTCTGTCCTCCTGTGCGCCATATCCCAAACGCCACTGTGACCGCTACCACCGCACCTGCCAGCAAAATACCACGGAATGCGTTCTTACCCATACGCTTTCTTCTCTAGTATAGCGCACTGCACGCGCCGCGTCGCTGCATCCTTACGCATCCGCGCAGCTTGCCGACAAGAGATAAGGTGCGTATGCTGCAAAGTAACCCTTTTCATGGAAAATTTCTTTTTTGCTTATCCACTGCTTGCCGGTTTGGTGGTCATGTCGGTGTCCCTCATCGGCGTCATTACGCTCAACCGTTTTTTCTCTCGATGGACCCAAACGCACCTGCACCTCTTGGTGAGTTTTGCCGCGGGGGTGTTTATAGTAGTGGCCGTAGGCATTTTCAGAGAAATTGCCAATGTACTTTCCCTGCCAACAATGTTGGGGCTTGCCCTGGCAGGTATCGGTCTCATGTACCTCCTAGGAAAAACTGTCACTGACTACCACCACCATCATCGTGAGGACACCTGTGAACACACACGTGAGAATGCACGCCCGCATGCCTTACGTATACTCGCCGCAGATGCGGTGCATAATGCGGGAGACGGCATTATGATTGCCACTTCATTTACCGTGAGCGTTTCCTTGGGCATCGCGGTGACACTTGCGGTAGTGCTACATGAAACGCTCCAGGAATTATCAGAATTTTTTGTGCTGCGGCGTGCGGGACTCTCGGTGAGGCAAGCGCTCGTGCGAAATTTTTTAGTATCCGGAACTGTCCTTATTGGCATCACCGGCGGCCTTCTCCTGGGAGAGGCTGAGGTACTCCGCGCGGGTGTGCTCGCGGTAGCGGGCGGTGCGCTCCTCTCGGTAATCGCACAAGATCTCGCGCCTCACTCATTACGGGCGGCACAGCGTGAGGGAATCATGCTCCCTCTCTTCTGGGCGGCGCTAGGTGCGGGAATGATGGCGCTGATCACCACTCTCATTTCCGCGTAGCACACGATAGGCATAAAAAGTACACAGTATGCCTCCAGCGGCTGCTATGTGTGCTGCTGCCACCAGTACAACCAAGACACCCAAAAAAACGGTAAAGAACATCATTGTAGAATATACTAGCACCCCTCAGGTACAGCGCGGCGTGGCACGAATCCCCATGACGCCTTCCTATAGGCTACTGTGCGGCATGGCAGTGCACGCCCCAAAATTACAAGAACCCCGGCACACCGGGGTTTTTGCATTGGCACCTCTTGGATAAGGCCGCTGTCGCTACTCTTCCACAATGAGTCGCCCCACCATGCCCAGCGCGCGGTGGCTTCCCACGGAGCAGTAATACTCAAACGTACCTGCTTTGTCCGCCACAAACGTCACCGAGCTTGACTGGCCTGCTTGGACCCGTTCAGTGCGCGCGTTGAATTCGTCAATGGTGAAGTCATGGAATCCTTCCACGGAAGAAAAGTTGATGGTGACGGTGTCACCCTTTTTCACGCGAATCTCCTGCAGGGAGAATGCGAAGTTGCGTCCAGTGATGTTAAAGGTCTTTTGGGAAGACGTCTCAGCAGCAGGAGAAGCTGCAGGAGAGGGGTCTGTTTCATCCGCGACCGGTGTGGAGGCGCTTTGCGCTTGGGTGGCCGTCGGAGATTGTTGCGCAGGAGGCGCTGCGGGCGCAGGAGGAACGCCAGTTGGCGCATCAACGGTGGCAGGCATTTCCTGGCTGCTGCGCAACCACAAGAACACGACCAAAACTCCGGCGAGTACCACTATACCGCCAATAAGTAATTTGGTGTTCATACTATTCTCTATAATGAATAATGCAATTGCTAATTCCTAGTAAATACTAGCACAGCACCACTGCCGCAATCACCCCCGTCACTCCCCGGTGCGGAGTAGCAGCAGCAGAAGTGGCTGCTTTTTTATAAAAAACTCTAAAAAATAGAAAAAGTTACCTATGTGGACGCGCTCAGTCCGCAACGCCGCCGTACGCGTGGCGTACGGCGGCTGCTTTGTGCGCGAGCGACGGGACTCGTCCCACTCTGCTAAGCGCGCACGCGCGCTAAGCGGCGTTGGACGCGGCGTGCCCGACAAGCAGCCGCCGCGGGCGGCTCTTGTATACCGGGCACGCCGTTCGAGTCCCGTAGCGCTCTGCGCACCCGCAACGCCGCCGTACGCGTGGCGTACGGCGGCTGCTTTGTGCGCGAGCGACGGGACTCGAACCCGCAACCTCCCGCGTGACAGGCGGGTGCTCTAACCGGTTGAGCTACGCCCGCTGGCGCATGCGCTATCATACCCGATGCGGCACCACATCGCAACGTACAGTGCCGGGGGTGAGGATCGAACTCACGACCTTGGGTTTATGAGTCCCACGCTCTAACCAACTGAGCTACCCCGGCAGGTAAGAGGGTAATACCCCACGCGCAAAAAGCATACCATACGTGCGGGCCGATTCAAGGCGCACGAGAAACGCTAATCCAACAAACTCACCTCCTTCAGTACCCGCTCCACCACTACCACATCGCCCGGGTAGCCGATAGGGTACCACTTTTCCAGCACCTCAACCGGCACTGCGTATTCTTGTGCCAACTGCTGCACCATAACAGGGAGATGCTGCTCCCCGGTGCGAGGGTCTGGCGCGGTCTGGTAATTAAAGATGCGCTCGTCTAGCACAAATGCGCCGGTTGCCACCAGCTTGGCAGGGGCAGGATTGGGTTTCTCCAAAAAGTAGCTGAGCGTGCCGTCTTCTCTCTGAATAACCACGTCCTGCTTTTCTGGCTCGTCACTCTCTGCGGCGATAACGCACAAATCGTGGGAGACGGCGCGCGTAAGGCCTTTTTTCCCGTAGAGATCATCACCCATTAGGACAAGAAACTTCCCTTTTATCGCTGCCCGTGCCTGCTCCAGTGCATTGGCGGTCCCTGCCACGGGATTTTCCTGCTCTACATACGTAACGCGGCGCCCGTAAAAATTATCACCGCAGTGCTCCCGTACCTGTTCACCGCGGTACCCAATGACCAACACCAAATCAGTCACCTCATCGGGGAGTGCCTCCACGATGTAATCCAAAATGGGCCGCTCATTGAGCTTTACCAGTGTTTTGGGGCGAAAATCGGTCAAAGGGCGCATGCGCGTTCCCTTCCCTGCAGCAAGTATGACACACTGCATAGCACTGCTAGTATAGCAAGGGGGCGCGCGGCCGCGCAAAGCATAATGTACCCCCCTACGCGCAGCCGCGCCCGCAACAAGCGGGCGCGGTGGACAATGGCGCGATTACCGCAGTACGAGTAGCGCGCTATGAGCTATTAGAACCAGCAGTACCCGCGCTATCATCAACGTCACCGTCTTCCTCATCCCGATCGTCGCGTTCGCCGTTATCATCGTCATCATCTTCGTCATCATCGTCGCCCGCGTCCTCTTCGTCGTCCAAATGATCGAGATATGCTTCCTGCATCTTCGTCATTTTCCTTTCCAATAGTTTCTTAAGCACCTCATTGAACTGACCGGATCCGCACACGCCCAACGTGTCACCGTGGCCGAGATGCGCCTTCATGGCGGCAATATTGACCCGCAGTGTCATATCTGCGCCGTCTCCCGCATGGCACACGCGAATATTGCCGCTACCCTGGTCATGGAGCCGCTTCTTGAACTTTTGCATGTCTTCGGGCTCTTTGAAAGGGAGCGGCCTCGGAAGGGGGGTGGCGCCGGTGCGCGCTTTCAATAGGTTTTCCAGCCGTACCACACGCCGCTCCAATTTTTGCACACGCGCCATCAAGCTACGGATCAACGCGTCGCGCTGCCGGTCCGTCATAGTAACGGGCACTGCCGTAACACTCGCAGCGGAAGCAGAAGCTGCGCCCGCACTCGCGTCCGCATGTACCTGCCCAAACGCAAAGGTGGCCACTGCAAACAAAGGAGCCGCAAAAAGCGCTCCAGCAAAGAATGCCGTGTAATTTTTTCGCTTCATAATTCGGTTTTCGGACCCGCAGAAGCGAACCGCCGTAATGTGTTTAATGAGTAATGCCAGTGCGCTCGCACGAAGTGCGAGGGCGCTGAACCCCGTATTTGTAAGCATGGCATACCCCTGTGGAAGGGGCAAATACCGTTATCCCCACCATCCCTTCCCGCGACCTGCACAAAGCGCCGCCCCGTACGGGGCGGCGCTTTGCGTGTCACGCTTTCTTTGTTGCGGGGGTGGGATTTGCACCCACGTCTGGAGGTTATGAGCCTCCCGAGATACTACTTCTCTACCCCGCTTTCTATATAGGTAGCATAGCATCCTCCCGCCGGTATGGCAAGACCAAAGTTCTCCCTTTTGGGGACCAAAGGCACTAGAGGTAGAAAAACTCTTCAAAAACCGCGCGATATAGCTGAAGCACCCTTTGTGCCTCACGCTTAGTCAAGAGGAACTCGCTTCCCTCATGGGCGATACGGTTGCGCACACGGTGCGCTTCCCATGCTGCATCTATGCTGGAAAAGTCACTCCGCTCAATTTGGCGCAGTTTTTCCCCCACCCCCAGACCTTGGTATCCCATTTTCGTCAGGAGTGCATCCAAAATAATGTCCGCCTCCAGAATAGCTTGTCGCCATTGGGCGGGGTTCTCAGACTGCATCAGCATTTCAATATGCCGCCAGCGCGGATCCTGCTCCACTCCACGCTGTTGAGGGGCACCGCGCCATAGCGCCGCAAGCTCTTCGCGGCGCACGCGCGCCAGCCGCACCAACACCCCGAAAATGAATACCGCCAGGAGGGCGGATGCCGCAAGTGAGAGGGCGAACAGCCACACCTTGAGGCTGGACAAAGATGAAAGCGCACGTGGAAACAACACACGCTCTAGCGTGGCAGCGGGAAGCCATCCCTCCGCTTTGCCGCCCCTGAATGCAACGCGCCACCAAGTAATGCCCTCACGCTCTTCGGGACCCCCAGTGAGTACCCCCCGCACCCCTTGCTCCAAAAAATCCAGTATGCCCTTTCCCGGGTCTCGGTAGAGCGGCGTTTCTACCGTGGTGCGTACGGCGGAGGAAAGCGGCGTGGCGGCGGTGAGATAGGTGAAGGAAGCAGGGCGGATACGCTCGAGATTTCGTTCTTCCACCCACCCGTCAGGTTCTTTCTCAAAATCTACCTTCCACCAACGCGCGCCGCCCACCATCAGCGGCCCTTCCACCACACGCCCGCGCGCGCGCATGCTCTGGGTGCCGCGCGCGGCGCCGCCGCCCGCCGAGGGATACACCGCAACGTCATTAAAAGAAGCCGCTACGCGCGTACCCGGTGGTACGGGGTCGGTAAGAAGCGCCCGCGCATCCCCACCACGCAGCACGCGCGCGGGCACCCATCCGTCGGCGCCGGCAAAAAAATCCACCTTCCACCACTGGGCATCCTGAAGGACCAGAGGGCCGTCTGCCAATGTGCCCCACGCACCGCGGCGCTGGCGGCCCACCGTCACCGCCTGTGCACCTGCGGTTGCATACACCGAGGTTTCCTCTGCCACCACCCGCACGGGTGTTTTGAGCGGCGTGGACTCCTGTAGGACAAAGAGAGGGTAGCGCCCCGAAGGATTGGTGGGATCAAAACCGAAGCGCGCCTCAATCGAGGAAAGCAGCGCATTGACCACTGCGCCAATGAAAAGCAGTACCGCAATTACCGATACCGGATCGGTGGTCCAATGCCCGGGGTCCAATGGTCCAGGCCCTCCTTCTTTTGCCATGCAGTCACCAGTATACCTCAGCGGGAGGCGGCATGGTGCGCTTCCAGCTCCTCGCCGATGTGGAACAGCACTTCTTCATTCCTGTGCGCCGCCATACATTGCATTCCCAGCGGCAATGAAGCGCCGCCTTCTTCTACACTCCCCATAGGCAAGGACAGTGCGGGTATGCCTGCAATGTTCGCGGGCACGGTAAACACGTCCGCAAGATACATGGAGAGCGGATCGCGCTTCTCCCCAAGGCGAAAGGGAGGAGTCGGTGCGGTGGGAGTAGCAATCACGTCCACTGTAGCAAATGCCGCGGCAAACTCGCGCCGTATGGCGCGGCGCACCTTTTGCGCCTTGCGGTAGTAGGCATCGTAGTACCCTGCGGAGAGCACATAGGTGCCCAAGAGAATGCGGCGCTTTACCTCAGGACCAAAACCTTCTTGCCGCGTGCGCAAATAATCTTCCCACAGATCCGCACCCTCCACATGCAAACCGTAGCGCACGCCGTCATAGCGCGCCAAGTTGGTGGATGCCTCGGCCGGCATGATTATGTAGTACACCGCAAGCGCATGGCGCGCGGCAGGAAGCGCAATATCCACCACCTCGTGCCCTCGACGCGCGAGTGCCGCAAGCGCTTCCTCAAACACCTGTGCCACACGCGAATCCATACCCTCGCCCAGCAAGTCGCGCGGCACGCCGATGCGCAGCGGGTGTGTGCGCTCGTGGTGCGCGCGAGAGGGGTGCCCCTCGGGCGGCAGCGAGGTGCTGTCACAGGGATCATGGCCCGCGATGGTGCGATAGAGCAGTGCCACATCGGCAACCGTAGCGGCAAACGGCCCGATGACATCCAGCGAAGAGCCCATGGCAATAAGCCCATACCGCGATACCGCACCATACGTCGGTTTGAGTCCCACCACACCGCAAAAACTGGCGGGCTGGCGAATGGAGCCGCCCGTATCCGAACCCAGCGCAAGCGGCACCATGCCCGCAGCAACCGCCGCCGCCGATCCGCCGGAAGAGCCCCCCGGCACCCTGGAGGGGTCGTGCGGGTTTTTCGTGGGGCCAAACGCCGAATATTCTGTGGATGACCCCATGGCAAACTCATCGCAATTGGTGCGCCCAATGAGCACGGCACCCGCTTCCTTGAGGCGCCGCACGACGTGCGCGTCATACGGCGCTACGTAGCCTTCCAACATGCGCGAGGCCGCACTCACGCGCTTTCCCCGCACCAAAATATTGTCTTTCAGTGCAATGGGTACTCCCGCCAAAGGAAGGCGCTCCCCCGCAGCAAGGCGGCGGTCCACCGCGTCCGCCTGTGCCTGTACATCATCAAACACTTCCAAAAAAGCGCCCACCTTCGCATCCTTTTCGGCGATAGCCGCAACCGCATCCCGCGCGACCGCGCGGGCGCCGTGGCGCTCCACCTTCTCTCGCACCTCTCCCACCGTCATACGTACATCCACTACTTAGGCATCCAATATTTTTTTCACACGCACATAGGGGCCTTCCCGCACCGGCGCGGCCTCTAGCAGCACTTCGGGAGCAACATCCGCCTCACATGCCACAACATCCTCCCGCATCACATTGTGCACTGGGCCGAGATCAAGTGGCGCTTCTTTTTCCTTCGCCACCGCTGCGCGCGCCAATTCAGACACATACTCCAGTACCGCCGCGCAATCGCGCCGCAACGCTGCCGCCTCTTCCTCACTCAGTGCCACCCGTGCTAAGTGCGCCAGGTGTCGTACTGTAGCCTCATCTATCATGCAGACGAGCATAGCACACACCCACATGTGCCGCTAGCGCGCAGCCGTACCCTGTGCGGGTCCAACCAGCGCGAGAAACTCTTTCTCCGAGAGAACTGGCACGCCCGCCGCGCGCGCTTTTTCATACTTGCTGCCGGGGTTTTCCCCCACCACCACATAGTCGGTACGAGATGAAACCGCAGAGGCGACCTTTCCTCCGCGCGCGCGCGCGCGCGCTTTTGCTTCATCGCGCGAAAGGGTTTTCAGCGTGCCGGTAAAGACAAACACCTTTCCGGCAAGCGGCGTGGACCGTACCATCGGCGCTTCTTCCTCCACATTGAGGTGCTGCAAAAGGCGCCGCACCAGTGCGCGGTGCTCCGGATGGGAAAAATAACGCACAATTGCCCGTGCTGTCTCGGGCCCGATACCTTCTATGGCCTCCAACTCTTCCTCGGTGGCGCGCATCAAACGCGCGAGCGAGCCAAAGCGTGCAGCAAGCAACGCGGCGGTCTCTTCCCCCACGCCCTCAATAGAGAGCGCGAGCAAAAACCGCGACAGGGGCACCTTGGCTTTGGCGGCCGCAATGGCGCGCAGGAGGTTGTTGATAGATTTTTCTTTAAAGCCCTCAAGCCCTTCCAGGTCTCCTCTGGTGAGGGTGAAAATGTCATCTAAATTAGTGATGAGGCCCTTATCCAAAAGGCGGTCTACGATCTTTGGCCCCATGCCCTCAATATTGAGCGCTTTTTTGGATACCGCCCAGTGCAAGGTGCGCCGCAGTATCGCCCGTGAATTTTTATCGGCGCAGCGCCATGCTGCTTCCCCCGGCACGCGCTCAATGCGCCCGTCGCCGCCGCATGCCTCTACACGCCGCGGCATCTTGAACGGCTTTTCTTTTCCCGTACGCAGCTCTTTCACCACGCGCACTACCTCGGGAATCACCTCGCCCGCTTTTTGGACCACTACCGTGTCCCCCACGCGTATATCCAGTGCGCGAATGTAGTCCTCGTTGTGTAGGGTGGCGCGCGATACCACTGAACCGCCCACGCGCACGGGGCGCAGATGCGCTACCGGAGTGAGTACGCCGGTGCGCCCCACCTGAAAGACAATATCCTCCACCACGGTCGTCGCCTGCGCTGGGGGAAATTTGTAAGCAACCGCAAACCGCGGCGCTTTGGCGGTATACCCCAGCGCTTCTTGGTAGGCGCGCTCATTTATTTTTATTACTATGCCGTCCATGTCGTAGGGCAAATGCTGGTGGCGTGCGCGCCAATGCTGGAAGTAGCGCTCCACCGCCGCAAGGTCATGCGCCACTTCATAGTGCGGATTAACTTTGAAACCGAGGGAGCGGAGGTATGCCAGCTCTTCCGCTTGGGACGCGGGCGCCGCTTCCCCTTCCACGCGGTACAGGTCGTAGATAAACGCATCCAGCTTGCGGCGCGCGGTGATGCGCGGATCCAACTGGCGGATGGAGCCCGCCGCCGCGTTGCGGGTGTTGGCAAAAGGGGGCTCACCGTTTTTCTTGCGCTCCTCGTTGAGTGCCGCAAAGGCATCTTTGGGCATCCACGCCTCACCGCCCACAATGATGTCCACGGGGCGCAAGAGCTCCAACGGAAGAGAAGGGATGGTTTTGAGGTTTTGAGTCACGTCCTCACCTTCCACCCCGTCGCCGCGCGTAGTACCCAATACTAGCGCGCCCTTACGGTACGTCAGAATGATTTTCAGGCCGTCTATTTTGTGCTCAGCGGTGTAGGTATAGGCATAAGGGTCAAGGGAAGAGTGTTTTGCCACATAGCGCCGTGCGCGCGCATCCCATTCCTGTAGCTCTGCAAACGTAAATACGTTGTCAAATGACCACTGCGGCACCTCATGCCGCACTTTACGGAATTTGTCCAATGGACGGTCACCCACCCGTTGAGTGGGTGAGGTGGGTATTACGAGATCGGGAAAACGGCGCTCTAACTCTTCCAAATCGCGGTAGAGCGCATCATACTCCGCATCGCTGATTTCGGGCTGGTCCAGCACGTAGTAGCGATAGCGGTGGTGGTTGATGAGCGCGCGCAAGCGCGCAATCCTCTCCTGTGCTTCTCTGCGGGTCACGAAGGTATTGTGCCATAGGCGCCCGAGGGGTGCGAGAAGCGCTAGTGCGCCTGTGGGGGTGCAGATCAGTTAACCGAGTAGTTGTAGAGATCTGCAATCTCTTGGTCCGAGAGGACGCGGTTGTAGACCCACACGTCGTCAATGTAGCCCCCGAAAATTTGTTTGTAGGGATCACCGCAGGCGCGCGCACCGATAAAGGCATTGCTGGCGCCATTGCCCAAGGAAAACGAGGTTGCCACTTCTTCCACAAACTGCCCGTTGACGTAGAAGCGCACTTTGTTGGCAAAGCTGTCAAACGAAGCCGCCACCAGCATCCAGCCGTCTTTCGCCTCGGAACGCCACGCCCCCGACTTGCTGAAAATATTGGATGTCCGTATTACCTTGGAAGCGTTAAATTCCAGTTGATACCAAAAAACCTTAAAGTACCACCCGTTTGGGTTGCCGCTACTGCACTTAGTGGAAAAAATAGTGTAATTTCCGGTGGATCCCCCGCCGGGACCCCCTCCGTCAATAACCCCCAATCGCACCCACGCCGCCACCGTGCCGCGACGGAGTGTTTGCATCGCACCCGACGGGCTTATCTGCACGTAAGTATACTTTTGCGGCACAATGCTTCCGGGATCATCAGCAAAGAGCAGCGAGGATGCGCTGCCCGCGCCGTAGGTGTACGTGCTCCATATCGCATCATTGACCACACCATTATTGGCGGTGTCGCCGCTTACATAGGATACGGCGCTGTCCACCACCGCGGTACCACTGCCCTCTTCCAGCTTCCACCACCCCAAAAGCCCACTGGTGGGAAGCGAAGGTTTGTCCGGCACGGTAACCGTTACATGGCACACCTCGCCGGGTGTGGAAGGGCCGTTGAAGGCGGTCAGGGTATATTCGGTGGTGACCAAAGGATTTACGGTAACACTCCCGCTGGGGGTTGAGCTGCCGATGCCCTTCTGGATATCCACGCCGGTTGCGTTTTGCGTGCTCCACGTAAGTGTCGCCGCACCGCCCGAAGACACGGAAGCAGGAGAGGCGGTAAAGCTCTGGCACTTGGGCTCATTGGGGTTAGTGCCGATGATTTCTCCCGCGCTCGCACCCTTGGTGGCATAGGTACCAATCAAGCTCCGCTCAGTCTGTGCACCCGATCCGCAAGAGGGGTAAAACCCGTCGGCGCGCAAGAGGTTGCTGTCGGTGTCCACGTACACATAGGCACAGCCGGCCGCACCCATATCTACCGTTGCCTTGTACTCGTATGCCGCCACGCGGTTGTCAATATTGTAGGAGCCGCTCTCCACTTGCGGCGCCGTGCCGTTACAAGTTTCTGTAAGCGCCGCCGCACCGCCGAACGCATCCGCATCCTGCACCATCCAATAGGTAATGCACTCAAGGGCGGATTCCGCCGCATATTGGGCGCGTACCGATTTGTCGCCGGTGCCGGCAATGCGCACTTCGCGCAAGGCGGTATTGATAATTGCAGTGCCAATGGAAACCAGTGCGGCAATAATGAGCACCGCATAGAGCACCGTAAAGCCACTCTCGCGCCGCGCGGAAAAAATCCCTTTTATGTGTTGCTGTCGCTTGTAGGCAGGCATAAGGGCTAAGTGGCGGGCCATATCACGGGCCGGGAACCACGGCTTCAAAATCATAGAAAAGGCGGGTAATCGTATATGTTTTCTTTCCAGTTTTTTCTTCCCATGAAACCTCTACCGACACCGCTACCTCGTCGGAAAGCCCCGAAGAGGGCGTAATGCGCACCACGCGGGTAAATGCAGAGGGTGGTGCCGCGGGATCATACGTATACAAAGAGGCAGCGTCGTCAAAGCGCAGAGGCTGGCATACCTGTCCACCCGCGGGCACACACTCTTGTGCCGTTCCGTTGGCGGTGTCCAGTGCGCAGCCGTTGGGGCCGTTACACTTCCCATTGGTGAAAAGTATGGAGTAAAAATCGCTTCCCGCCGCCAGTATTTCTTTCCTGTTGGACAAATCAGTTGCGCGAATGTTTTTGATGTACTCCATGGCGTCATTGGCAAGGTAAAATGCCGTCGTGCGCTGTTTGGCATTGGTTACCAGCGAAACGCCTTCCTGCGCGAGCGAGAGATACGCCGCAAGCACCAATGCCAAAATTGCAACCGCTACCAGCGTTTCTACCAGAGTGAACGCACTTGACGTGTTCGACTGCCTTTCCGCTCGGTGCATCTTTTTGTTGCTTATAGCTCCTCACGCGGGAGCTCCAAGTCTCCTCCCGAACCCTGCGGGCAATTGCCCGAGAGGCACACAAAACCGAGGCACGCGGGCACCACACTGCCGCCCGAGGCGCCACTGCAGTTTGCCTGGTTTCCCTTGTCTACCTCTACGCAATTGGAGTGCAGGATGCGCACCGCTATGATCTCCTCGTTCGTTGCCGTGGTGTCTAATGCACCCGCCGCAAGGTCATTGGGGTCGGTAAAGAAATTCAGGCAGCTGAAGTAGGGATTATTCACGCCTTGGTTGGCGGCGTGGTCGTCACCCCCCGCCGCCACCACATATTCATACCAACTGTATTTCCCGTCATCGTTCAGGTCCAAATCTTTGGGGACCGTCGGCGGAATCTCGGGAAAATCCTCCCCGCACGGCAAATCGGGGGTGGCAGACGTGTATACATACCGCGTTGCCCCTCCAGTATCCCGCAGAGTAAGGCGCGCGGTAATGGACTCCCCCGCTTGCGTATAGCGCGCCAACCCCTCGTAGCACACCGAAGTGTTTCCCGCGCTGTCTTGCACTACGCAGTGGTCATCCCACGCAGCAAGGTAGAGCTGGTAATTGCCGGCGGGAATGGGCTTATCCAGTACGTAATCCAAGTAATAGGTGTCCGACACACTCCCTTTGAGGGCAGTATACGCATTTTTTTCATTTTCAAACTCCACCAACAGGGAGATACCAGGCACGTTATCTGGAATGGTGCAGTAGGGGACGTTAGTCCCCAGGGCAAAGCTTCCGGACGAAGGCACTGTTACCCGCGCGTTTTGCGATACAGTAGTTTGGAGCGTAAATTCAGAATCCGTTGCCGGATCACCGGTCACGGAGCGCGCGCGAAGCGTGATCAACACTTTGTCAAACTCGCCGCTCGCATTGCCTGAAAAAGGCACCGCTTCAAACAGCAGCACCGCCACATCCAGGGAAGCCGGCGTTAATGTTACCGGTGTTCCGCCGGCGGAAGGGTTGACGATACGCACCACACTCCCTCTCCCCGTACCGCTGTCTACTACATGCTCATAAACAATCTCGTCACCATCAGCATCGGTGAATCGCAAGCGCGTGCCGCCTGCCTCTATGGTGTATGCGGCGCCAGCGCGTATGCTGCGCACCATTCCCTCCAGTACCACCGTGAGGTTGTTAAACACCAGCTGCTGGGAGCGGCTTTTCACATTGGCATCTAACAACGTCAGCAAGGACGCCACCGCGATTAACACCACAATAATAAACACCGATACCGCCACCAGCATTTCCACCAGGGTAAATCCGTGTGCAGCGGCGCGGGGGCGAGACGATTGGTTCGGCAACATGGTTATAAACATAACAGGGCGTGAGGGTGCGGCGTTTCCTTAAGCAATATTCTACTCCACATAGATAACCCCTGCATCCTTCACCACCACCTTGGCGGCGACCGTATTATCCAAGGTGCTCTCTAGCACTATCTCTGCGCCCGTCCAAGGGTACGCCGCAGCTGCCTGCACTAAGGAAATGGTGGCATCCGGCACTGGGCGCACAAACACGACCGTCACCCCGTTACTCTCACCACCGGGCGTGACCGTAGCGGGGTCCTGGCCGCTTCCCAATCGGTTAATTTCACGGATGCGCACGCGCGCCGGTAATGCCAAGGTATCCAGCAGCGTATCGGCGGCGGGGGTGTAGCGGAAATCATCATCTGCATCCACAAAGGTAACATACTCGCGGTCGTCTTTTTGGTCATCTACCTCAAGGAAGAAATTCATCCCCACACGGCCGCTAAAATCGCCACTTTTTCCCCGTACTCCGAGCGCTTCCGCTTGCAACTCGCGCAGTTGGAGCGCGAGGCCGTAGGCGGCATTTTTCACCTCAGTCCCCGCACGCTGGCGCGCACCCTGAAAAAAGAGTGCGCTGGAGATAAAAATGATAATCGCAATAACCGTAAGAAGCTCAATGAGAGTGAAGCCCCGCACACCTTGCAACTCCTGCGCCTTAAAGCAAGGCTGCACACTGGCACCACGGCGCCCGCGCGTAAGTATAAAACGCGAGAACATACAGCTTGTATTGTAGGGCACGTTCTTCCAAATACCAATGGCACCAATTAGGAAAAAGGAAAGAGGGAAACCAGCCACTGTGTCGCATCGACGGCGGAAATATCAAAAAACAGTACCAGGAGCGCGCCTGCAACCATGAAGGGTCCGAAGGGTATCTCGCTCTTCATGGTGAGCGCGTCGCGGTAGTGCAACAAGCGCTGCGCCGCCATGAAAAGGAGCACCACCGCAGCGCCCACCCAAAAAGAAAGCGCCACCGCGGAAAGCCCTTGGGAGAGCCCCAGCCACACACCGAGCGCCGCAGCAAGCTTCCCATCCGCGAGCCCTATCCATCTCCCCTCTGAATAGTGCCAAAGGGCGTAAAAGGGAAGGAACAGCAGTACCGCGGCGAGGGCGCGGTCTAAGAGCACTTCCCCAAAAGCGGAGGAGAGCGCGGCCGTATAGAGCGCGTAGGCAGCACCCGCCGCCGCAAAGGGAATGAGGTACTCGTCGGGTATGAGCGCGTGGCGCCAGTCATACACCGCAATGAGCACGAAAAAACTCATAGCAATCCACCAAAACGCGAGTGTGCCCCACGCCGCCGAGCTCTGCGGCGCGAGCGCAAGGGAGGAAAAGAGAAACAAAAAACCGGTGAGCAGCTCCACTGCGGGATACTGGAGGGAGAGCGTGGCACCGCAGGTGCGGCACCTGCCGCGCAGCGCTGCGAAAGAAATGAGTGGAATAAGCTCCAGCGCCGAGAGCACACGCGCGCACGCGCGGCACGCAGAGCGCCCCCGCCACGGGGAGCGCACACCGCGGCGCATCAGCACCACGTTGAGAAAGCTCCCGACGAGCGTGCCGAAAACAAACGCAAAAGAGGAAATGAGTAGCGAAGAAAGCACGGCGGTGCGGTAAGTTACATTCAGGGCTGGACACAGTACGGCAGGGGATCATCGGCGTTGCCGCAGTCTTGGTTGAGGATAGTGCCGTTTTTGTCGTCGTCGGGGAGGTTAGACGCTTTCTCAAAATCGGGCGCTATGAGCACATAGGTGCCGTTTCCGGACGAGGGAACATAGGTGTAGGCGTTGCCGCTCAACGGATCAGACGGAACGGGATCTACATAGGTGGGGGTGAGGTCGGAGAGTGATGCGGGATAGGTGCCGCCGTTGGCATCGCGGTAGAGTTCCAGTGCCACCTTCAGGTTTTGCAGCTCACTCACCCGCTGTGCATCGCGCGCCTTTACGCGTGAATCACTCAAACTCACCATAACGGTGGCAGCGAGGATGCTGATGACGCCTAGCACCACCAGCAGCTCTGCAAGGGAAAAACCTTTTGCGGCACCCGGTGCACTTCTTGGTGCGGACACACTCATTGTTCTTAAGCATACCGCAGGGTGTACAAAAAGAAAAACCCCGCATGCGGGGTTTTTCTTGCGTTCTGCTTATTATGTTTTTGTTTACGCACTTGTAGTAGAGCACGCATTGGCATCACAAGTGATGGTGTTGCCCTCTCCCGAAGCCTCAATAGTGAAGACTCCGTCTCCCGCAGAACCACCCGCAGTGGAATTTGTATACGCCCAGTTAGCAGGCAAAGACGGGTACGTGGCATCGGTAATCGCAGTATCGCTGCAAATATTTGATCCCGCAGTGGGTGCGGTTCCCGAAGCAGCAGGCTGCACCGTGCCGCCCCCATCCTCACAGATCACTGCCGCTGCCTGCGCGCTTTTGAGCGAAGATTGTGCAGATGCCAGGCGCGCGCGTTCGCGTGCACTGCCGAGCGAGGCAAGCACGACCGATGCGAGGATGCCGATGATGGCGATCACCACCAAAAGTTCGATGAGGGTGAACCCTCGCGTAGTGTTACGTGTACGCATAGATACCATAGATTAATAAAAGCTATGCTGAATAATAATCGCGCTTAAAAGGGGGCTGACCTAGGACCACCCTCGTCGATTATGCTTGTATTATACGGTCTTACCTCCCGTATGCAGAAAAGGGCTGTGGATAACAGTAGCGGCAACAAGAGACACTATTGAATGGAGAGTGTGATGTTGTAAATCGGAATAAGCACCGAAGCGAGCAACACGCCCACGCCCAGCCCCAGCGCCACAATCATCGCGGGCTCTATGAGTCCGATAAGGGTATCCACGGCGTTTTCCACCTCGCGGCGGTAAAACTTGGAGAGGGTTCGCAGGATGGTGCCCAACTCCCCCGTCTCTTCACCCACACGTATCATCTGCACCATAATGCTGGGTATTTCGGGATAGCGTGAGAGCGCACCTGAGAGCGCCATGCCGTTTTTCACCTCCTGTAGCGCGGTCCTGAGGATGGTGCGGTACACCGCATTATCTACCACCTCGGCAGTCACCTCCAGCGTGCGCACCATGGATATGCCGCTGTCCAGCATGGTGCTCACATTATCGGCAATGCGCGAGAGATACAGCTTGCGGTACAAATTACCCACCGCGGGAAGGCGCAACTTCAGCTCGTCCATCGCAAGGCGCCCCTGCGGAGTGCGGTAGTAGCGCCACAGCGCTATTGAGAGTGCCGCGATAAGAAAAAGCAGCACATAGCTGTAACTCGTTGCAAAATCGGAGAGCGCGAGCACTACCTTGGTGTACACGGGCGGCTCCAGCCCCGACTCGCGCAGCATGTCGCCCAGGCGCGGTATCACCATGGTGAGCATAAGCCACATCACGATAATGAATGTGGCAATCACAAATGCCGGGTAGACGAGCGCATTGCGCGCCTTGCTCGTAATCTCATAAGTGCGGTCCAAATAATCCGCGAGGAACGTAAATACTTCGTCCAGTTTTCCCGTCTCCTCACCGGTACGCACCATGTTGACGTAGAATTCAGAAAATACCTGCGGGTGTTTGGCGAGTGCGCGTGAAATGGAGCTGCCACCCTGCAAATCATCTGCCACCGCGGCAAACACGCGCTGCAGGTTTTTATTCTCCATCTCAGTCGCCAAAAGGCGGAAAATGCGCAGTGCCGATACCTGCGCCTCAAACAGGGTGGCGATTTGGCGCGAAACGATCACGATGTCGCGCGTTGAGATGCCGCTACCGAAGGAGAATTCCCACTCCCAGGGGGACTTTTTCTCGGCTGGGCGGATATCCGCCACGATGAACCCGCGGTTCTGCAGGCTACTGATCGCCACATCTTGGTTTATGGCCTCTATTTCCCCCTCAAACTTTTGCCCATTTTGGGAAATAACTTTGTAGGTAAACAGCATAGGCGGATTTTTCAGATGCGCTTCCGTGGAATGGTATATAGTATCCTAACAGAGAAAGGCGCGGCGCGCGTGCAGCGCGCGCCGTCACAAGAGGCGCTCCAGCTCCTTCGGCTCGGTGGACACCACAAACGCTTGCTCTACCGCCACCTCGCCGCGGCGCACAAGCTCCGCGAGCGAGTGGTTCAGCGAAATCATGCCCTCTTCCACTCCCGTTTCAATAACGGTATTGATCTCATGGGTGCGCCGCTCGCGGATGAGGTTTGCTACGGCCTTGGTGTTGATCAGAAGCTCGTAGGCGGGCACGCGCCCGCCGGCAATGCTGGGCACGAGGCGCTGGGAGAAAATGCCGGTCAAACTGGAGGCGAGTTGCACCCGTATCTGGTCCTGCTGGCCGGCGGGAAACGAATCAATGATGCGGTCAATGGTTTGCGCAGCGTTGTTGGTATGAAGCGTGGAATACACCAAATGCCCCGTCTCGGCGGCGGTAACCCCACTCGCTATGGTTTCCATCGCGCGCATCTCCCCCACCATGATGACGTTTACGTCTTGGCGTAAGGCGGCGCGCAGGGCATGGTGAAAATCTTTCGTGTCCACCCGCGCCTCGCGTTGGATTATCATGGATTTTTTCGGGGTAAATAGATACTCTATGGGGTCCTCAATGGTGACAATTTTTTCCGTGCGCTGCTCGTTAATAATTTGCAGCATAGCGGCAAGCGTGGTGGTTTTGCCCTGCCCTACCGGCCCCACTACCAGGAAGAACCCCTGCTTATGCTTGGTAAACTCCTCCAAAATGGGAGGAAGCCGCAACTCCTCCAAGGAGCGGATGAGGTTGTTGATGAGGCGAAGCGAAATGGCAATATTGCCCCGCTCAAATGCCGCGTTGCCGCGAAAGCGCACCTGTTCGGCTGCCGTATAGGAAAAATCAATTTCCTCTTGGGCAAAAAAGAAACGCATCTGCGCATCGTTCAGGAGCGCGCGCGCCAATCCCGCCGTGTCTTCGGGCGTTAGTTTCTCAAACTGGGTGAGGGGAATGAGCGCACCCTCCACCCGCATCGTGGGATGGTAACCCACCGTACAGTGCAAATCCGACGCACCCTCGCTCACCACGGTATCCACCAGCGCTTTCAGATCATCGGTGTAGTCGCGCCCCTCCTGTACCAATTTAGCGGCGTGCTGCAGATAAATGCTGTGTGCTTCTCGGTCCATAATATTGCCACGCTTTTAGCGATGCGCCGCTAGATGCGCATCGTGCCCCTGTGCGACACTTGACGCGCCTCTCCCTTCCAGGTGGTTGAGGCACATTTCAATTACCTCGGAAGGTACCGCGTTTGCTTTGATAAGGTAGCCGTCCGCCCCCAGTGCGCGCGCCTTTTCAATGTCTTCTTCCTGCCCCTGGTTGGAAAGAATAATAATGACCGGCCGGGGAGAAAGGCGCATGTCTTGCACCGCGCGCAGCAATGTGAGCCCGTCTACGTTCGGCATCACAAGATCAACGACCAAAAGATCAGGGGTGTTTCCTTGCCGCAGATACGCCAGCGCCTCTTCCCCCTTGCGGAATGCCGCCACGTCAACTCCGCGCTCCTTGAACTTGTGCGCATACATGTCAACGAGAAACTCGTCGTCATCCACCAACACCACCTTGGGAGGTTGTTTTCCTTTTTTCATGCGCGTGCGGTCACTATTATACGGCAATTTCCTCGGGGGGTTGAGCCGGGTTTTGCACCGCCTCTTCCTCGGCGAGCGCCGCAAACGATCCGCCCAGCGTATTAACCTCTTCCAGCGGTATCTCGCCTTTGAGCGCTTTGACGATCGCTGATTCGCGCATGGTAAGGTAGCCCTTGCTGCGCGCCAAGTCGTACAGTTCGTTTTCTCCCGCATCGTTGAGAATGGCATCCTCAAATTCTCGGGTTACCGCCAGCACCTCGTGTACCGCGGTACGCCCGCGTGTACCGGTGGGGCAATCACCGGTGGGCTGGAGCCCCCAGATATAGCCCTGGTCCAAGGGAATGTCTTTCTTGTACTCTTCGGGCAAATCTGCAAATTGCTCATCTAACATCTTTTTCAGCGTGCCCTCCAGCGGAATTTTGCGCCCCGAGCCCGGGTACAGGCGGCGCACCAAACGCTGGCCAATGACGAGCTCCAGTGTGGGCGCGATGAGATAAGGGTCTACCCCCATGTTGCGCAGGCGGGGGATCGCGCCGATTGCGGTATTGGTGTGGAGTGTGGAGAGAACCAAATGCCCCGTCAGGGCTGACTGCACCGCCAACTGCGCCGTTTCCTTGTCGCGTATCTCGCCCACCATGATCACATCCGGATCCTGGCGCAAAATGGAGCGCAGGCCGTTGGCAAAGGTGTAGCCGATATCGGGGCGCACTTGCGATTGGCTGACCCCCGCAATGTTGTACTCCACCGGATCCTCCAGAGAGACGACGTTTTTGCGCTCGGTATCCATTTCTGACAGCATGGCGTAAAGCGTGGTGGATTTTCCCGATCCGGTGGGACCTGTGATGAGCACCATGCCGTAGGGCTTCTGTATGGCGGTACGCACCGTTTTGATGTGCGCCTCACCCATGCCCAACTCTTCCAGGCGCGTAATGCCCTTTTCCGGATCCAAAATGCGCAGCACCACCTTTTCCCCGAAACGGGTAGGAAAGGTAGATACGCGAAAATCAATTTTGCGCCCGTCAATGGTGGCGGAAAAGCGCCCATCCTGTGGCTTGCGCCGCTCATCCAACTTTAACGATGCGAGTATTTTCACACGGCTCACAATGGCACGGTGCACCTTGGTGGGGAGCAAAATACTGGTATGCAGCACCCCGTCCACCCGAAAGCGCACGCGCACCTTCTCTCCGTTATTTTCAATGTGAATATCCGAAGCGTTGCCATCTACCGCATTACGGATAATCGTTGCCACAATTTTGGTAACCGGTGCATCCTCGCTCTCAATGCGCGCCTCCGGCACTCCCTGCGGCGTCGCGGGCGCAGTAAGGGATTCCTGGGGGCGGGCACTGCGCCCCCCCAAATGTACCACTGGCTTTTGCTCCTCATCGCCACCCTCATTGAGTGCGGTCAGCGCCTTATTGATGGCACCACCGATGCCGCCATACATCGCAAGCACGCGGTCAAAATCTTCCTGGGCAATGAGAAAAATTTTATAGGTCATGCCTTTTTGGGATGCGATAAAGTTAAGCGCATCTACCGCCTCTATGTTATCGGGGTCGGTCATGCCTACCTCTAACACCCCATCGGCAAACGCGAGCGGCACTATGCCGTAGTGCCGCGCCGACTCTTCGGGAATGAGCGAGAGCACCTCTGAGGGCACCACGTACCCCTCAGGGATCACGCGCGTCGGCATCTGCAAATATTCGCCGCGCACCGCGAGCACCGTCTCTTTGGGCACCTCATGCCGCTTTAGTATCTCCTCAATGGGCAAGCCTTCGCGCGCCGCTTCCTCACGGAATGCAGCGGCATCTGCTTCAGTGATGACCCCTTTATCAATGAGTAGAGAGAGGATATCCACGGTAGGGTATCAATTACGATGATGCAAATAAATACGGGTGCACGAGGGCGCTGCGCGCCCTTTCCGCTACTGCACCGAAAGTGGTGCAAAGGGATTGTCGCGCCCCACTGGCTGGCTCTCTATCGGGCGGCTGAAATCCACTAATTGTTGGAAGGAGGGATCTTCGTACAAAGAATCGTCAAACGTGATGGACTGCAGCTTGCGGAGCTCTTGAATAATCTCACGCTCTATCTCAGCGCTCTGCTCCAATCGCGCACGTGTTTCGGCAGAGAGCGCCGCTGCGGCACCGGCGCTTTCCGGGTCGGTTTTGGACAAAAAGAGGAATGCGGCGGCAATGATAAGGCCGGTCCCTACGATGATAACGAAATTTTTGTGCTGCAGTACTGATTCCATACGCCTCGGCAGTTCTACTCAAGCCAATACGTGGTAAGAGTAAGGGAAAACTGGTAATTCGGCTCTTCCGCTTCTTCCCCCTCAACCGGCACTGCGGGAGAAACTTGTATCTTCCGCACATCCACCAGGCGCAAGCTGTTTTGCAAATCATCAAGGAATGCGAGAAAGCGGCGGTATGGCGCTTCCGCCGTGAAGCTGAGATCCACACTGCGGTAGCGCGGGCCTGAAGGAGAAAGTTCCTCACTGCGTGCCGCACGGCGCGCGGCGCCGCGTGTAGGCGATTCTGGAGGTGCATTTTCCGTAATAGAAAAATCACGAATCGCCACCTCGCGCCCGCGGGCAATGTTGTTGATGTCGATAATGAGGCGCACGTTGTCTATATTGTCCGGCAGCAACTTTTGGAGGCGCCGTGCATTCTCATTGTCGGTTTTTACCAAAAATTCAGCGCTCAGCTCTTTCATGCGCGCGCGAAATTGATCTGCATTTTTCAGCGCCGCATCCAACTGCGCACTGCGCGGCTTAAGCGCCTGCACACTGGAATACAGCGGCTGCACCAATCCAAGGTACACACCGAGGGCACCAAGGAACAACACGAGCGCAATGAGCGTTTGGTTTTTCATGGTAAAAACTTGATTACAGGCATTGATGTGTGTGCGCTACGGTAATGCGGCCGGTGGCGGTGGCAGTAAGCCTTCCGGAGACTCCGCACCTTCCGAGGAACCCGCATCTGTTTCTGCATCGCCGCCAGTCTCTCCTGCGGAGGGCGTTGCCTCTTGCGGAACCACTGCCGCCGGAGGTGCCTCTGCCGAGGTAGGCCGCGACGGCGCCGGAGCGTCCCCCGCGGTATCCGGAGTGTCGCTTACCGCCCCATCCCCCTTGGCACGAAGGGTGAGATAATTCCCGTAGCGCAAAAAACGCGGATCCATAGTGGCGTCCACGTTGAACAATACCAACCCCTCACTGTTGCGATTCACGTCAGAAAACAACGCGCGCCGCACCATGCGGTTGTTGCCGTACACATCTGATTGCAGGGCAACTGCCTCAAAATTAGTCGCTTCACCCTGAAGCGCCACCTGAATGCTTCCTTCGTTTGCGGCCATACGCATGCTCGCATAGCGCACATTCTCCAGGGTAATTTCCTCAAGAAAGGAAAACAGCACGGTGGGGGCAATGTGAGCGGCAAGAATCTTTTTCGCCGCTTCAATGCGCGCCATGTGGCGCGCCATGGCACGTATCAGGGCGGGATCGATGGACTTGCGCTCTTCTTGCAGCAAATCCGCCTTGTACGCAATATCGTTCACTAGGTAACTCCGGTACGCGTAGAGGGCACCCGCCGCGGTAAGCGATGCAATGAACAACACACCCGCCGACAGTAAAAGCGTACTGCCTCGCTTTGGGGATGCTGCATGCGCCCCGCCGTCCCCTTGGGCGGGGAGTGATGTCTTGGGAATAAATGAGGTTTTAAATCGAGGCTCCATACGGGACACCGTAGTGCATGCGCCCGCCGCGCGGCGCGGAATGCGGCTGCAGGTATGGGTAATTATACGGCATAGTGTGCCTCTTGCGCGTCCGCACTAGGGGTAAGCTGTGTATAAAGCGCGTTGCGGGTACGATCCCTTGAGGACACGACGCGGTGCTTCACTCGCGCAATTTGCGCAGCGCAAGGCCGAGTGATACCGCAAATTCAGGCCCTGCATCCCGCAGTACCTCTTCCAAAAATGCGGGATACTGCACCTTCTTAAACGGGTCCGACAGCACCACCTCGCGCTCAAATTTTTTCTGTGCGAGCGGCAAGAGCCCCTTGAGTGTGGCGCCGCCGCCGGTCAGCACCGCCTGCGCGATATTGGCATGGAAGCGGCGCTGGTATGCTAAAATGGCGCGCTCTGCCTCTGCGAAAATATACTCCATCGTACGGTGGGCAATGGGGGCGAGTTTCTCGCCAATGGTATCCCCTGGGACCGACAGAAGGCCTACCTCGCGCTTTTTTTCCTCCGCTTTGGTGATGGAAATTTGCGCCGTTTTCGCAAGGGTGAGCGTGATGTCCTGCGCCCCCTTGTTCACCGCATGGGTGGCACGTACCACCCCCGCCTCCACGATATAAATTTTACTGCGCGCCGCGCCGATATCCAGCACCATCACCGGCGCCACCCCGCGCCCCAATACCGAGCGGATGGTGCTGAAAATTTCTATTTCATAAAATGCGGGGCGCAGTCCAAGCGCCTTCATGACCGTATCAAATTTCCGCAGCACCTCGTTATGAATTGCCACGAGAAGTACGTGCAGTTTTTTCTCCGGCTCCCGCGTGTGCCGCCCTTGGGGGGGTGAGGGCGTGAGGGGAGAAGCGGGGGCGATTTTTTGTGGCGCGAGTGCTTCGGTGGGAGCAGCGTGCGACTCCTCGGCATCCTCTTTTGAGAGAAATTTGGCATCACCTTCGGGAATGACAAACCAGTCCAAGAGCACCTCGGAAATGGGAACAGGGATGTATTTGCGCGCCTCCAAGGGAATCATGTTGGTGAGCGTCTTGCGGTCTACCGCGGGAAGTGTCAGGAGCGAAATAAGGCTGGAGGTGAAGGGTATGGAAACGCCGCACTCTTTGGTCGTAACGTTTGCCTCCCGCAAAATGTCGCGCAGGGCTTCAGTGAGGCGATCAACCTCTAACGAGGTCGCACGCCCAATCTCTACGTCCGCATAGGGACCCAGCGCAAGTTCACCGTACGTCTCCAGTATCGCCACGCCGTTTTCATTGCGGATTTGCGTGACTTTGACGGAAGAGGAACCAATATCAATACCCAATGCGCTCTTTCCCTTGGGAGAAAAAGGGAGCGCACGGAGCGCATCCTGGAAATTAAAGCGGTCAAGGAAACCCATACGTTACTGAGCGTGCTATAGTGACTTAGTATACCACTCGGTTACCCATGGCGAAACGGAAAACAGCGCGCGTGCTGGCGGCAGCGTGGGCGCGCGGCGCGGCGCTGCTGCAGGTACTGCTGTTCCCCGCGCACAAGAGGGTGCACGCATGGCGGCGCATACCCGCAGCACGCCTGTACACCCTCTACGCGCCGCGCCCGCACGCACGCCACCCGTGGATTACGGTGCTGTACCCCTACCGCGCGCCGGAAGTGCGCCAGCTGCTGTGGGCGCTGAAATTCAGGGGGGCACGCGCTGCTGGTGCGCCCCTGCTCCCGCCGCTTGCCGAAAAGCCGCCGCAGATTCTTGCGGTGCAAGAAAATCAGGCACCCGCACTCCTGGTGCCCGTACCGCTTTGCCCCGCGCGCCTGCGCGCGCGGGGCTTCAACCAAAGCGCCCTCTTGGCGCACGCGCTCACACACGCGCTCCCAGAGACGCGCCTTACCGTGCGGGAAGATGTACTGGTGCGCACGCGCAACGGCCCTCCCCAATCGCGCCTGCCGCATGCGCGCCGTCCGGAGAATGTCGCAGGCGCGTTTCTGGCACGGCGCACCGCGGCGCTTTCGGGGGCACAGGTGGTGCTGGTGGACGACATCGCCACCACGGGCGCCACCCTGTGCGAAGCGCGGCGCGCGCTTTTGTCGGCGGGTGCGCACGTAGTACACGCACTCGCATTCGCGGGGTAGCGCGTTTCCTACGCGCATGCTAGCGCACCAGCGCCACCTTTTTGCCGCGGCGCAGGAGCACCCAACGCCCCTCGGGGAGCGCCGTACCCACTTTGGTTTCCGACGTCGCCGGCACGCCGTCTACCGTAACACCGCCGCTCTCCACTAGGCGGCGCGCCTCCGATTTGGAGGTGGCAAGGCCCGTGCGCACGAGCGCATCCGCGACCGCTACTCCCTCTTTCCGCTCCTCGCTGGAAAGCACGAGTGAGGGAACCTCGTTCAGGAGAGCCGCGCGCGCCGCCTCTGAAAGCGATGAGAAATCTCCCCCGCCGAAGAGCGCGCGGGATACTTCCTCTGCTGCTTCTGCCGCCTTGGCGCCATGCACGAACGCCGTCACCGCGTGCGCGAGTGTGCGCTGGGCGTGGCGCGCGTGCGGTGTAGCGCGATGCGCCGCCACCACCTCCGCAATGCGCGGAAGCGGCATAAAGGTAAATATTTTCAGGTACTCCTCCACATTCTCGTCGGCGACGTTGAGCCAAAATTGGTAGAACGCAAACGGCGAGGTCTTGTCCGGCGCCAGCCACACGGCATTGCCCTCCGACTTGCCGAACTTTTTTCCGGTAGTCTTGTCTACCACAAGGGGTGTGGTGAGCGCATAGGCGGCCGCACGCTTCTTTCTGCGGATGAGATCCACACCCGCCACAATATTGCCCCACTGGTCCGCGCCACCCACCTGCAGCGTTACCCCTTGCGTTTCAAACAGATGGAGAAAATCGTACGCCTGCAGGAGCGTGTACGAAAACTCGGTGTAGGAAATGCTGTCCTCCTCGGTCTCCAGGCGGCGGCGCACCACGTCGCGCTTGATGAGCTGGTTTACGCTGAAGTGCTTGCCAATGTCGCGCAAAAAATCAATGAGGTGCAGTTCGGTGAGCCACGCGGCGTTATCCACCATGAGGAGAGAATCAGTTTGGAGAAGTGCGGAGAGCTGGCGCGCGAGCGCGGCAGCGTTTTCCCGCACCGCCTCTTTGGCAAGCAACGGGCGCTCGCCGCTTTCCTTGGGATCGCCGATGAGTCCCGTGCCGCCCCCCACGAGCAGCACAGGAGTATGCCCGAGGTCGCACAGGTGCTTCAACAGTATGACGGGCACCAAATTGCCCACATGAATGGAGTCAGCACTCGGATCAATGCCGAGGTACACCTTGCGCGGCACGGAAAAAATCTCTTCCAGCGTACCGCCGCCGACCTGTGCGATAAGCCCGCGCGCGTGCAGGGAATGATGGGGTGGGGTGCCGCGTTGTGTGCCTTCCATAGGACTGCATTGTACCAACCTACGCAAAAATGTACATGCGGACGTACCGCACCTCACGCATGTCGTGTTTTTTTTAGTTTTCCCAGCCCTCTGCCGTTGCGCCTCTTCCATTCCATAGGGGGTGTGCTACAATCCCCGCCGGCTCACCAAAAGAGCAGAAGAAAAACGCCAGGGGAGAACGTATGGGAAAAAATTATCTTAATCAAAAAGACGCCGCCGCTTTCGTCGCGGAAGGTATCCGCCAACCGGAGGAAGCGGAGGGAATGTCGCGGCACGCCTGCTGCGTGGATGGCAGGTGTGCGGAAGGGCAAACCCACGGGCTCGCCGCGCCCGGTGGCGACATGGAGCTCGTGCTTGCAGCAGCCGCCGTTGCCCGCGCGCGCCGCGCGCAAGGGCTTCCTGCCCCTTCGGTAGAAGCGCTCTGGCGTGCTACCCTCTCCTTCTTGGGGGGGCGCCTGTGCGTGCACAGCGACACGCACGTTGCCGACGGCGCGCCGCGCTGGACGGGCTGCGGCCACGTACGTCATGCGCTGCACGACGCCGCGGCGTACGGCATGGCGGCCGAGGACGCTGCGGCGCTCGCGGCACTGCTCACCCGCGCACTTGCGGAAGCACAAACCGAAAGCGCGGTGCGCTGCGACACCTATGCCGGAGACCACCGCGAGGGCGCGGTGGTGGTGAACGAATCCGAGCGCCGTATGGCAGCGCACACGAATGCCCATGGCCAGGCATTCGTGTTTGATGCTGCGCGCTCAGCGCGGCGCCTGCGCGCCTATGCGGCCGCGATCGCACCCCTCTTCGGCGTCACCGGAGAGGATGCTGCAGCACTGGGCGCACTCACCGAGGAGCTCTTCGCCGCCGCAGCACGCGGCCGCGAGGAAACGCTCCGCCGCCTTGCCGCAGGGCTTCCGGTGTATCGCCTCACCGAAAAGGAGGGCGAAGTGCGCACGGAAGCCGCCGGCGTTGTCCCCGCCGCCCCGCAAGAAGCGGCGGATTAAAACCCCTCCCCTTCTCGACCCGCCTGCACGGCGGGTTTTGTTTTTGAGGCACTCAAATTGATGAGTGCCTACAAAGCCGTGCCACGCCCGCGGCGCTATGTACGGTATGCACGCATCCCGAAAAAAAGTACCACTGCGCGTTCACAGAAAGGGAAAATTGTTTTACACTGGCCACATGATGCAACGTGCATGCTGCAAAAAACGCACGCGCGGTTCCGTTGTCGCCGCAGGGATATTGGCGGCATTGGTGGGAGTACTGCTGCTCGGCGGCACCGACTACGCAACACACAATCAGGGTGGGCGCACCTGCCCGTTTACGCGCACCAACGCCTGCGCCACCAGCGTAGCCCAGCATGTGCTGCAGTGGCAGCACACTTTCTATTTTAGTCCCACACTGCAGACTATTCTCCTGTGGGCACTGGCGGCACTGGCGGCCGCGTTAGGCGCCGCGAGAATCCCCGCGCGCGTTCTCGCCGCGTGCGTGGCGCGCCAAAACCAACAAACCGCATTGCTCCTGCACAGTGCGCCGCCTCTTCCCCTCCGCGATCCGTTGCGGCAGGCGCTGGCAAAAGGGATTGTACATCCACGTGTGTGGTAACGGCGGAATGCGCGGCAACCTATCCGCACGGCATCACTTCCCCTTATCCGCTCAATACCTCACACACATTGCGTATGCGTAATACCATGCTTGGTGCGGCGGCGGCCGCACTGGTGCTCGTGCTCGGCGGCACGGGATTCTACCTGCTTACCGCTCCCGCAGACCCGCAGCCTCCCGTAACAGGGTTTGGCTCCGGCATAACCGCAGTACTATACAAATCACCCACGTGCGGCTGCTGCGAGGGGTACGCCAAAGCCCTGCGGCGCAACGGTTTCACTGTGTCGGTACGGAACACCGATGATATGGATGCAGTGAAGAAGCGCTACGGCATCCCCCAAGACGGCCTCAGCTGCCACACCATTACCATGGCGGGCTATCGCGTGGAGGGGCATGTGCCTATGGAAGCGCTGCAAAAATTGCTGGCAGAGCGGCCCGCAATAGACGGCATCGGGCTTGCGCGCATGCCTTCTGGCACACCAGGCATGCCGGGCCCCAAGCGCGCCCCCTTTGAGGTGTACCAATTTACCAACGGCGCACTGCGTCCCTATCTCACCATCTAACCCGCATATGTTGACACGCATCCCTACCGCTTTCGCTCGCTACGCTGTCGGCACGCTGGCGATAGCCGCCGCTGCGGCGGCGGGGTATTGGGCCGCGCCCCTACTGCACGATGGTGGCCGCGCGGCACCGCAAGGCGCCGCGGAGCCGCGCGCGCTGAGCGCCGAGGTATCCGAGGGAGTGAGAGCGCTCATAGCCAGCGGCCGCTACCAATGCTGCCTCCAGAACCCCTGCACATATTGCTTCACCGATCCCTCACATCAAGAAAGGGCATTAGTATGTGACTGCCTTGAAGAGGTGGTGAATGGTGAGGCGCCGTGCGGGGAATGCCTCGGAGAAATACTGGAAGGAAAGGGCAATCCGCTCCTCGCCGAATACTTTGCCGCGGCAATCTCCGATTCCTTGGGCGAGGCATACCTCCCTGTACTGCGCGAGAAGATAGAGGCAACCTACGGCATTCCCGCAGCGCAGCAGGTGGAATAG
>WFWH01000040.1 GCA_015491245.1 Patescibacteria group bacterium | reverse complement strand
GGATTCCCCGCAAGGCAACCGCCTCCTTCACCCTCCCGCAACCTGCCACCTACGTCGCCGCCTATACCTGCGAGTGGCAAGGCAACACTTGGCGCTGCGGCTGCACCACCCCCGCCTGCACCCAGCGTGCGTGGCAGCTGCAGAGGGTGCGGGGGGAGGCCTCGCGTGCAGTGGTGGGAGGAAGTGCGCGCAGTGCGCCAGGTAGTAAGCCCTTTTTACCCACGCGCAGCGGTTTGCCGTTCAGCATCGGGGTAGGGCAGCCCTTTGGGGTAAGTCCCGGTGATGCAAAAAGCAGCCGCACGAAATTCGTTAAAGGATTGGGAAGAATGGACGATATAGTCAAGGTGTGGTCAGATCCCAGCTCCATAAAAACGTGGGATGGCATTGCTGGAGGCAAGGGTTCGGATCCTTCATTGTTTGGGGGGCAATTCAGCACTTTTCACACACGACGTGCATTTGATCCGCGCTTTTGGCCCGTGGACCGCCCCATTGTGATCGGGACGTGGATGGTGCCGCTATCGCACTCCAACCGGAGGGTGAACGGTAAGTGGCAAAATCCGGGCATTTGGCGAGAAATTGCAGCGGGTAAGTACGATACCTACTACTACCGCATGGGACAGCGCCTCGCCTATAAATCCCGCCAGACGGGGCGTAAGTTGTCCACGGTGGTCCTGCGCCTCGGGTGGGAAATGACGGGTTCGTGGTATCCGCACAGCATAGGGACTGACGTAAAGGGATTTAAGCGCGCTTGGCGCCGTGCGGTGGACGCCATCAGAAGCGGTGCGCGCAGTATAGCTGGCGAGGTGCCCCTCTTTGAGTTTGGCCCCTCATTCCAGATACGGTATGGCGATGGTACTCAGCGCCATCGGGATGTCTACCCTGGCGACGCGTGGGTGGATATTTGTGGTGTAGGTATACATGATAAGATCGGCATTCGAAGCATATCAGATTGGAATCGGTATCTGCGCTATCCCGCTTTGCAAGGCGGAGAAGGGTTATACGATTGGTTTGATTTTTGCGTGTCTCGCGGCAAATGGGTGGGAAGCTCGGAGTTTGGAATGAACCGAAAGGGGAAAGAGTTTTTTCCCATTACGGAAAACCCTGCCGCAATGGTAGAGGGGGTGGAGCGCTTACGCCAGCGTTATCAGGACAAGTTTGTCTATCTCATTTACCTGTGGAGCAGCAATTCCGCTCTCTGGGATGGCAATACGCCTCCAGAAAAAAGTTTCGGCGCCCCCTTTCGCGCCATGTGGGGGCGCTAACCAAAAACCAGAAAGCGCCACCTATGTTGCCCGCAAAAGCAGGAGTATGGATCGTGTCAAGATAGAACCATCGTGGAAAGAAGCGCTCAAGGAAGAGTTTTCCAAGCCCTATTTCAAAAAGTTGGCGGAGTTTGTGCGCGAAGAATACCTACGCGCGCGGGTATACCCGCCGCCGCGCTTCGTCTTTCGGGCGTTTGCACTGACGCCCTTTGACAAGGTCAAGGTGGTGCTGCTGGGCCAAGATCCTTACCACGGGCGCGGCCAGGCGCACGGGCTCTCCTTTTCAGTGCCCGACGGGGTAACCCCCCCTCCCTCGCTCCAAAACATTTTCAAAGAGCTCAAAAACGATCTGGGAGTGGCGCCGCCCGCCTCGGGCAATTTGGAGGAATGGGCGCGCCAAGGGGTACTGCTCTTGAACGCGACACTCACGGTGCGGGAGCGCGCACCGGGAAGCCACCAGCACAAAGGATGGGAGGAATTTACCGACGCGGCAATACGTGCGCTTTCCGAGGGGCGCGACCATCTCGTGTTTATGCTGTGGGGCGCCTACGCGCAGAAAAAACGCCCGCTCATTGATGAGCGCAAGCATCTCGTACTCACCGCCGTGCATCCCTCGCCATTCTCCGCCGACCGCGGCTTTTTCGGCTGCCGCCACTTTAGTAAAGCAAACGCCTACCTGCAGGCGCACGGCATAGAACCGGTGGTGTGGGGGAGGTGAGCACGGGCGGTAGCGCGATGCGGCGCCCCTTTGCAATGGTGCGCTGCTGTGCGCCGCCCACCAGGCTCCGGGCAGGCGCCGCGTTTGCTGCACCCGCACCATCATCTGTGGCGCGCAGTGGGGCGGTGTGGAAAAGCGGTATGGAGCGCTGCATCGGCGGATTGTATGATAACGTTATCACGAATTAATTTGTTTAACCGCTCATACCCATAGTACCGCATATGCAAGGGTTTGTTTTTCTCCGTGCGCTTCTCGGCACTACCGCTTCGGGGCGATTTTTTGCCTTCGCGCTCATGGTTTTGGCATTCATGGGGCTCGGCCCGGGCGCGCGCGCCCTTGCGCAAACCGCGTATCCTCCTCTTGCGGGCGACACCCCGCCGCCTCCACCCGCGGTGAAGGACATAGATCTTTCCGCAAGCCCCTGCTACCAATACACGACGCCGGAGCAAAAGCCCAAGGGGTACGGCTCTCCCGTATCTTATTTTGGGAACGGCACGTTGATTAAAGGGCGCTGTTCTGGCAACCAATTGACGGTGTTGGCGGGGGGCGGCAATGACCGCGTGTATGTGTATGAAAATGCGTTTTATTGGGACGGCGGCGCGTGGCGCAAGGTGCGGCTCTCCGGGCCGAAAAAGAAGGGCGTATGGCTGTACCGCGGTGCGAGCGCAAAATTCACCATGCCGATGCCGACAACATATTTTGTCGCGTATACGTGCGAGTGGGTGAACGGGGCGTGGAAGTGCGGCTGCACGGACCCATCGTGCGACAGCCGGCAATGGCAGATACAAAAATTCAGTTCACCGTCTGTGGCGCCCGGTAGCGTGCCGCCTGCACCGCCCAAGAGAGCCAGCAGCTATTTCGTGCCGTTTCCTGTGGGAAAAAAGCTGGTATTGGCGCCGGATACCCCCTTGTCAAATTTGGGGGTAACCCCAGGGGATTTTTTCGAAGCTTGGCGTCAGGGGCAGGATCCAGACGAGGTGAAATTTGTGCGCCTTAACAATTTTCCTGTCGGACGCACACTTTTCTCTCAAGGCGGCAAGAAATGGAACCCTTCAGCAACCTTGCGCACGCTGGGTTTCAAGCACCCTCTGGTGATTGAGCGGGACAAAAAAACCGGCTTAGTGGTGCTGACACTCGGTGGTAAGGTAGCGCTTTCCAAAATGGTAACGGCGAGCGATGATCCGCGCCGAAGCGGTGACTATTCCAGAAAGTTCAGCATCCCGCGCATATCGCCGCGCTATAGCGATATGGCAGCGCGCTATGGTTCGTACTTTCTTGCGGTGATGATGGAAAAGAATTTCAAGTGGCGGCTTAAGAACAATCGGCCGACCGGCTTCACCACCCGCCTCATGGCGTTTGAGTGGGATGGGCTCTTGCCCGGACAGTCGCTAATTTTGAAAGGGGAAACAAAGCTGCGGGATCTCGGACTGCAGGACCGCGAGGATATGGCGCAGTTTGTGAGCATGAACAGAGGTACGCTGTTTTCTTCTCTGGAAGACCTCGGCGTATTGGATGCCTACGGAAAAATCAAAGAGAGCGCCACGTTGCGCGATTTGGGAGTGGAGAGAATGGAGGTGGGAAGGTTGGATGACGGGAGCGGCGATTTCAAGGTGAGCATTTCGTTTGACCGCGTGCGTGCCTTCAGCGACGGCCCCACCTCTTTTAGGGAAGCGGGAGGCGGGAGCTTCTTGGATAGTGCACTGGAAAAGGGGAGGGAAGGCGTTACCTTTGTCTCCGACGCGGCTTCTGAAGGGGCAGCTGCCGCGGGCGAAAAAGGGAAGATGGTGCTTGAGGTGGTGGGAGACAATCTGAAGGAGTTATGGGGCAAGGTAACCGGCCTGGTGTCGCAGGATGCCGTCCCCGCATCCAAAGGGAAAAAGGATGCGGCTTCCGCTGGCGCCAAAGCGGGCGCACAAGGTGGTGAGGTGGTTGCGGTTAATTGGAGCAACGCCGCACTCAAAACAGGTGCGGTTATCGCCGGCGGCATGGTGGCAGGGCCCGTGGGAGCGGTTGCGGCACTGGGCACGGTAGGTGCGTATGAGTGGATGAGTGATGAGGAAAAAGGAAACGCCAATGCCAACACCAAAGATAAGTCCTTTATAGAAAGAGTGGGAGAAGGGGTACGCAGCTTCTTCAGTGACTTGAGTGATACCGTTGCCGTTGGTTTCGCTGATGCCGCTTCATTTGCGGAAGATTACTTCGGCAGCAACAGTGATGACTTTTGGGATGATAGCGTTGATTATGTTGACAGTGAGGGTAACGAAGTGGATGCGGGCGATTATTGGGGCGAGTAATCAAAGGGGTAGGGCGGCCCTTGTGGAATCTCGGGCGTAGTTCTTCTGTAATCACACAAGAGAACGGGAACTGGTGGGGGGGCGCACCTTGTTAATGCTGCGCTGGCTCACATAGCAGATTTTCTCTGCTGCATCTCATTTCATTGTTGCGGTGCGTTGCACCGCCGAGGTAGCATAACTGCATGGAGCGAAAAGTGAAAAGCGGCACTCTCCAAAGGGAAGCGGTCGGCGAACGTGTATACGCGCCCCCTCGCCTTGAGCCGCGCGGCCCCTCTCGCTGCGGGCGCGCACCCCGCAAGGAGCGGGGTGCTTCTCTCTCTTACGCTGCCATACCGCTGCTCGCCGTACTTGCTACC
>WFWH01000039.1 GCA_015491245.1 Patescibacteria group bacterium | reverse complement strand
GCTCTTAGCGCGGCAATCAAAAAGAAGATACGCCATAATGTCCAAAAGAAAAACCATCTTCAATGCGGCGTTTGATGTTTTCGCCGAGACCTATCACTCTGTACGTCCCGGATATCCTGCACTACTGTACGCGGACATAAAGGAATTGTGCGGCATTGGCGAGGGATCTCGGATTTTGGAGATCGGTGCCGGCAGCGGCATCGCCACGGTGGAACTCGCTAAGTTCGGCTGTAAAATCGTTGCCATTGAACCCGGCAGCCATCTCGCGGCAATCGCCAGAAAGCAAACCAATGGACTCAAGAACGTCGAGATTATTGAAGAAACTTTTGAGAATTTCGAGCCGCCGGACCGCTTTGACGCAATCCTGGCATTCACCGCCTACCATTGGATCAACGAAGACACCAAACACCGCAAGATTCTTAACCTCATGAATGATGCCGGAAGCCTGGCGCTTGTCTGGAACAGTTTCTTTCTATCGGACTCCGCGGTTACCGCTGAGGTACACAAGGCATACCGCGAGTGCCTTCCGGATGCCTATCCCAACGAATCATCTGTTGCTGAGGTGAATAAAGGAGTACTGGCCAAACTCCGCCACCGGGAACAAGAAGTGATTCAGAACCCCTTGCTCTACACCGTTGCCTTACGCAAGTACTGCGCGAGGCGCCACTACGATTCCGAAACGTATCCGAAACTCCTCAACACCTTTCCGAAGATTGTGGGGGTGCCCGAGGAACAGCGTAAAAAGTTTCTCGCGCGGATCTCAGAGATTGTGAGGCGATATGGCACAATCGCTGTTCCCGTGCTCACCACGCTCCTCATCTGCAGGAAAAGAGAGGACTTCCTCCGCGTTGTCTCAAGCACGGAAGGAAGCAGGTGAGGTTCACTATTCAAGACGTGGCGGGCTTGCAGGGCGTTACCGTATGCCGCTGGAAGGCGTTCTCTTCCTCGCCCGCAATACTGATTATCTTTATTGAACACCGCTAGAACCTATTTTGCCAACCATACCGAATGACCTACCTGCTTGTGCGACGCACACAGACAGGCCACACGCCGCGCGCGTGGTGATGCGATACTTCTGCGTTCACATTGGAGTTCGTGATATCTTTACCCATGCCCCCGGCGCCTCCGTTATCACTCCGGCGCTCCGTTCTCGTTCCACCATACCCACCCATGCCGTCTTGTAAAATCCTCCGCCAAAAAAGTTCTTCCCAAAAAGAGCCGGCTTTGATTATGGTGCCCGGGGCGGGACTTGAACCCGCATGCCTTTCGGCACCCGATTTTAAGTCGAGCGTGTATACCAATTCCACCACCCGGGCGCACTCCTATACTAGCAGGAAGCGCCGCGCGGGCAAGAGTGCCGCACGCAATGGGCAGAGAAAATCCATGGAGGGAGCGCCGTACTTCTGCTACAATGGCGGGGCATGCGGCGCACCGCGCCACACTGCACTATGCGGCAAAGGAATCAACATCCCGGATACGCGATAGCGGCAGTGGTGCTCCTTAGCGCGCTGCTCTCCTGCGGCGGTTTGGCGCTTCCTGGAGCGGGTTTTTCCGGCACGCCCGCCGCGGAGTGCGGGGCAACATTGAAGAGCTCGCTGGCGTCTCAGAAGGTAAGCACCCTCGCGGGCGCTTCGCTTCTTTTTCTTTTACTCCTCGTAGCGCTGGCGGTACGCGGCGCGCGAAAAGCCCCGTGGCTCCGCCGCTTACCGCCGCGCGCACTTCTTTCCCGTGTGTGCGGTACTGCACCCGCGCCTCCGTGGAGGCGGGGAGAAAAAAGGCCGCTGTGGCGAGATCCGCTCCTCCACGCTTTTTTTAGAGGCATTGTGCACGGCAGGATATACGACCGCGCGCGATAGCGGCGCGAGGCCTTGCTGCAGTGCGCGTACGGGTGCGCATTGCGCGGGGCAACCTTTCGGGGACTACCCTCTGGTTTTTCTGCCTCCGTGCCCCGTATGCCCAAAGGCAGAGATGCCCTTTCGCGCGGCGGTAGGCGGCGCCTGCTGATCTTCGGCCCTTAACTGAAATTCTTAATTTTGTGGTTACATTCTTGATATGTTGCTGGGAACAAAATCAAAGTACGAACTGTTGTTTCGCCATGTCCTGATGGGACTGCTGGCTTCGGCCGCGGTATACCTGTTTTGGATGACCCGTCCGGAGTGGTCGGCAGATATGCGGCTGTGGCGCGCGTTTGGTGATGCGGCATTTGTCTTTTTGGTAGTGGCGCTTGCTATAGGGCCGCTTGCGAAATTGTGGCATGCCGCCCAACGCCTGATTCCTTGGCGCAGGGAAGTGGGCATATGGTTTGCGGTACTCGCCGTTACCCACGGGGTGCTCATCATAGACGGTTGGGCGCGGTGGAGCGTGCTGCGTTTTCTGGGGTACGAGTTTATTCCGCAACTGGACCGCTGGGCGCGCCTGGAGCCGGGATTCGGACTCGCTAACCTTATGGGTATTGTGGCGCTCTTTTGGGTGGTGGTGCTGTTCCTTACTTCGTCGGACCGAGCGGTGAACTTTCTCGGCGTTTCTTCATGGAAATGGCTCCACTACAGCGCGTACGCGATATTTTATCTCGTAGCGCTGCACGGCATTTACTTTTTGTTTATCCACTTTACCCTCTCATTCCACCGCCCCGTGCCGGATCCCAATTGGTTCCGTTTCCCGTTTTTGGCGCTGGCACTTTCGGTCCCGCTTTTGCAGATTGCGGCATTCATAAAAGAGGTGCGCCGCCAGAAGCGCAAGGAGTGGTATTAGTTATAGGCCAGCACTCGGCAATGCTATGATGATAACTATGTGGTTGATGGTACGCGTATGAAAAAAGAATGCACTATCCACGCACAACGCAAGATAGCCGAAGACACCTGCGAGGTGGTTCTTTGCCCCGTGGAGGGAGATTTTCCCTTCCAAGCGGGGCAGTATGTGCAGGTAAATCTTCCCGAGATGCGGCACGCCGACCCTAAGGGGGCTTCAAGGGTGTTTTCTTTGGTTTCCTCACCCTGCAATGTGCGAGAGTTTGCGGTGGCCTTTCGTGCCACCGGAAGCGGGTTTAAGAAAACGCTCATGGAGCTCCCTCGCGGCAGCACTGTGTTAGTGGAGGGCCCCTCCGGATTTTTCACGCTGCCCGAAGATGACGCACCGGTGGTGTGGATTGCCGGCGGCATCGGCATCACCCCCTGCCTCAGCATGCTGCGCTACCTTCAGGACTGTGCCCCCGCGAAAGAAAAAAAGAGGAACACGTTGCTCGTCTACGCAAACCGCGACCACGCCCACGCCGCGTATTGGGACGAGCTAAAGGAGAGGGAGGCGGCGGACGCACATTTCTCACTCAAGGCGCGCTTTGGGGGTATGGATTACGAAACACTTGCCGCGGCACAGAGGGAAGCCGGCGCGGCGGCGTGGTGGTATGTGGTGGGGCCGCCGGGTATGGTGGCGCTCGCCCAGCAGGCGCTGCAGCAGCTTGGTGTGGATGCGCGGCGCGTACTTACCGAAGAGTTTTCCGGCTATGCCTGATGCCGCACCGCGCCGCTCAAGCCATACTGCGCTGCGTGCGCGGCTTCTGCCGGCCGTTGTAGTGTTCTTGGCAGTGACAGGCGTGGCGCTGGCGGCAGGCATGGCGCTTTGGCGCGGCGCCGCAGCGCCGGATGTGCGTGACGCGCGCGCGGTAGGCGGCACAGCGCGCCCGCAAGAGAAGCGGGAGCGCAGCGCCGCACAGCTGCCGCGTGCGCAGGAGCAAGAGGATCGCGCACCGGTACCGGAAGATATGCAACGTGCGGCGGGCGCGCGTGCGGAAGAACCTGCTGATGCGCGCACGGTGCCGCAGGTTACCATAGGCGCGGCAAGGATTGCGGTTGAGTTGGCGCGCACGCCGGAAGAATGGGCGCGAGGGCTTTCAGGGCGGGCACCCTTAAAAGAGGTGACCGGCATGCTCTTCATATTTCCCACACCCGCGCCGCGCGCATTTTGGATGAAAGACATGCGCTTTGCGCTGGACATCATCTGGATAGGCAGTGATCTGCGCGTAGTGGATATTACGGAAAACGCGTTGCCCGAATCATACCCCGCGACGTTTTCTCCGCGGGCACCCGCCCAGTTTGTGCTGGAAGTTCCTGCCGGGTTGGTACCGCGCTACCGCATTCGCCCCGGCATGGAGGTTGGATTTTCGGGTATTGCCCTGCCGTAGCCGAGGTTTTGGCGCGGCGCCATCGCATCTTAGAGGCCTGGGCGGGAATCGAACCCGCGCATAGCGGTTTTGCAGACCGCTGTGTTACCACTTCACCACCAGGCCCTCATGGGTATATTAATCGCTCCCCTCTTTTTCTTCAAGCAAAAGCGCATCCAGGCGCTGGCGTGCCTTTTCCGCGCGGTCAATCGCGATCTCCACAAACGGAATGCGCTTAAGCGCTGCGCGGCTTTTGATAAATGCGCGCAGCTGCGGCCTCTTGCGCATGAGGAAATCAAGCGCCGCTTTCTCCTGCGCTTCGGGATATACGGTGAGGAATATGGTCGCTTTGGAGAGGTCGCGGGAAGTCGCCACGCGCGTTACGGTAATCATACTGCGGCGGTTGGATTCGTGCGCTACGAACTCAGCCGCTAACGCGCGCAGCAGGGCGTGGATGCGTGCTCTGCGATCGGCCATATGCCAAAGTAAGGGCGCTATTCCTCTACCTCGACAAAAGTTTCCATCTCATCACCTGCGGCGAGGGGATGTTTGGAGGTAATGAGTGCGCCAAACTCGCTGCCCTCTGAGACTTTTTCTACGGGAGTTTTGCCCGATTGAAGGGAAGTAATCTGTCCCTCCGCAATGCGCGCGCCGCGCCGCAGGATGGAGATATGCGCGCCCCGCACGATTTCCCCCTCGGTAACGCGGCCGCCCACCACCTGCCCGCCTTTGGTGGTGCTGAAGATTTTAATTATGCGCGCGTGTCCTGTGCGCGTACGGACCTTGCGGCGCGGGATGCGCGCGGCTATTGCCTGCGCGAGCCAGTCGGAAAGGTCGTAGATAACGGAGAAAGTCCCTATCTCCACGCCGGTGCGCTCCGCGAGCGCGCGTGCGGCGGGATCCGTTTTTACATTGAAACCCGCCACCAGCGCACGCGGAAAGGCGGCGGCAGCTTTAATGTCCCCTTCGGAAATGGTGCCGATATCGGCGATGAGTACCTTGAGGTGCGCCCGCCCACTCTCGTGCTTTGCGAGTTCGTGGTGCAGCGCCTCAAGGGTGCCGCGCGTGTCCGCTTTGAGCACTAGGGGAATTACCGCCGCACCCTCTTCTTCTGCCGCACGTTCTTTTTCCGCCGCGGGCGCGGTTGTGCGCGGGCGCGCCGCGCGCTCCTGTGCCTCTTTTTTGGTTTCCACCACACAGAACGGTGCGCCCACCTCCGGAATGGAGGAGAAGCCCACCACGGTTACTGGGCTGGAGGGTATCGCTTCTCCGACACTTTTTCCGAGAAAATCTTCCACGATGCGCAGGGGCGCCCATGCCCCTCCCGCCACCATGAACCCCTTCTTGCGCAAGGTGCCATCGGTCACAATAACAGTGGCCGAAATGCCCCGCTTGGGATCATGGTGCGCCTCTATCACCATGCCCGCGGGGGGCGCGGCAAGGTCGGCGCGCAATTCCTGCAGTTCGGCAACCAAGAGCAGCAGGTCCAAGAGCTCCGGCACCCCCTCGCCGGTTTTGGCGGAAAGGGGGACGTAGGGCACTTCACCCCCCAATCCCTCAAGGTACACCCCTTCTTCCAAGAGGGAGTGTTTGGTGCGCTCCACGTCCGCACCAGGTTTGTCAATTTTGTTGATGGCGACAATGAATGGGATGCCGGCATCACGGATTGCTGCGAGTGCTTCTTTTGTCTGCGGCATGACGCCGTCTTCCGCGGACACCACTAGTATCGCGATATCGGCGGCACGGGAGCCGCGCATTCGCATCGCCTGAAATGCCTCATGGCCGGGAGTATCAAGAAAGGTGAGGTGCCTTTCCTCGCCGTCGCTTGCGGGGTGCACCACTTCGTAGGCGCTCAGGTGCTGGGTTATGCCGCCCGCCTCTTGTTCCGCCACTTTGCTCTTGCGTATGTAGTCCAGCAGTGTGGATTTGCCGTGGTCAATGTGCCCCATAACGGCAATAATGGGCGGCCGCGCGATAGTGTGGGTAGTATTTTTTTTGCCGTGTGGTTTCTTTTTCATTGCCTTCGTGGTACCGGATCCCTTCTGCGGGCCGTTTCAATGCTCAATAGCGGTGTGGCACGCCCTTCATGCCACGCGGCGCGCGGTGGCGCCCATGCGCCGTGCGCACCTTTGTGTATGTTAGAGAATTAAGATAACAAGTGGGCGCAGTCGCAGCGCGCAGGTGCGCGGGAAGAGTGCGGTAGGGTTACTATACCCCTTACCCGTGCACATTGCAAAAGCGCTGTGCCACCGCAACGCAGGGCGCAACAAAGGGGGAGGCGACACCATCAATTACATGGTGCAAAATGTTTTTGCCGTGCATCGCGGGCGTGCAGTTGGTATCATGGGGCAACAGTATGCGGCAGGGAACGCAGAAGCAACACCACCGATTGCGCGAGGGGCGTATATACCTGGATTACGCCGCTTCCTGCCCGTTGGATCCGAAGGTGGCAGAGGTTATGGGGGATGCGTGGCGGCGCTATTTCGGCAATCCCGGCGCGGAGCACCACGAGGGGCGCGCGGCGCGGGAGCAGATGGAGGCGGCGCGGGAGGTGCTCGCGCGGCACCTGCGTGCGCACCCCGAGGAAATCACCTTTGTGAGCGGCGGCACTGAGGCGAACAACATGGGGGTGATAGGGGTGCTGCGCGCGCTTTCCCGTGCCCAGCAGCGCCCGCTCAGCGCGTACCACTGCATCACCACCGCCGTGGAGCATGCGTCCGTACTGGAGTGCTTTAGGGCATTGGAGCAAGAGGGAGTTGCGGTCACGTACCTTGCGGTAGACGCGGAGGGAAATATTGACCTCGCATCACTGCGCCGCGCGCTGCGCCCTGAAACCGCGCTGGTATCGGTTATGCAGGTAAACAGTGAAATTGGCACTTGCTACCCGCTGCGGGAAATCGCACGCACCCTTCGCGCGCACAGAAAGAAGCATCGCTGCGCCACTCCATACTTCCACACCGACGCGAGCCAAGGGCCGGCGGTATGTGCGGTTGACTGCACCACGTTGGGAGTGGATCTCATGACGGTGGATGCGCAAAAGATATACGGGCCGAAAGGGGTGGGAGCGCTCTTCCATCGCCGCGGCGTTCCGGTTGCCCCCCTTATTATCGGTGGCGCGCAAGAGGAGGGATTGCGCGGCGGCACGCCCGCAGTGCCGCTCATTATGGGGCTTGCAGCGGCAATAGAGGCGGTGGCGCACCGCTGCGAGGAAGAGGCGGCGCGCCTGTCAGAACTGCGCGCATGGCTGATAGCGGCGCTGGAATCCCGTATTCCTGTAGCGCGCCTTAATGGCCCACGCGAGGGGGGCGCGCCCCACATTGTTAATTTTTCTTTCTTGGGATGGGACGCGCAGGAATTGGTGCTGCGCATGGATGCGCGAGGCATCGCGCTCTCCACCAAAAGCGTCTGCCGCGGAAGGGAAAAGACCTCCCACGTTATCGCGGCATTGGGGAAAGACGCCGCCCATCTTGCCAGTGCGGTGCGCTTTTCTCTGGGGTACGGCACCACCAAGGGCGACCTGGAGCGGGTGGTGGCAGCGCTGGAGGCCCTCTGCGCCTCCCCTGAGGGAACCCTGCTTTGACATTCACCTGAAAAACCCTATAATATTGACATAACCAAAATTCTTTGGTGTTCCGTATTACCGTTTGCCCCTTTGATTCGATGGTTACCGCATGAACGCACTGACCTTTCCCACCAAGGAAGGTTATAGTAATGCAGCAAACAACTTATGATGCCATTTTCCAACTACACCACTAAAGCGAAAGAAGCGGTGCGCAAGGCGCACGAGCTTGCGATTGAGCGCGGGCAAAACCACGTAAACCCGCTCCACCTTTTGACGGCGCTCATTTTACAGGATGAGAGCAACGTGTTTACGATTTTGGACCGCATGGACGTGGATACCGTCCTGCTTACCGACACGTTGATTGAATCGCTGGAGGGGCCCGAAACCGGCAGTGTGCTCTCGCCCAGCTACCAGCTGTACATCACGCCCGAGTTGGCGCAGGTGTTGGAGAGCGCGGGGAAGATTACCCAAGCGCTGGGCGAGCAGTTTGTCAACACGGAACACCTGTTCATGGCTGTGGTGGAAAATCCCGGCCCGGCGCGCGATATCATTAACCGCTTCCAGCTGGAGCGCAACCGCGTGCTGCATGTGCTGCGGGAAATGAAAGAGGGTGGTATCCGCGATCCCCAACAGCCCAAAAAAGCGCGCATTCTCGCAAAGTATACGCGCAACATGACCAAGCTCGCGCAGGAGAACAAGTTAGACCCCGTTATCGGGCGCGACATGGAGATTAACCGCGCGATACAAATCATCTCGCGCCGCACCAAAAACAACCCCATGTTTATCGGGGAAGCGGGTGTCGGAAAGACGGCAATCGCAGAGGGCCTCGCGCAGCGCATGGCAATGGGTGATGTGCCGGAGTCGCTGCGCGGCAAGGAGCTGTTGATGCTGGACCTCGGGCTCTTGATTGC
>WFWH01000038.1 GCA_015491245.1 Patescibacteria group bacterium | reverse complement strand
GCACCGCCTTGCCGAGCGCCTCGGCGAGGCGCAGGTTCGCCGGCGTGTTGCGCGGCTTACTGAACGCCGGCGCGAGAAAAACTGTAGAGGGCTCTTGCATCTTTCCCCTCCTTTCTTGAACACCGCCTACGGCGGCACAATCTGTGCGTGATTATGAAACAAATATGCCTAATAGTCAAAAATCCGCCGCCGCACTTATCGGCGGCGGCGCCTGGGTGAAATCGCACGGCGCAGTGCCGCGATATCGCTCCGCGCCAATGTGGGAGTGGTGTGGTATCCAAGCGCATCACGCACCACCAAGAATACAATGCCGTTTTCCCGGCAAGCATTTCTCTTTTTTGCAAGGCGCAATTCCGCGGTGCAAATAGCGTGCTGAAGTCGATGTGCGGCGCGATGCCCATAGGCCCTGTGCAGCCGCACACCCCTTTGGGTAATTTGCACCGGCACAAAGGTGTCGGTACGCGGCATCTTGATCCAGAAATCAATGCCGCGCGCATCCTCCTCAAGCGCACTTGGCACCACATACCCCTTGCGCCACTTTACGCCTTTGTGTGCTTCCCTGTGCTTCAGCACCCTAAAGCCGTGGTAGCGTAAAGAGGCAACAAACACCTTCTCCCTCGGAGTGAGTTTTCGCCTCCGCAAAGACGGCACGGCGCACCTCCTTTCTCGCTGTTGTGCCTCTTTCCAGACAAGAGGTCGTTTTCCTCCCTATATGCAAAATGGAAATGGGAGATTGCGCAACATATGTTACACACCGCAGTGCGGAGAAGAGAAATCTAGAAAATGACGATATCACCACAAACACCACAGAGAGGACCCACCAATGATTGGTCCGAGAGCCGGAATGCTTTCACATAGGAATGCATCACTACGGTTTCAAACGCGAGCGGGGTGGTGACAAAAAGCCACTCTTTCCCCGAGGGGAGACGCAACACGCTCCACTACCACGCCAATAAAAAAGAAGGAGTATCACTGAAAGAAGGCTCAGTAGGTTAACCCACAAAAGCGGCATTTCGTGTGCAATGCGGATGGTACGGTGTTCCAGTGCGGCGACCGCGCCGTTCAGCATACCGATAATCCACCCCGTACGCCTTATGATAACAGAGGGATGGATCTTTGCGCTTTTCTTCGCCCATGTTTTAATGGGCCCTACCCCGCACAGGCGGCGGGTGAGAGGTGTGCGGCGCACTCCCGCCTCCGCGGGCACGGCATTACCTTTCTTTTTTTAGCATTTTTTCTTTAGCACTCTTCTATGAACGCCACGCCCGCTGCGCCTCCCGCATCATTGTTTTCACACGACAGGATAAAAAAGGTGCTCGCGGCGCTGTGGGTGCTCCTTCTTGCCGCGGCAGGGTGGTACTTTTTTACCCGAGGGATTTCCGTGGACCAAGTGCGGGAATATCTTACGTCGTACGGAATATGGTCGGCCCCCGCCTTTATTCTCGCCTATACGGTGCGCCCGTTGGTATTTTTCCCCACTTCCATTATGACGCCCCTTGCCGCCGTGCTCTTTGGCCCATGGCTTGGATGGGCGCTCACCTATGTGGGAGAAAACCTCTCGGCAACCGTGGCGTTTTTTGCCGCGCGCTATTTCGGGCGCAGTTTTGTGCGTTCCCACGAGAAGGGCTTTTTGAAGAAATACGACGACCGCCTGCGCGACTGCGGGTTTGAAACCGTACTCCTTCTGCGCCTTATACCGCTTTTTCCTTTTGATTTCGTCAATTACGCGGCGGGGCTCTCCGCGGTGCGCTACGGAAGCTATCTTGCCGGCACTCTTTTGGGGGTGATCCCTGGGCTCACCGCGTACATCTTTTTAGGCGGCTCGCTCACCGACCCGCGCCTGCTCATCCCCTCACTTGCGCTCTTTGCGCTCATTACGGCCGCGGCCCATTGGCGCCATCGGCATATTGCACGAAGGAAAAAAGATCCCGTTGCGCCCGCGGACACTGCAGCACAGGTGCGCAAAGACGCTGGGGGTGCTAGCGATTAAGCGCGCGATAGATGCCGCGAAAAAGGGAGCGCGCCAGCGGCGTAAGGCGCTCTTTTTGCAGTACGGCGGCAAGCGCGCGGTTTGCGCGCGCCGCCGTCGGATAGGGATAGGTCTTTTCAAACAATGTGCGCAGGGGAAGCCGCCGCTCCATGAGCAAAATGAGCTCCTGCACCAACTCTCCCGCACCGGGCGCCACCATCGCGCCACCCAGCAACGTGCCCTTTTTCGGGTGGAGGAACACCTTTGCGCACGCCCAGCGCGCATCGTCGGTTATGGCGCGGTCCTCTTTATCAAAAGAATGGGTGAGGACGCGGTAGGGTATGCCCCGCTCTTTTAGGGTGCGCTCCCCATAGCCGAAGGCGGCGATTTCCGGCGAGGTGTAGGTGACGCGCGGCGGGGGCACGCGGGAGCGCTTTTTCTTGAAAAGCGGCGTGAGGAAATTGCGGATGAGAAGCGCGGCATGCGCCTCTGCGGTATGGGTGAATTGGTAACTGCCTGCGGCGTCACCGCACACAAAGACGCGGGGGTTATCGGTGCGCAAACGCGCATCCACCCTGATTTTTCCGTTTTCTTGCGCAATACCCGCCTTCTCCAAGCGCAAACCTTCAATATTCGGCACGCGGCCGATGGAAATGAGCAGCGTATCAAACGTGAGGGTGAGCTCACCTTTCCCCTCTCCGCGCACCACCAGCGTGTCGTCTCCCTCAATGCGCACCGGCAATGCATTGAAAAGAAACCGCATGCCTTCTTCGCGAAGGTGCGCCTCCAGCACCCCCGCAAGGTCCGCGTCTTCCCGCGGCAGAATACGGCCGTCCCGCGTTACCACCGTTACCTTGCTCCCTAAGCGGAGAAAGGCCTGCCCCAGCTCTATGCCAATGGGCCCACCGCCGATAATCGCCATTTCCCGAGGAAGCGCGGCAAGGGAAAAAATGGTCTCATGCGTATGCACCCGCCCCGCCGCCTCAGCCGCCGCCATGCCGGGCAGGGTAAGCGCGCGCGGCCGCGCACCTGTGGCTATTACTATACGCGGCGCACGGAACACTTTTTCACCCACCCGCACCGCGTCTTCTCCTTCAAACGAGGCGTCTCCCAGCGCCACGTCAATGCCTTTGTCGCGAAGAAAGGAGGCATTTTCATGCGCGCGGATCGCCTCTTGCGCGGCGCGTATGTGCGCGCGCACTTTTTCCATATCCGCCGTTCCCGAAACGCGCAGGCCCAATGCACGCGCCTCTGCCGCGACTGCCGCAAGCCGCGCGGTATGCAGCAGCGCTTTGGAGGGCACACAGCCCGTATTGAGGCAATCGCCGCCGATATGCGCATCACTGCGGTCTATGAGCAGCACCCGCAATCCCACGCTCTGCATAAAAGAAGCGATATTCAAGCCGCCGGAGCCGGCGCCGATGATGATGAGATCGTACACAAATATGTGCGGTAATATTTAGTTGAGTATAGGGGGCAAAGAAGCCGCACACAATACGCACAATCCTCATGTGCTGCAGAGAATGCGATCCGCGAGGTGTGTGGCGCAGAGTACCCTTGCATTCCTCTGCTCTCTACGCCACCATCTCTCTCAGGAGAAACACGGAGGCGAAGATGAGCTACCATGATGCGCTGCAGCAGCTCCGCACCATTGCAACCACCATGATGGATGTTGCGGTGCGGATTAAGGAGGCACCAAGAAAAGGCATGCGCCACGAGGGCGCGCCACTGCACATCTTTGCCGCAAGGGAGCGGGCGAAATTCGAAAAGGTCCGCCGAGGCGTATGTGCCCGCCTTGTGCACGAGGAATATACAGAAGCAACTGCGCTCATGGATGAGATTGAGAATATGCGCAGGGGCGTCTACCGCTCCTTTGTGCAGATAGTCGCATTCCAGTTTGAAAAGGGAGAAATTGCTCCCGAGGAAGCGCCGCGATGGTGTAAAGCGCTTGCGCTCATTGTGGAGGAGGGAAACCGGGTACCTTACGAAGAGTTACCAGTGCCAATACAAACATGGGAACTCATACGCGCGCACACCATTGCCCCGGACCGGGATAACACAACCGGTCCTTTTTTGTTTTCACCCGCAATTGCGCGGCTGCAGAAGTACCCTACCTTGATACAGGCGCAACATCTTCTTTGCACTATTGCGCGGCTTCCTATAGTAAAAGCGAAGATGAGCATACCTCGGTTCGTATGTAAATTGCGGTGGGAGGCACATGCGCACGCATGCGCGCACAATCCCCCCCCTCTCTCTCGCTAATCCAGCGCTATGGTAACGGCATACCGTTTGTGCCCTCGCTCCCCGGCGCCGCACCTTTTTGGCAAAAAACCACTCGTGCGGAGAACGCCACATTGCCCCCCGTGTGGTCTTTTGCTACGCTGCACTATAGGGTAGTCCTCACAGGGGGTATGCACCCCGTACGGTGCATCACCGACAAGAGGTATCGCACTATTATCAGCTTACATCCCGTCCGACCTATGAAAAACACACTCATCGCAATACTCGCAGCGCTGGTGGTCATCCTCATCGCACTACTGGCGTACTACATGGGCAAGGCGGCTGCGATACGTGAACCCGAATCACCGCCGGCACAACCGACTTCGCCCCCTCCTCCCTCCGATGCGACAAAAAAAGCGGCGGAAGAAACTTCCCCTCCCGCGACGCCACAAGAAGACACGGCGCAGGGTACCACCTCGGAAGAGGAAGAAGGAGGCGGCCAAGGCAACGGCGGAACAGGCCCGGAAGGCCCCTCGGGAGGCGTGGCGCCAGTGGGCGGAATAAAGAATCCGGAAAAGCCCAAGTCTCCTGGCATTGGAGGCATTACCGCACCCGAACCTGAAACCGAGCCGCCAAGCATCGGCACTATTGGCGCCACGAAAGTGGGCGCGCTGGGTGACGCGTGCACCGCCAACGACGACTGCGCGAGCGGCCTATTCTGCAAAAAGACGGGCGCTGATGCGTGCGCCGCATCAACCGAAGGCGTCTGCAAAAAAAGGCCGGAGGGCTACTTCCCCTGCCCCCTTTCCTACGAACCCGTATGCGCGTGCAACGGACAAACGTATGCCAATGAGTGCTATGCCGCGCGCGCGGGCATGAGCATTGCCTATCAGGGCAAGTGCCAATAGTAGTTACCAAGGTTAAAGAGAACACTGCATGGAGCGCCGAATTGGAGCATAGGCACCAAGGTGGGGTGGCGTGAGAGCCTGTACCGGCCAAAGATACTGACCCCTTGCGCACGAAACCGTTACGTACCGGGCCACTAAGTGGCATAAAGTTTTCCCACGCCCCCCTTTCGTACGCGCAGTTGCGTGCGCCGGCGCCTATGCTAATTTTTTTGCCATTTGAAAAAGCAAGCAAAGAGGTGCACCGCGATGCGCACTGAGGATAAGACCTCACTACACAAAAAACAAAAAGTC
>WFWH01000037.1 GCA_015491245.1 Patescibacteria group bacterium | reverse complement strand
CGGTAATGGGCTTTGCGGCCGGGTTGGGGGGATGAGTGCGGTTAAAACCACCCATACCATGCCCACAGCAAAGCACCCAGTGCCAATATGCCCGCGCCTACCATGAGCGGTATTATGGAGCGCTGGCCACCGTGGTGCCGGATATGTGCTATAGATTCATTGCGGTGAATAATCTCATCATTGCGCACCGAGAGGAAGAACTCGTATTGGTTGGCGGCTTCTCTTCCGTACCACTTGAGAAATTCACTCGCAACCGGCTTTTCGCGGAGCTCCTGCTCCCGCGTGGCAATAAAGCGCGAATATTGTGAAAAGGCGTGTGACTCAAAAAGGTAGTTGAGCTCATACGACCACTTGGGGTTGAGGAAATACAAAATATAGGAAGCCCAAAAATAGAAAAACGCAAACAGCATAGGGATCAGCGAGTGCCGCACAAAGCCCGCACGCTCCTCGCGCGCCGCCAACTGAGAGATGACGATAACGTGCATGGTTTCGTTGTCTTGCGCAAGGCGCGAAAATTTTGCGAGCTTGGAGAGCTCCAGCGCTTTTTTCTCGTTGGAGAAAAAAATAGTGAGCAGGGTAAAGATGACCGCTTCCCACGAGTGGTACGGTACGCGCGCGATAATCTCCACCGCGCGGAATTTCAGGTATGAGGGCTCGCGCCCGTATACCACATTGCCGCACCACACCAGCAGGGAACCCAGAAGCCGCGGGAACAGCGCGGGGCGGTAATTGTCGTATTGGCGGCGGTACTGCTCCATTTCCGCGGGGTTGTTGAGCCGCTTATTGAGTGCTTCAAAGGAGGGATCGGTTGAGGAGAGTTCCATAGTACAGAAATGCACCAACCAATATGCCAATATCGTGGATTCTATATTCTTATAGTGGAGTAGGCGAGTCAGAGGGGCGTTGCGCCTATGCGCTATCATACCATAGCCCACAGCGCGATGCGGGCGTGGGGGTGGCGCGGCGCTGTCGCCCCTGTGCGGCGAGGGTGGCGTGCGGCACCCACCCCCACCGCGCCCCTCAGCGCCGCGGCGGGGGTGGGCGCAGGTAGTGCCCATTGCGGCAGGCGGCACCGCGCGCGCCGGGGGAAGTGCACTAGGTGGTGCCGGAGGAGGGACTCGAACCCTCAAGCCTTGCGGCATGCGATTTTGAGTCGCACGTGTATACCAATTCCACCACTCCGGCGCTCGGGCAAAGGCGGCATCTGCGCCCCGCAGTTATCCAGTGTAGCAGAATTGCCCGGTGGTGCAATTTTGCTACAATTACCGAAAAGCTCTTCAGGGGGGAAGGGGGGCTTTGCTTACCAGCAAGCGCGATTAATTGAACTCGCTATGGGGGAACTCTATCATAATTCCATTTTTTGGGTGGAAGTGGAGCGGATACGCCCGAACCCATTCCAGCCGCGGCGTGATTTTGACGAATTGAAGCTGCAGGACCTCGCCGAATCCATCCGCCAATACGGCGTACTCCAGCCGCTGGTGGTGACGCGCAAGGAGGAACAACTGGAAGACGGCAGCATTCGCGTAGAGTATGAGCTCATCGCGGGTGAGCGCCGCTTGCGCGCCTCGCGTCTGGCCGGCCTCTCCCAGGTGCCGGTCATCATTCGCGCACAGGAGGATTCTGATCAGGTAAAGCTGGAGCTGGCAATTATTGAAAACTTGCAGCGGGACGACCTGAACCCCATTGAGCGCGCGCGCGCATTTGAGCGATTGGTGAATGAATTCAAAATGCGGCACGTGGATATCGCGCGCAAAATCGGAAGGAGCAGGGAGTACGTATCCAATACGCTGCGCCTGCTCACTCTGCCGGAAGAGGTGCAGAATTTGCTCGCTTCCGGAAAGTTGAGCGAGGGCCACACGCGTGCCATTCTGCGCCTGAACGACCGGCCTGAAGAGCAGCAGGTGTTTGTGAAGGAGATTCTTCTGAAAAAGCTTACCGTGCGCGAGGCGGAGGCGATTGCGCGCCGCATGGCGCACGAAACTAATCGGCCGCACGCGCAGCTGCAAATAACTCCCGAGCTCATTGAAATTGAGCGCACCCTCACCGAAAATCTCGGCACGCGCGTCAGGATAGAGCCGAAAGAGACCGGCGGAAAAATTGTCATCAACTACTTCTCGGTAGAGGATCTGCAGGGGCTTTTGGAGGCGATGCGCGCCGCATCTCCCACAACCCTGCGGGCAGCGGAATCGTTATCGTTGGAGAAAAGCGCCGGCCCCGCCAAGGAAGCAGGGTCTCAGCCCGAGGAAGGGGGTGAGGCAGTGGCTCCCGCTGTGCAGGCGGTTGCCGCGGGGCGCGATGCGCACAGCGCTGCCGCCACACCACCCGCACCCGCTACCCCGGCGGTGCAAGAGCATGCTGCCGCCCGCGAGGAGGAAGAGGCGGCATACCTTGACGATGTGCCTCCCGAGGAGGCGCGCTACCAAGAGGACCGCGAAGAAGCCGACGACGCCGAACTTTACGCGGTGCGCAATTTCAGTATTTAGGCCAAAGAAGGGCTGCGGGAGGATGCCGCGGCACCCCTAGGAGTGTTTGGCTTTGGGAAGCGGAGATTCTTTTTGCTTCTGGAGGTAGCTGTTGATATGCCGCCGCGCGAGGTTGGTTTTGGCATAGTCAAGCCATTTTTGCGTTGGGGCCGCTGACGGCTTAGTTTCAATTTCCACAATGTCGCCGTTTTTTAGTTTTGTGTCCAACGAGCAAAACTTTCCGTTTACCTTGGCGCCGGCGATGTGGTTCCCGATATCGGTGTGCACCGCGTAGGCAAAATCAATGGGGCTGGAATCAATGGGGAGGTCAATCACGTCTCCGTGGGGGGTAAACACAAACACGCGGTGGCTAAAGAAATCATTTTTTAACTCCTCTACAAATTCCGCTCCCCGCGGCGCGCTCCCGCGGCAGGTTTCGCCTATTTCCCTCAGCCACTGCGGCACTTTGGTAAACGTGGCCGAAGAGACCTCTTTGCTTTCGCTGGGTGCAATTTTTTGGGGCGCGCTGCTTCTGCGCAGGATGGAGGGGATGAGGTATTGGTACCACAAGCGGTTGGTGCGGGACTGGGCGCGGGATGTTCGGCTCCCTACTTGCTTGTAGGAAAAATGCGACGCAATGCCGTATTGTGCCTCACGGTGCATCGCCTCGGTGCGGATTTGAATCTCTAAGATGCCGACGCGGTCGGTGAGCACCGTGGTGTGGAGCGACTGATAGCCATTGGGTTTCGGGAAGGCGATGTAGTCTTTGATTTTTCCGGGCAGCGGCTTCCAGAGGCTGTGCACCACGCCCAATACCCTATAGCACTGCGGGATATCCTCCACGATGATGCGCACGGCCAATATGTCGTGTATGTTGGTGATATCGTGGTTCTTGCGCTCCAATTTTTTAAAGAGCGAGTAGAGGCCTTTGATGCGGTACTCGGTGCGGAAGCGGGTGATGCCGTTTTCGGCGAGCGCTTTTTTAAGAATATTTAAGCATTTGGCAAGCTCCTCCTCTTTTTTTACGGCGCGCGTTTCAATGAGCGCTTGCATCTTCTTGAAGGCGGCGGGGTTGACGTATCGGAACGCGAGGTCTTCCAATTCGCGCTTGAGGCGCCCCATGCCCAGCCGATCGGCGATGGGGGCGTAGATCTCCAGGGTTTCTTTTGCAATGCGCGTGCGCTTGTATTTTTTGGGAATGTGCGCAAGCGTGCGCATGTTATGCAAGCGATCCGCGAGTTTGATAATAAGCACGCGCATGTCTTGCGAGGTGGCAACAAAGAGGCGGCGCAAGCTCTCCGCATGCCGCACCGCACCGCGGAAGCGCAGGTGCCCCAGCTTGGTTACCCCTTGGACGAGAAACACTATTTCGGGCCCGAATTCACGCGCCAGCTCCTCAGGGGAGACCTCGGCATCTTCTAGCGTGTCATGCAAAAATCCGGCAGCTACGGTGTGCGGCCCCATGCCGAGCTCCGTGAGCTCACGGGCCGTCTCGTACAGGTGCACGAAGTAGGGCTCTCCTGAAAAGCGCGTTTGCCCCTTGTGTTTTTCCTGGGCAAAGCGCGCCGCTTTTGCCACCAGCGCTTTCTCCTCTTCGGAAGCATCCAGCAGCGCCAACATTTTCTTGACATCATCCATAATCCCCATTCTAGTATTCTTGACGAGAACGTCAAATGTCTTTGCATGCTTCTGTGTGCCGCGGTTTTCAAGGGGGCAGGGCAAAAGTGAAAGCTCCGGTAAGCGGCAGCGAGGAGGGAGAGGAGAGAAAGAGTATAGGCCTAACGGGAGGCACTGCGTCTGCCGCGCCGCGTTTTCTTTTCCTCGGAGAGGATTTCCAGTGCGCGCGCGAGAGTGATGGTGTAGACGTCGTCCTCCTTCAATGAGCGGAAATCGCCATCATGCACCACGTAAGGGCCGAAGCGGCCCACACTGGCAATTACCTCGTGCCCGGTATCCGGATGTACGCCCAGTGTGCGCGGCAAGGAGAGGTAGCGGAGCGCATCTTCCAAGGTCACCGAATCGGGAGCAACATCTTTGGGAATGCTCGCGCGCTTGGGTTTTTTATTTTTCTCGTTTTTTTCTCCCAATTGCACGTAGGGGCCGTAGCGGCCGTCCAACACAAACACTGGGAGGCCCGTTTCCGGGTCGGTGCCGATGGGTTTGTCAGGTTCAATTTCTTTTCCTTCTATGGTTCGTGCGCCCATGCAGGCGGGGAAGCGCGCACAGCTCATAAATTTGCCGCCGCGCCCCAATTTAATAACCATGGCTGCGCCGCAGCGGGGGCAGGGATATTCGGGAGGGGCATCACCCAGGGTGGTGAGCTTATCCAATGTTTCCTTCTCGCGCACCTCCTTGCTGAAGGTGCGGTAAAACGTTTCCAGTGTCGGGGTGTACGCGCGGGCCCCCTGGGCGATCTCGTCCAGTTCGTTTTCCATCTCTGCCGTAAAGGTGTCGCTCACGTATTTGCCAAAGTTTTTTTCTAAGAAGGTGCTGACGACGTCGCCGGTGTCAGTAGGGATGAGCGTTTTGCCCTCTTTGGTCACGTAGCCTCGGTCCACCAAAGTTTTCATGATTTGTGCGTACGTAGAGGGGCGGCCGATGCCGCGTTTTTCTAACTCTTTAACCAGCCCCGCCTCGGTGTAGCGTTTGGGCGGCTGGGTTTGCTTCTCTTCGCTCTCTACCGAAAGGAGGGTAAGCGTGTCGCCCTCGCGCACCGCGGGCACTTCTTGGTCCTCACCGCGCGCGGCCGGATCGGCCGCGAGCCAGCCGGGAAAGCGCACGCGAGAGCCATGCGCGGCAAAGGGCGGGGTGGCGGCGCCTTCGGGGCCCGCGGTAATTTTGGTGCGGGCAATTTCCGCCGCAGCCATCTGCGAGGCGATGGTGCGCGCCCAAATGAGCGCGTAGAGGCGCTTTTGTTCCGGGGTGGTGCCGGCAGTCCTTTTCGCGAGGTTGGTGGGGCGAATGGCTTCATGTGCCTCTTGGGCCACTTTGCTTTTGGTTTTGAATTGGCGCGGAGAGAGATATTCCTTGCCGAATTCTTTTTCAATGGCCGCTGCCGCCGCCGCGCGCGCCTGTGCGGAGAGTGTGGGGGAATCGGTGCGCATATAGGTAATGTGCCCCGCCTCGTATAATTTTTGCGCGAGCGCCATGGTGCGCGCGGGCGAGAACCCCAAGCGGGTGGAGGCGGCCTGCTGCAGGGTAGAGGTGGTGAAGGGAGGGCGCGGTGCGCGCGTTTGCGTGGCCTCCTTTACTTCCTGCACGCGCCACGTGCCGGCGCGCGCTGCGCGGAGAATGCGGTCCACTTCATCGGCACTGCGCGGCTCTTCTTCGGAGGTGAGGGTAAGGGGTTCTTTTTGGGGCGTTTCGGTGCGGGCGGTGATGGTCCAGTACGTTTCGGGGACAAATGCACGTATCGCGCGCTCCCGCTCCATGAGGATGCGCAGGGCGGGGGATTGTACCCTGCCTGCCGAGAGCCCGTAGCGCACCTTTTTCCAGATAAGGCCCGAGAGGTCGTATCCTACGAGGCGGTCCAGCACGCGCCGCGCTTCCTGCGCGCGCCGCAGGTTTTCATCGATACTGCGCGGGTGGCGCAGCGCCTCGGTAACCGCCGCCTGCGTCACCTCGTGAAAAACAACGCGCTTTGTTTTTTCCTTGGGGAGCTTGAGAGTTTCGGCAAGGTGCCAAGCAATGGCTTCCCCTTCGCGGTCGGGATCGGTGGCGAGAATCACCTCATCGGCCTTACGCACCAAAGCGCGCAGCTCCTGCAGCACCTTTTCCTTGCCGCGCACTATCTCATAGTGCGGCAAAAACCCTTTTTCAATATCAATCGCTTTTTTGTTGCTCTTGGGGAGGTCCCGCACATGCCCTACCGATGCTTTCACGACATACTCCGGGCCGAGGTATTTTTGGATCGTCTTTGCTTTGGCAGGAGACTCTACAATGACGAGCTTCATAACCCCACATGAATACTAGAGGTGACGCCGCTTGTCAAACATTCCCTATGGAACCCCGATGGAGGGATGCAGTGGTGCCGCGTTGCGGGAGCCTGTGCCGCTGGTGTTATGCGTGAGAGAGGAGGGGTGCCAGTGTGTGTGCGGCGCACTGTACGCGCTTAGCGGCGAAGCCACGTGCCGTGGTGATGCGCAATGAGTCCGGCGAGCTCCAGCAGGGTGAGCTGGCGATTGAGTATTTCTGCGGCAAGTCCTGTTTTTTCCGCCAATGCCTCGGGGGTGAGCGGTTCACGGAGTGCGGCAAGCACCGTGTGCGCTTCTGGCGGGAGGGCGCCGTGCGCGGCGGCTTTGGGCGGGGAAGATGCCGCGGGGAGCCCTAACGCCTCTAGGAGATCCTCTACCGAGGCAACGAGCGCGGCGCCCTCTTTCAAAAGGCGGTGGGTGCCGGCGCTATTGGGGGAAAGTGCAGAGCCCGGCACGGCGAGTACGTCGCGGTTATAGTCCAGCGCGAGGCGGCTGGTAATAAGGGTCCCCGATTTTTCCGCCGCTTCAACCACCAGCACCGCATGCGCCATGCCCGCCATGATCCTGTTGCGCCGCGGGAAGCGCCACTTGGCGGCAGGAGTGCCTGGCGGGTCTTCAGATACAATGCATCCTCCGGCTTTGAGTATTTTCTGCGCCAGAGAAACGTGCGTGCGCGGGTAGAGCGACGCGTCGTCGGGTCCAGACCCCACCACTGCAACGGTGGGCAATCCCGCCTCCAGCGCAGTGCGGTGCGCGATGGCATCAATACCCAGGGCAAGGCCGGAGACAATAGCCACCGGGCGTGACGCGAGGCCCGTGATTAAACGCGTACACATAGTTTTACCGTATGTGGTATGGCGCCGCGGCCCCACTACCGTGAGGAAGGTGTGCGAAGAAGGGGGGAGGCGTCCGCGCACATACAGGGCATCGGGCGGGTCCGCAATCTCGCGCAGGAGCGGGGGCAGCTGTGCAGCGGAAAGGCGGCGGGTTGTAAACATTGCTTCCATTGTAGTTTGCTTCTTGATTCAGTACTATGAGAATTATTGACAGAAAAAAGCGCCCCTGCTAGCGTCCTCTCATACAAAGAGGCTGCGCTGCGGGCGCGCAGATGCGTAGCGCACATCGGTATGTTGGATATACGCTTCATTAGGGAGAATCTGGACATTGTTAAAAACGCCGCGCGGAAAAAGCGGATACGGGTAGATTTGGATAAGCTGGTTGCGCTAGATGACGAGCGGCGCGAGTTGCAGCTGCGCATAGACCAGCTTAAAGCGCGCCAAAACGAGATGTCAGAAAAGATCGCCACGGCGGGTGATGCGGCGGCGCGCGACCCCATGATTGCGGAAATGAAGGAGGTGAAAGAGGAGCTGCGCACCCTTGAGGAAAAATTCAAAAAGGTGCTCACGCAGTGGCAGGGGCTGATGGTGCAGGTGCCCAACGTGCCGGATATGTCGGTGCCCGAGGGTGAGAGCGATGCGGATAACGTAGAGATACGCACGTGGGGCGAGCTGCCGCAATTTTCCTTTGAACCTTTAGATCACGTGGCGCTCATGAAGCGCCATGACATGCTGGATACCGAGCGGGGGGTGAAGATTGCCGGCTTCCGCGGCTACTTCTTGAAAGGCGATGCGGTCCTTTTGATTATGGCGCTGCAGCGCTTGGTGCACGACCTGCTCATCCCCAAGGGCTTCCAGCCGCTTATCGCCCCGTCGCTCTTGCGGCGCGAGGCATTTGTGGGCACAGGGTATCTCCCGCAGGGGGAAGAAGACCTCTACCGCACGCAAGACAGCGCGTATCTCTCGGGGACCGCGGAGGTGGCCGTCATGGGCATGTGGATGGATGAAATTTTGGAGGAAGAGCAGTTGCCGCTGAAATTCCTCGCCCAATCCCCCTGCTATCGCCGCGAGGCGGGCAGCCACGGCAAGGATACGCGGGGCATATTTCGCGTCCATGAGTTTTACAAACTGGAACAGGTGATTTTGTGCGAGGCGTCGCATGAAACCTCGGTGCGCCTGCATGAAGAGCTCACCGAAAACGCGGAAGCCATTATGCAGGCATTGGAGATCCCCTATCGGGTGGTGGTGAATTGCAGCGCCGATTTGGGATTGGGGCAGGTGAAGAAGTACGACATAGAGGCATGGGTGCCGAGCGAGGGGCGCTACCGTGAGACGCACTCTTCCTCGTATTTCCATGATTTCCAGACGCGGCGGCTCAACATACGCTACCGCGGCAAAGACGGTAAGTTGCGCTTTGCGCATTCGCTCAATAATACTGCACTCGCCACCCCCCGCTTTCTCGTTTCCCTTTTGGAAAACTACCAGCGGGAAGGGGGAATGATAGAAATTCCCAAGGCGCTGCGCCCCTATCTGGGCGGAAGGGAACGCATAGGCGGATAAGGGCGGTAACTGCCGCATGGGGCGGCATGGGTCTGGTATGTGGTTCGGGCAAAAATTTCGCTCGCCCGAAGCGATTCGGCGGCAGCGCATCTGGCGTGCGGTAGTGGCAGTCTGTGGGGTGGTTGCGGTAGGTGCGCTTTCTTGGGGTGCGGTAGCGCTGTGGAATTATCCCAAGTTCCAGATCACCTCCGTCAAAGTACTGGGCGCCGAATCTCTCTCCGAGGAAGAGGTGCGCCAGCAGGTGATGCGCGCGCTGGAGGGGAGCTATGCCAAAGTCCTCTCGCGCGCCAATGTGTGGTGGTTTCCCGCGCGCACGATACAAAGCGCGCTGCAAGAGCGTTTTCCGCGCATTCGTGCGGTCTCTTTACAGCGAGAGGGTTTGCAGACGCTGCGCGTGGTGGTGCGCGAGCGCGTCCCCCGCGCGCTGTGGTGCGGCGATATCGTTCCCTCCTTTTACCGCCTATCAAAGGAGCCAGACGCAGCAGAGGAATACGGAACTTGCTACTTCCTTGACCGCACTGGGTACCTCTTCGCTAAAGCGCCCTCATTTACCGGAACGCCCCTTCCGCGTTTTTATGGCGCATTGCGACGCGGTGAGGTGGTGGGGCAGCAATTTATTCCCGAGAATGATTTTGCAGCACTCTTGGCTCTCTACCGCATGTTTGAAGCACGCGAATTGCCGCTCCAGGGGCTGCTGGTGGCTGATGAGAAGACCATGGAGCTCTATCTCCAAGGCGGTATCCGCGTCATCGCACGGCGCGGCGCGGCGCCGTCCGACATACTTGAGGCGGTGCATGCGGTGCTGCGTGCAGAGGATGAAAAAGACATTGCGCGTACCCAAATTGAGTACATTGATGTACGCTTCGGCAGTAAGGTATATGTGAAAAAGCGCAACGGACCCGCGACCGAACGCACGCAGGTGCCTCCTACAAGAACCACCCGCCCATCTGCAACGTCCACCGCAACAGCCACCTCAGCGCCAACCGCCTCTGCTTCCACCAGCACAACAGAGGCCGCCTCTTTGGATGAGTAGCAAAACACCGTATACTAGAGGCAACGCGCATGATACGGCTCACGTGGCACTACATTATTTGGCACTACGGCAGGGCATTGCGCGATTTTGCCAATATCTGGCGCAACTTCCTGTGGTTTTTTTGGCAGGTGTTTTCCGTTCCGCTTTTGGCGGCAACATTTTTTGCCCCTTTCCATCGCCTGCAAGAGCGCCCGCGGCCCGGGTTTCACCCCGATGAGATGGCGCAGGCGCTAGTCGTAAACCTGCTCATGCGCCTTGTGGGTATGGTGACGCGTGCGATGCTGATTCTTGTCGCTTTTCTGATGGAATTTCTGGTGCTCGTTGCGGGCGCGCTGCTGTTGCTGGCGTGGCTCCTCGCGCCGCTGCTGCTCGCGCTACTGTTCTCTTTGGGTGTGTTTTTCCTCCTTATATAGCGTATGCCATTTGAAGACGCATTAAAGCTCGCGCATAGACACTTTCTCCCCGTTCTTCTTTTGGAAGACACTTTTCCGTTTGAGCGGCGCGAACGGACGCGGCGCATCGTCACCCTCATCACGTTTGCTTTGTTCGTACTTTCGGTATCCATTTTTTTGACGGGAATATTTGAGCCTGCGCGCGCACTTCCCGGATTTGCCGCATTGATGGCGGTGGGTACGAAGGTGTACGGGCTGTTCCTTATATTTCTTTCCATTCAAGCCGCACTGTTCTTACTGGAAGCATTCCATCGTTCGTACTATTTCACCGACCTTAAACTGCTTCTGCAAGAGCCAGATGCGCGCAACGAGGTGCCCATTTCCTTTGAGGTTGCCACACTGTTGCACACGGCAGATCCCAAGGACCTCACGGGCAGCTTTTTGCGCGCGCCGTATGGGGAAGATATCGCGTACCGTCTCGGCCTGATGCCGGAAGAAGTGGCACGCTTTCTGCGTTCCCCCGACAGGAAAAAATTAGCCACGGAAGCATTTTTGTTGGAGCGTGAGCCCGAGGGCATCACACTCCCCGTGTACGTGCGCAGCATCTACAAGCAGGATGCTTCTCTCAATAACTGGCTCATGGCGCGCGGCATCACACGCGCGCATGTGCTGGGTGCTGCAGATTGGGTTATGCGCACCAACCGGCTGCTGCGCAACAATCAGCGGTGGTATTCCCGTGATGTGCTGGGGCGCGTGGAGAGCATTGGAAAAGAGATCTCCTATGGCGAGACGTATGCGCTGGAAAAATGGGGCCATACTATTGATAAAGATCCTGCATACCAAGCGGCGGCTGCGCGTGTGCGCGATGAATATGATGATGTCGAGTCTCTGGAGGAGGAACTGGCAAGAGCCGAGCAAGCTAATGTGGTGTTAGTGGGCCGTGAACAAGCAACATTGCGCGAGGTGCTGGCGCAATTTGCGCACAAAATTGCAGAGCGGAAGGTGTTGCCGCCGCTGCGCTACAAAAAGGTGTTCCTGTTCCAGTGGAACACCCTCACCGAAGCGATGAAAACCAAGCCCCAAATAGAAGAAGCGTTTTCCCGCGCGCTCGCCCAAGCGGCGGCCGCGGGCAATATCATTCTCGTGGTGGAAAATGCTGGGCGTGCTGTGGAGAGCGCGCAACAGCTCGGTGTGGATTTGATCGGCTTGCTTGCGCCGTATTTGGATTCCCCCTCGCTTCAGGTGGTGTGCACCACGGACGAGGAGCATGCGCAGCGCGTCTTACTGCGCGATGCACGGGTCAAGGAAAAATTTGAGGTTTTGCGCATTCACGACGTTAGTGACACTGCGTTAGTGCACATTGCAGAGCAGCGTGCGTTGCGCCTGGAGCGTCGCTTGCCCGTCATTATTACCTATCAGGCGGTGTGGGCTGCGGTACAAAGCGCGCACCAGTACTTCACAGAAAACCCTCTGGCAGACAAAGCGCTGGATCTTTTAGAGGAGGCAGCAATACATGCGCAAGAGCAGGGCGTGCTGTTGGTAACCCCCGAAAGTGTTGAGGCGGTAGTGGAGAAAAAAACGGGCATACCCTTAGGTTCCGTGGGTAAAGAAGAAGGGGAAAAGCTGCTGCACCTTGAGGAGAAGTTGGCGCAGCGGGTTGCGGGACAGGAAGAGGCACTCAAGGCGATCGCGGGCGCGCTGCGCCGTGCGCGTGCCCACCTCGCCGCGCCCGACCGCCCCATGGGCACGTTTCTCTTTTTGGGTCCCACTGGCGTGGGAAAGACCGAGACGGCAAAAGCGCTGGCGCAGGAGCTATTTGGCAATGAAGAGGCCATGACACGCCTGGACATGTCGGAATTCCAGAGTGCGGATGCGGTGGCGCGCCTCATTGGCTTTCCCGATGGGCGCGAGGGGCGCCTTGCCCAACTGCTGCGCCAAAAGCCCTATGCGGTGCTCTTGCTTGATGAGTTTGAAAAAGCGCACCCCGAGGTACATAACCTTTTCTTGCAAATTTTGGACGAGGGAGAGTTTACCGATGCGCGGGGCACAAAGGTAAACGCGCGTAATACGATAATTATTGCGACTTCCAATGCAGGCGCTGAGGTTATTTACGAGGCACTAGAGCGCGGCGAAGCGTTAGAGGGAGCAAAGGAAAAGGTACTGGATCTCATTATAGCGCGCGGGGTGTATCGCCCGGAGCTTTTAAACCGCTTTGATGCAGTGGTACTGTTCCATCCGCTGGATACTGCCCATGCGCGAGAAGTGGCGCGGAAAGCACTGGAAGCACTGCGCGTACGTCTGGAGGAAAGAGGCATTGTATTTACTATTACGGACGAACTCGTCACCTATGTCGCGCGTGAAGGGCACGACCCGCGCTTTGGTGGCCGCAGTATCAACCGCTTTGTAAAGGAAAGGGTGGAGCAGTACCTTGCGGACCGCATTATTGCGGGCGCCATTGCGCCGGGGAGTACGGTGGTGCTGAAACCAGAAGAGATTGCGAAAAGTCTACCCTAACAGAGAGTTCGGTCGGCTGTGTATTGGAAAAAAGCAGCTGGCGCATTTACGCCCATTTTGCATATGTGCCACCCTGTGTGGCCCATCTTGCGGTAAAAGGTGTGCATCCGCTACACTGAAAATCCTATGCATTTTTGGCACACCCTGCCGCGCCCCTTTTTTGCGCTTGCGCCCATGGCGGACGTTACCGACGCCGCATTCCGCCGCATGTTTGCGCGCCATGGAAAGCCGGATGTCCTTTGGACCGAATTCGTGTCCTGTGACGGGCTGTGGCATACGCGTGAGCGCCAGGGCATCCCCGACGAAGAAAACCCCCTCATGCGCGATCTCCTGTTTTCGGAAGAGGAGCGCCCGGTAGTAGCGCAGCTTTTCACCGCGCGCCCCGACATGATGGAGTACGGCGCGAGAGTCGCGCGCGAGCTGGGATTTGACGGCGTGGATATCAACATGGGCTGTCCCGACCGTGCCATAGAGCGCCAGGGTGCGGGTGCGGCGCTTATCAAGGACCTCTCTTTGGCGCGGGAGATAATTGCCGCGGCGAAAGAGGGTGCGGGACCCCTGCCGGTTTCCGTAAAGACCCGTATCGGCTATGCTGCGCCCGAGGTGGCGCGTTGGTTGGGTGGCGTTTTGGAAGCGCAGCCACACGCGTTGACCATTCACGCCCGGACGCGTCACGACCTCTCACGGGTACCCGCACGTTGGGAATACGTGCAGGAGGCATGCGCGCTGCGCGACGCGGCAAGCCTCGCCACCATTATCATCGGCAACGGCGATATAACGAGTAGGGAAGAGGGCACCTGCCGCGCGCAAGAGGCGGGGTGCGAGGGGGTAATGGTGGGGCGCGGTGCGTTCGGCAATCCGTGGTTTTTCTCTCCAACGGTAAAGAAAGAAACGCTGCCGCTTGCTGAGGTGCTCGTGGCGCTCGTGGCACACTGCCGCCTTTTTGAGGAACTGCTTCCCCACAAACCATTCCATATCATGCGCAAGCACTTTGCGTCATACGTGCGTGGCTACCCAAGGGCAAAGGAGCTGCGCACCGCGCTTATGGCGTGCCATACCGCCGACGAGGTGGCGCAGGTTGCCGCGCGGGAGGCGGCGCGGTAGCGCGGCGGCCTTGCCCTCGTGCCGCCGCTATGATTTAGTGCGGGGGAAAGGAGGTGCGCGATGGGGGAAGAGAAAGGAGGTCGCGCGCTGCGCGGTATCTGCAACGGCATTCTTTTTTCGGTGCCGCTGTGGGTGATGGCGGTACTTGCACTCGTTCTTCTCATGAGGACTTTTTAACCTGCGAGCGGCCATTTGGCCGGTCGCCACTATAGTTTAGTATTGGCCCGCTCCGCCATTTCCATGTGCGGAGCATTTTGTCTCTGCTATACTTGTTTAGCATGGAAGAGCCGGTGCTGTACCGAAAGTACCGCCCACGCACGTTTGAGGAGGTGCGCGGGCAGGAGCATATCGTGGGGCCGCTGCAAGCGGCCGCAGAGGCGCGCAAGCCGGCGCACGCCTACCTTTTTGCGGGGCCGCGCGGGACGGGCAAGACGAGCATTGCGCGCATATTCGCGCGCGCGTTGGGAGTGGAAGCGCGCGATTTGTACGAAATGGATGCCGCGAGCAACCGCGGCATTGATGATATCCGCTCTCTGCGCGAAGAGGTGCAGACGCTCCCTTTTGTGTCTCCCTACAAAGTTTACCTAGTGGACGAGGTGCATATGCTCACCAAGGAGGCATTTAACGCTCTCTTGAAAACACTAGAAGAGCCGCCGCCGCATGTAGTCTTTATCCTCGCTACGACTGAACCCGAGCGCCTTCCCGACACGGTGCGCTCGCGGTGCCAATGCTACACCTTCAAGCGCCCCACGGGAGAGCTGCTCGCGCAGCATGTCCGCGAGGTGGCAAAAAAAGAGGGAAGGGAGCTGCCGCCGGAGGCGGCGCGGGTTATCGCCGCGGTGGGCGAATATTCCTTCCGCGACACACTCGGCGTACTGGAAAAAGTGCTGGCGCATTCTGCTGCCACTGGGATCACGGTGGAGGAAGTAGCGCGCATCGTCGGCGCGCCGCCCTCCGCTTTGGTGCAGGCGCTCCTGGAGGCGCTGGCGGCGCGTGATGCGGATGCGGCGCTCCATGCCGTGGCGCGCGCTCGCACGGAAAACATAGAAGGCAAGGTGCTGTTGGAATTTTTGCTGGCGCGCCTGCGCGCGGCGCTGCTCGTGCGCGTGGCGCCCTCACTGCGCGCTTCACTCCAAGAAGAGTGGGGGGATGAGTACGGCGCACTCGCGGCACTTGCGCAAAAACCCTCGGCGCTCAACGCTAAAGTGCTAGAGAGGATACTGGAGGCACTGGAACAAGAGGCGCACGCTGCTGTGCCGCACGTAGCGCTGGAGCTTGCAATTATGGACCTATGCGCAGAGCCCGACCCGAAACCACCCAACGCCGCATGACCTTTCGCCGCGTTATTGCGCTGTTGAGCATCGTGCCGCTTGCCGTGCTCGCTTATACCAAATTGGTCCCCGAGGGACAGTTTCGCACGCCCGGAACCGCATTGCCTGCACCGGTGCGGGAGGTAGGAGGGGGGGCACCGGCGGACGCGGCGTATTCCGGCGGCACTCCTGCCGGGGCAGTTGCGGCGCTGCGCGTGGTTGCGGAGGGGCTTGAGGTGCCATGGGATATTGCCTTTCTCCCCGACGGAGGAATGTTGGTTACGGAGCGGCGCGGGCGCCTGGTGCGCCTTGCGCCCGATGGGACACGCACCTCCCTTACCGTGCCGGGTGTTGCCCCGCGCGGCGAGGGCGGGCTCTTGGGTATGGTGCTGCATCCCGCATTTTCGGAAAACCGCTTGCTGTATCTGTATCAAACACGCAAAGGCGCGCGGGGATGGGAAAATCGCGTCGTGCAGTATCGCTTAGAGGGCGACACCCTTACGGAAATGGCGGTACTGGTAGAGGGCATTCCCGCCGCGCGCTACCATGACGGCGGCAGAATGGCATGGGGTCCCGACGGCACGCTCTATATCACCACCGGTGACGCGGGTGATCCGCCGTCTGCGCAAGACCTCACTTCTTTGGCGGGAAAAATTTTGCGCATAAACGAAGACGGTACCGTGCCGTCGGATAACCCCTTTCCGGGAAGCCCAGTGTACTCCTACGGCCACCGCAACCCCCAGGGGCTCGCGTGGGACACCGAGGGCCGCCTCTGGAGCACCGAGCACGGGCCCTCGGGTCCTTTGGCATGCTGCCGGGACGAGCTGAATCGCATTGTGCCGGGAGGCAATTATGGCTGGCCTGCCATTACCGGCGCGGAAGTGCGGGAGGGCATGCGCACGCCCGTGCTGCAGTCGGGTGACAACATTACCTGGGCGCCTGCATCCCTCGCGTTTTGGCGCGGGCGCTTGTGGTTTGGTGGATTACGAGGCGAGTCGCTGTATGAGGTGCAAAGCGCCACCACCACGCCGCGCCTATACCAGCATCTGCGCGGCGTGCTGGGGAGGATACGCACGGTGAAGGTGGGCCCCGACGGCGCCCTGTACCTCTTGACCAGCAACCGAGACGGGCGCGGCAGGCCGCGGGCGGGAGACGACAAGCTGCTGCGTTGGGCGCCCGTGGCAGATCTTACCCACGTGCCATGAAAACGGTGTATTTGATACGGCATGCGCATACGCGCGATAACCGCGCGCACATCCACCAGCACGCGCTCACCCCGCTCTCGCCGGAGGGCACGCGCGAGGCTGAGGCGCTGGGGCGCCGCTTTGCGCAGGTTCCCCTTGAACTGGTTGTCGCGAGTGATACCCGGCGCTGCCAGGAGACAGCCGAGGCACTGCGTGCGGCGCGGGACACCGACATTCCTCTGGAGTATAGCCCGTTATTTCGCGAGTATCGGCGCGCGTCCCGTGTGGTGGGAAAATCGCACTTTGCGCCGCTTTCACTGTACAGCACGGCACAAGTGCTTTTGCATGCGCGCAACCCCGACTGGCGCTTTCGGGATGCGGAGAACGCGCATGAATTCCAGCTGCGCTGCCGCGAGGGGTGGCAGTATCTGGCGGCGCTTTCCGCAAAGAACATAGCGGTGGTAACGCACCGCCTGTACCTTGCGGGCATGCTCGCCGCCCTCTCGCAGCACTGCCGCGCCACCACCCTGCGCTTCACCCTCCTGCTTCTGCAGGCGCACCATTTCCATAATGCGGGCGTCACGAAAGTACTCTTTGACGAGGCAACGGGAGAGGGGGTAGTGGCGTACCGCGACGACACCGCGCACCTGCGCGATATGCGCGGATGAGGGCGTGCGCGTTATCGCACAGAGTACAGACACGGTATTTTGTGTTGTCCGTTAAAAAAAATTACGCTATGCTGTGTCTGCACGCGTCAAACAGTGCCCGGTCGTCTAATGGTAGGACACCAGATTTTGGCTCTGGGAATCGGGGTTCGAGTCCCTGCCGGGCAGCACAAAGCGGCGTATTTTTTATGCGGGCGCGATAGCTGACGGGGGAATGCACTTCACACCATGCTGCCGCAGTATGATTGGTTGGGAGGATGGTATGACGCGTTGGACTATCCGTGGGAGCGGCAGCGGGCGCCTTTGCGCAGGGCGCTGGTGCATGGGGTCCGGGGTACTGTGATGGAATGGGGAGTCGGTACCGGGCGCAACCTCCCCTATTATCACGCATCTGTGCGCGTTACTGGCATTGATGCGAGCGCTGCTATGTTGCGGAGAGCTGCCGCGCGGGCGCGCAACGCGCGCTGCACCGTGGCGTTGCGCCAAGGTGACATCACTTCACTACCGCTACCAGAGGATGATGCGTTTGACTGGCTGGTCGCCAGCTTTGTGTGCTGCGTCCTCCCCGATGCGGCACTGGTGCGCGCACTTGCGCAAGTGCCAAAAGTGCTTAAGCCGGAGGGAACATTCCGCTTTTTGGAAATGGGATATGCGCATAACGCACGGCGCCGGTGCCGGCAGGCGCGCGGCGCGTGGTGGGCACGGGCGCTCTATGGTGTGCGGCTGGAGCGCGACACCGTCGCTTTTCTCTCACGCACGCGCGGTCTGCGCATTGTCGCGGTGCGCCCGCTGGATGCCGACGGCATCTATCGCCTTATAGAGGGGGTGCGCACCGCGTAAGGGCACGCAAAACATTTTTCCGTGCCACTTGGCGTGTGGGGTGCACGCAGGAGGCGCGGGCTGTTTGCATGCGGCGGCTTTGGCGACGCGCCGCTTATTCTCCGTGCCTCTCATCGGCGCTGTCACGGTGCGCGCCCTCTTCCATTTCCGGCCAGAGTGCGCGCAGGGCTTCCTCGGTGCCTTTTGCGGCGGCATAGCCGATTGCGGCAAGGGCGAGTGAACACAGTATCACCAATGCGAGGCGCGCGTAGGTAGTGGCGTGGGCGCGATAGAGGCACCAAAACGAGGCGGCAACGGCAACCAGCTGCATCATTGCCACCACTATGCCCAGCGGCGCTATCGGCTCGGGAGCGTCGGCAAGCGGCGCCGGCAGTGTGCGAGTGAGGATCCAGAAGAAGGTAAGGCCCGCATTGAGTACCGCGCCTGCGTAAAACCAACCGAGGGTGCGGCGGTACAGAAATTGCGCACCCCAAGAAACCTGAAGCAATCCCGCGAGTAGAAAGAACAAGAATGCGGGCGGTATGCCAATGTGCGCTACAGCGATAAGGGTGCCGTGCAAGAGGCCCGCTGCGATGCTGGCGAGCGCAGCCGCAAGCGCATAGGGGTGGCGCGTTATCGCGTACATACCGCCATACTGCCACACATGGGTGCCGCGCACACCGGCGCGGTGTGGATTAGGGCGACGGGGCGCATCGTGCCGCTGTGCTACCCTAGAGAGGCATGGTAAAAGACGAAATAGCCAAGATACTCCGCGGGGAGGTGTATGACGATGAAGAAACCCTTGCGGCATACAGCGAGGACACGAGCATTTTCCATATGCGTCCCGCATTGGTGGTGGCGCCGCGCGATGCGGAGGATGTGGGTGCCCTAGTGCGCTTTGCCGCTTCATCTGAGGGGCGTGTTTCCCTTACCGCCCGCGCTGCAGGTACTGACATGACGGGGGGACCGCTCACCGATTCGGTGGTGGTGGATTTTCTCCCCCATTTCAACCGCATCCTTGAGGTGACCGACGACGGGTGCGCGCGGGTCCAGCCGGGAGTCTTTTACCGCGATTTTGAGAAGGCCACGCTCGCCAAAAACTGGCTCCTCCCTTGCTATACCGCCTCGCGCGACCTCAACACCGTGGGCGGCATGGTCGCCAACAACTCCGGCGGTGAGAAATCGCTCGCATATGGCAAAACCGAGCGCTATGTGCGCGCGCTCAAAGTGGTGCTCTCGGACGGCAATGAGTACACGTTTTCGCGCCTCAGCCGCGAAGAGTGGGAGCGGAAGAAAGCGCAGCAAGATTTTGAGGGAGAAATATACCGTGCGCTGTCTGCCCTTGTGGAATCCCATGACACACTTTTACAGCGCCACAAGCCCCGCGTTTCCAAAAATTCCGCCGGGTATGCGCTCTGGAACCTATGGGACAAACAGGAAGACAGCTTTGACCTCACGCAGCTCTTTGTGGGATCGCAAGGCACCTTAGGCCTCATCACCGAAATTGAATTTGCGCTTGTGCGCCCCAAAAAAGAGGCGGCCATGCTGGTGCTGTTTTTGCGCAAGCGGCACATGCGGGACCTCGGTGCACTGGTAAACGAGGTGCTCAGCCATGGGCCGGAGAGCTTTGAGTCCTATGACGACCACACGCTGCGCATCGCGCTGCGCGTACTGCCCGATTTGATGCGCCGATTGGGGCGCGGTCCCTTCGGGCTTATGCGCGATTTTTTGCCGGAAGTGCGAATGGTGCTCACCGGAGGCATGCCTTATCTCATCCTGCTCGCGGAATTTACGGGGGACGACCGCGCAGAGGTGATGCGCCGCGCACAGAGAGCCGAAGCCCGCCTGCGGGAGCGCTTTAACGTTGCCACGCATGTCACACGCAATGACTATGAGCGCAATAAGTACTGGACCATTCGCCGCGAGAGCTTCAAGCTCTTGCGCGAGCATGTGCACGGTAAGCACACCGCACCGTTTATCGATGACATTGCTGTTGCGCCCGCTCACCTGCCGGAGTTTCTCCCGCGCCTCTATGCCATTATGGATGAGTACCGCATTACGTATACCATTGCGGGGCATATCGGTGACGGAAACTTCCACATTATTCCGCTCATGAATTTCAAGCGGCCCGATTTCCAAGACATCATACAGGAACTCTCCGAGCGCGTGTACGCATTGGTGCTGGAGTATGGGGGCACCATTACCGGCGAGCACAACGACGGCATCATACGTACCCCCTATCTGGAGAAAATGTATGGTGCTGAGGTGGCGGCGCTCTTTGCAAAAGTAAAGGACCTCATGGATCCCCAGCGCATTTTCAACCCGCACAAGAAGGTGGATCCCGATCCCTCGCTCATACGCACGGCCCTTAAGCACGAGTAGGCGCTGGGTCTGTTTGTCTTGCGCCGCGCCCCACCCTTTGGAGGCGCCGCGGTGCGCGCGTGGTGTGCGCGCCCCATTCGCGGGTGCGGATGCTCCACTTCGCGCAGTGGCGTTATTACGATGCAGGAGTATAATCTCTGACAAAAGCTAGTGGAAATAATCTTGTACACCATGACACGTTCACGAGGGGAAAAATTTTACGTCATCCACTCCAAGGCGGAGGAGCGGCGCAATGAGTTTATCGGCAAGCCCAAGCCCGGGATTACCATTTGTCCCGAGTGCCGCGCCGTATTTTTTGAAAAACACTGGCACCACGCGGACGCAGCGCCGTACCGGCGCGCTGATACGAAGGGAAAAGAGGTACACTATGCCCGGTGCCCCGCATGTAAGATGGCAAAGGACCATACCTATGGGGGGCTGCTAAAAATTACGGGGGTCCCCGCCGCACAGGAGTCGGAGATGATGAACCTCATCCTGAATTTTGTAAATCGCGCGTATAAGCGCAACTGCCAGCACCGCCTCTTGCGCTTTCGCCGCGTGGGAAGGCGGGGTGCCTACACGTTTGAATTTTCGGACAACCAGCTTGCGGTACGCCTTGCGCGCGCGCTGCAGAAGCGCTTCAAAAAGGTTGCGGTCACTGTGCGCTACCCCCATGAGCCGCTTAAGGTGTCAGAGGTAACGTTATCGTTTTCCTGAGGTTTCCATAATAGGGAAACAAGAGCGGAGGTAATATATGCTGCCGCATGTGCCAAAGGTGGTCCTCACTGGGGGGCCGTGCGCGGGAAAGTCTACGGCACTGGCGCACCTTGGCCGCGCCTTACGTGCAGCGGGTGTGCGTGTCGCTTTTTCGCGGGAGGTGGCAACTGATCTCATACAAGCGGGGGGAACCCCGTGGAAGGGCGTACGGGAACGCTATGAGTTCCAGCGCGCGGTAGTGCGCATCTCCCTCGCGCAAGAGTGTGCGCTCGCGGAGTATGTGCGCGCCACGTCTGATGGCGCACCGGCGGTGCTGATATGCGACCGCGGTATTGCGGATTGCCGCGCGTACGTGGGTGAGGAAGAGTATCGGCGTGTCCTCGCAGAAATGGGAGAAACACCCGGGAGCATTTTTTCCCGGTACGACCTCGTGGTCCATATGGTAACTGCGGCCATGGGCGCAGAGGCGTACTACCAGAACGAGAACAACGCCGCACGGTATGAAAGCGCAGAGGAAGCACGCCGTGCAGATGCAAACCTGCGCAAAGCATGGTGCGCACATCCCCATGTGCTGATGGTGGACAATCGTGCGGGTGGCTTCCCGGAAAAACTGCGCCGCACCACTGCGGCGGTGATGCGGAGGATAGGTATGGGAAAGGAAGGGCGCGAAGGTTTTGAGTGTGAGCGCAAGTGGCTCGTCTCCAAATTACCCGGAGGGGTGCTGGAAAGCGCGCCATGGTGCGATATCGTTCAGTACTACCTGCCGCCGCGTGGTGGCACGGAAGTGCGTGTGCGGCGTATGCGTTATGCGGATGGCACCGTGGCGTACTACCTCACAGAAAAGAGGGATACCGCCGATCCGGCCTCGCGGCTGGAGCGTGAGGTTGTGATCTCCGAAAAGGAGTTCCGCCGCCATGTGGATGCGGCGGGGGGAATGCGCCGCCTCCCTGCAGTGCGCAAGCGCCGGTACTATGTAGATACTGGCAGCTACCGCATTGAGGTTGATCAGTATTTCGATGTGCACGGCGCGTTATGGGGCATAATTGCCGAAATAGAGTACCCTTATGGCGATCTCCCGCCCGAATTGCCGGCGGGATGGGAAGCGCGCGAGGTCACCGGAGATGCGCGCTACCGCAACGCCACGCTGGCGCGTGAGGGATTTCCCCCGGCTCGCTAGCGTGGCGGGGGCGCAGAAGGTGAAAGCGGGATAGGTATGCCCGCTTTCTTTTTTAATGCCAGGATGCGCGCCACACTTTGTTGCAGTGCGCTGCGGGAGAGCGTGCCGTTTCGGTACGCCGCCACCACCGCAGGATAGACGCGCGCAATCAGCTCCGGTTTTGCGGCGAGCATAACCATGTCAGCACCCGCCGCAAGTGCGGCAATGGCAGCTTCCGTAGGGGTGTAGCGCGCGCCCAGCCCACGCATAATGAGATCGTCGGTCAAAATGACCCCCTCATAGCCCCACCGTTCGCGCAATACTTCGGTGAGGAGCGTGCGCGACACCGTGGCGGGGAATTGTGCGTCCAATGCGGGAAAGAGAATATGGCCCGCCATGACCGCCGCGGGCCGCGCGCGGCGCAGTGTCTCGCGGAACGGCGCAAGGTACGCCGCTGCTTCTTCCTTTGCTGCGCGGATAACCGGCAGGACCACATGCGAGTCTTCAGGGGTGTCGGGGTGGCCCGGAAAGTGCTTGATGGCGCTCGCCACCCCTTCGGTACGCATGCCGGCAATGTAGGCGGCGCTGAGCGGCACGATAGACTCTGCGGGAAATACGCGGTTGCGCAGGTACGCGTCTGCGCGCGTTGCGCGGTCCACCACGGGAGCGAGATTGAGATGAATGCCGAGCGCGCGCAGCTCCGCGCCGCGCGTTTTTCCCACCGCGTAGGCGGTGGCGGTGGCGGTAATCTGCGGCTGGGGCGTTTGGATATAGCCCGGGGCGCGGATTCGGCTCACCTCACCCCCCTCTTGGTCAATGGCAAAAATCGGGGGAATGCCGGTTGCGCCGCGCCACTGCCGCGTCCATTCGGCAATGTCGGCAGGGCGCGCAGGCGCATCCATGAGCAACACACCGCCCACGCGGTACTGCGCAATGCGCCGTGCGGTGGTAGCCACACCTGTGGCGGTCCAGTGGCCGATGAGGAAGAGCTGCCCCACCTTTTCCTCTAAAGTAAGGGACGCAGCCAACTGTGCAGCATCGGATAGCGTATCAGTTTCTCTCTGTGCCGTTTTTTCACGTGGTACCGTATTGGCGCTAGGCACATCCCACACCGTTGCTGCCGCGGCAGCCGCCAGCAAAAGGGCAGTGTTTAACACCCAAAGAGCCATCCCGGAGCGCATGGTAGCGGTGTTGATAACACAAGTGCCGCATTCGCGCAATGGGCGTAGTATCATGGGGAGGGTGCATCGCGTTGCGTGCGGTGCGGTTTCTCTACAATCTCGCGGCGCTTGCCTATGAGCCAGAGTATCTCCACACGCATTGCAATACTGTACGCGGCAACCCTCTTCGTGCTGGTGGGGGCCTATGCTTTTGAATCCTTTCCTCTCTTACCTCAATTCGCTTTTGATGCTGCGTGCCGCGCTGAGGGGCAGTGCCGCACAGAGGCGCCAGAAATGCGCACAGTGCAAACTGCCGCTGCGCTACAGCGCACTACGCGCCAAAGGGCTGCGGTGCGCGCGGACGCCGACGCCCGTACGCCCGTCGCAGCGCTCTCTGCCTACCTCGCGCGCACTCCCTTTGGCCCACGGGTCACCTCGGTGCCAGCGGGTGAGCGTGTGGTGCTCTCTGCGGTGAGTACCCCCGCCGACGGGGTCATGGTAAATGTGTCCAAGGATGGGCTTCTCCGCGACCAATTCCGCGCAGTGCCAGAGGATACCGAGGGGAAGCGGTGGACGCGCGCATTTATTCCCGCAGAGGCGGGGCGCTACCGCTTCTCGCTCTTTTTGGAGGATAATGCGCGCGTGGTGGCTAATACCGAAGTAATCTTGGAAGTGCGCGCGAGAGAGCCGCTTGCTGCAGAGGAGGTGCCACTACACGCAACGGTCGTGTCTCGCGGCGCTGATGATGCAGGCCGTACCTTAGTAGAAAACACGCGTGGTACTGGCGCATACCGCTCTTCTGCGTCAGGAGAGTATACGGCTGCTGCCGCGCATGGTGTGGCCGTCCATGCCGCAACTACGTCAGCGTTTGCGCGCGCGCAGGAGAAAAAGCAACAAGAACTGCAGCGCACCTATGGGGAAGCTGCGGTATGTAATTCTGCTGCGGCTTGTCGCGCAGTTTGTGCACAGGGCACCGCGGTGTCACGCTACGTCTGCTTAGGGCTCATTGGAACCGAAACTAAACCTGCTCCCGTGCGCTCACTGCTCTACCCAGTGGATGATGCAGTCATCGCGCGCGCCATTCAGACGCAAAAGATAACTTTTGTCCAAACGCCACGGCAAGCGCGGGCGCTCTGTACTAACCCAGAAAACGATCAGCTGTGTATGGAAATGCTCACGCAAGTATTTGACGTGGGCGCGGGAGAGGCACAGGCAGTTATGAGAGAGGTCGCTGCCGCACGCCGAGAATTGGAGGAGGCAATAGTGGCGCGCGTTGGCGCGCGCGCCTATCTGGATACAGACGGCGATGGGATCACCGATTACGATGAGCGGCGCATATACGGCACAGATCCTGAAAATCCCGATACGGACGCCGACGGCGAATGGGACGGCAATGAAATTGCCCTGCATCGCAATCCGCGGGTGCGCAACGGTTCTGCCGCAGCTAACCCTTACGATGGTCTAGTAACGTATGATGATCCTCGGGTGGCCGGCGTGCCCATGCCTGGCGCATTGGAGATTACCGAGGTGGTGCGGTCACTGCCGGCGGGCACCGCCACCGCAACGAAGGCGAGGATTCAGTTTCGCGGCACCGCACCCCCTAACGCCTATGTAACGCTGTTTATATTCAGTGACCCCGTGGTGGTGACCGTTAAGGCGCGCGAAGACGGTTCGTGGAACTACACCTTAGATCAAGAATTGCACGAGGGCGCCCATGAGGCGTATAGCGCCATTACCAATGGCGCCGGCGTCATCGTCGCGAAAAGCCCCCCGCTCTTTTTTGTTAAGAGAGGGCAAACGATAACTATTTCAGATGCCCCCGCACGACCGGCGCCGTCGGTAACGCCGGCATCGGCAGTACCAGTAGGCCCTAGTGCCTATCTCCTTATTGCGGGAGGTATTGTAGGCATTGGTGTGGGACTCATCGCAATCATTGTCTTCCTCGGCTACTTGCACTACCGCCGTGTGGGTGGGGTGCGGATTTCCGAATTTGAGCAAAGCCGTCCAGAGGCAGTACGCACCGCACCTTTATACAATAATGCCGCTCCCTCTCTGGGGGAGACGAGGGAAGAGGATGTT
>WFWH01000036.1 GCA_015491245.1 Patescibacteria group bacterium | reverse complement strand
TTCTGGTGCGGGATGCGGGAATCGAACCCGCGTCTTGAGCTTGGGAAGCTCACGTCCTGCCACTGAACGAATCCCGCGCGCCTGCGGCATTACTATAGCACAACGGCCGCGGCGGGTAAGGGGCAGCGGGAAGGGCATTGTGCGGAAGAAGGAGCGCCTTTTCTCGCTGTGCAACCCCACTCCTCGCCTCTCGGGAAAGGCAATACACGGGGCGCCACGGCAAAAGAAGGTACCCCATAAAAGCATTCGGCCGCCCTTCAAGGGGCGGCTGAATGCTATCATCGCGTGATGGTGCTCAGAGGGCACCCCTGTAGTATAGCGCATTGGTAAAAGTCAAAAAGACGTCTTTTATCCCCACATCCACAGGGTTATCCACAGAAAATGTGTGGATAACCCTGTGAAAAGGGGTATAACTTTGCCCTTTTGCCCTTTTGAAATCCTTGTAAACGCGGTATTTTTTCCTCAAGGTATGTCTAAAACAGCGCAGCGCCGCATAGGAGATTTGGGAGAGGACATCGCGGTGCGCTATTTGACCGAGAGGGGGTTTGTCGTCTGCGCGCGCAATGTGGCGGTGCGGGGAGGGGAATTGGATCTTATCGCGGAAAAGGGCGCGGTGCGGCACTTTATTGAGGTAAAAACGGTTACCGCGTCCGCAGGCGGCGCTCCGCCCGCCCTCTCCCCTGAAGCGCACTTGACGGAGCAAAAACTTGCGTGTTTTGCGCGCGCCGCAGTGCGCTATCGGACACACACCAAAGACACGAGCGCGTTTCAGCTGGATGCATTGCTCATCGTGCTGGATATCCCGCGCCGCATGGCGCGCATTCGCTACTTGCCGCGGGTGCGGTAGTGTGGGCGCGGCGGGTGAAAAAAGGCGGCTTTTAGGGCATATGGCACGTTTAGGATATACGGCACGCGCCTTTTATGGCGCTTTGTTCGATGCTGGCGTTCGCGCGCCTCGCCGTTCCGTAAGCCCCTGACGAAGCAAGGGGGTGCGTGGTAGGATGGCGCTATGGCACTAAGGCACAGTCGCCGCAGTGCCTCAGCGCCGCCTCTTCCGCGGCACATGGTGCGCGGCAAAAGCGGCGGCAGCAGAAAAACAGGATTTAAACGCTTTTACCATCGGGGTGTGGTGTAACGGCTAACATGCCTGCTTTGGGTGCAGGTGATTCCGGGTTCGAATCCCGGCACCCCGACCGAATGATATTTTCCGACAAAGATAGAGGAGAATATGGACACGCTTAACGCAACAACCGACCACTTTAACAACAGGTTTGTGTACTCCTCCAGTGGAGCGCCACTGTAAAGTAAGTACGGGAAACCGGGAAATTCATCTACCTACTGAAAGGGCATGCCCAAAAATAAAGCCAAATTCAATAAAAAACTAGGAGACCTTTTCACAGAGATATTCACTGGAGTAGAAGAAACCGTACTGCACCATATTAATGACGGCAGCAGGGAAGAAGAGGACCATATTACCAGCGAAGTTCTTACCTTATTGGAAGAGCGCATAAATAATAGAAGTAACAAAGGTCTTGACGGAATACGAGTGTGGGCCAGCCAGTTTTCCGGCAGAGGGCCAAATTCTAACGAATCAGTAACGGGCGCAGATGGGGCATTAATCTTGGAGGTCCCTTGTCTTGAATTGCGAAAATATTTTGTGTTTCAAGCAAAAAAATTTCGGGTGGGAGAAAGGAGCAGATTTGACGAGAGATCAATAGAGCAAAAATGGAAAATGCTGGCATATACCGCAGATAGTTTTTTCTTAGTGTATACACCAGAAAGATTTTATTGGGTTTCAGCTTTTATGGTTGGATTGAATGATAAGGTAAGGGATGTGCCCTGTAAAAATTTCTCAGAATTTTGTCAGGATTTTTTCAACTGTTTTATAGGAGACCGCCATTGGCATCCGCAATTTCCTTGGTTCCGGACCTTGCCCTCAAAGATTCAGCATGAATTACTTAGCGCATTCAAGAAAATAGAGTTTACTGAAAAAAGTCCTCTGGCAAAACGAAACTTGTGTATTCGTATTGAAAAAATATAATCGCCAGCAACATTATGGTACAGCACCGCGACAATAGGACGGTTGATAAGACGGAACTTATCTGGCCCGGCAAACGGAAAGAAGTTGAGCGGGTGGAATTGCCGTTTCAGACGATTGAGACAATTAACCTGCCGCGCGGTGTGCGGCAAGAGGAGTTGTTCAGCACTGGTGCGCCCGAGGGCTGGAAAAATCGGCTCATTTGGGGTGACAATCTTTTGATAATGGGATCCTTGCTTCGCGAGTTTGCCGGAAAAATCAATCTTATCTACATTGACCCGCCTTTTGCCACGGGCGATGACTTTTCATTTACCGTCAACATCGGCGACCAAGCCGAAGTTACCAAGGAGCCGTCCGCGCTGGAAGTTAAAGCGTACCGCGACACTTGGGGTAAGGGTATACAGTCATACCTGCAAATGATGTATGACCGTCTTGTGTTAATGAAAGAGCTTTTGGCGGATGATGGGTCAATTTATGTGCATTTGGACTGGCATGTGGGGCATTATGTAAAGCTGATAATGGATGAGATTTTTGGGAGAGATAACTTTAGAAATGAGATTGTATGGCGATATGGAAAAATGGCTGCTTCTACAAAGAAATTTTTGTCTAATCATGACATCCTCCTCTTTTACTCAAAAAGCAACAATTTTACTTTTAACCAACAATTCATTCCTTTAGAAAAACCCATCAAGAGATTGGCACGGACAGTAAAGGATGGAAAACTTGTTAACGTTAAAGATGAGAAAGGCAAATTAGTTTATATAGAAAAGACGGAGCGCATTGTTGATGATGTTTGGGACGATATTCCAATAGTTATGCACGCAAGCACTCAATTTTTAAATTTCCCCACTCAGAAGCCAGAATCTCTACTTGAGAGAATTATTAAAACCTCCTCCAATGAAGGCGACCTCGTCGCCGATTTCTTCTGCGGCTCTGGTACAACTGGCGTTGTGGCGGAGAAACTTGGCAGAAGATGGATTATGTCGGACTTGGGCAGGTTTGCTATTCATACGACCCGCAAGCGGCTCTTGGATATGGGCGCCAAGCCGTTTGTGGTGCAAAATTTGGGCAAATACGAACGGCACCGCTGGGCAAAGCTCAATGGAAGATACAAGGACTACATAAAATTTATTTTAGAGCTTTACCACGCCGAGCCGGTGGATGGTTTTACCCACTTGCACGGCAAAAAGGCAAAGAGCTTTGTCCGCGTGGGCGCGGTTGATGCGCCGGTAACGCTTTCAGAAATCCGCGAAGCGCTGGAGGAATGCAAGGAAAATAAGATTAAAAAACTGGATGTGCTCGGCTGGGAATGGGAAATGGGCTTGCACGATTTAGTCAAGGAAGAAGCAGAAAAGTATGGCGTGAAGCTGGCGACCCTGCAAATACCAAGAGAGGTGATGGAGCTTTCTCCTGAAGAGGCGAGAAAGCACAGCGTCCAGTTTTTTGAGCTCGCTTATTTAGAGGTTGAGCCGGAAATAGAAGGCAGAAGGGTTACCGTTACGCTCAAGGATTTTATCATTCCCAATCCGGAGCTTTTACCAGAGGAAGTGAAAGGCAAGGTCAAAAGCTGGAGCGACTTTATTGACTACTGGGCGATGGACTGGATGTTTAATCAGCACGAGGAATGGACCGAAGAAGATGACACATTCCACAATATGAACCAGCGCTACCGCACCCGCAAAGAACCTAAACTGGAGCTGTCAATGAGCTACGATTACAAAAAGTCGGGCAAATACAATATCCTCGTCAAGGTCATTGATATCTTCGGTAATGACACAACGAAGTTGGTTGAGGTAAGAATTTAGTATATGCGCTATATCTTTGTTGATGAAAGCAGAATATCAAAAGGAAGATTCCAATTATTTGGAAGTTTGTGGTTGCCGCGTGAAATCCAGCAAGAGTTTCGGCGGGCATTTTGGAATCTGTGGGATGCAGAGTTTCCCTCAAGAAGAAGTGAACTCAAGTGGACCAAAATTTCAAAGGGCAAGTTGGCCAGCTATCAAAAGTTTATTGATTTCTTTGCAAAGTTTCCAAGGGCAGATTTTCGATGTGTGGTGCTTGATGCGCATACGATTGATTACAAGGAATTTCACGAAGGAGATGAAGAATTAGGATTTTACAAATTTCTTTATTTTTTCTTGAGCCGCAACATTGAAAAAGACTACCAATATCGTGCTGTACGCGATCATTACCAATTGTTTTTGGATAGAAGGCGGAAAGAAGACGTCATTGAGGTGGGGCGCTTACAAGATCTCAAAACGGTTTTGAATAATCGCCTTGATGATACGTGCAATGCGATTGTACCGCCGTGCGTGAAAAATGTTGAGGCGACAGATTCTAAAGCATCCCCTGAAGTCCAAATTATTGATGTTTTAACCGGAGCCGTTGGTTATTCGTGGGAAGGATTCCAGACAAGTTCGGCAAAACTCCATTTGATTTCTTACATTGAGAATCTGTTTGGTTTGAAGCTCAACGCTCCCACTCCCTATCTTACAGAAAAGATAAACATCTGGAAGTTTGAGTTTCAGAACAAACCAAAAAGCGCCCCGCGTCCTACACCCTCGAAAGGGTCAGGTGTACACTAGGTACACCGTTCGGCGCACGGTGGCGCTTTTTGGCAATAGCCCTACTCGGGCTATCCACCTCCAGTTTCCTGGATTACTTAGAATATAGTATAAATTTTATGTCAAGTAAAGAGTTGTCCACATGTCCTAAGAATCAATCAAATCTCCCCCTTGTCCGCACTCTACAGCCGGCAGTAGCCGCGTGGCGCGAGGGTGGGTATAGAGAGGGCACGAGTGAGACGACGCGGCGGCTTTTGGAGTGGTGGTTTTTGGAAGAGCACGAGCTTGCCGATGGCAAGCTGTTTTCATTTTGGCGCGCGCAAAGAGAAGCGATTGAACACTTGATTTATTGCTACGAAGTTTTGGAGGCGCGCAGTTTGTACCAGCTCGCGCAGCAGCTTGATGTGAGGATCCCCATTGATCCGAGTGCGGACAAGTGGGCAAAGTATGCGTTCAAAATGGCAACCGGCTCGGGCAAAACAATGGTGATGGCGATGGCGATTGTCTGGTCATATTTCAACGCAACAAAAGAAAAGCGAGACGATTTCACAAAAGACTTTTTGCTTATAGCGCCAAACCTGATCGTGCTTGACCGCTTGATGGGGGATTCAAAGAATCCCGAATTTTTTGAGGGGGCGATTTTCAAAAAATTTCCTTTTATTCCTCCAGAGTGGGCTTCCGATTTTCAGCTGGATGTGATCGGACCCGATGAGGAACGGGAAGCTACCCGCCCGGCAACGCTGTATCTTTTGAACTGGCAGAAATTTGTTGAACGGGAAAAGGGAGAAGAAGAAAATCCAGTACAGGATATTTTAGGCCCAAAGCCGCCAAGCGAGATTGCTGTTTCTTTGGCGAGACTCAAAGACAGGTTATCTCACCTTTCAAATGTGATGGTGTTAAACGACGAAGCGCACCATGTATGGGACGAGGAACTTGTTTGGTATAAGGCAATTGCGGATTTGAATGAAAGCGCGGGGTTGATGTGCCAGCTTGATTTTTCCGCCACACCAAAGGATCAAGCGGGAAGCCTCTTTGCGCATATTATTACCGACTACAACTTAGGAAACGCGATTGAAGACAATATTGTGAAGCGGCCCAAGATCGCCGAGCTTGAAAATGTGCCCGAAATTGAGAGCAAAAAAGCGTCGGAAAAATATCGCGTCCAAATTGACGCCGGAGTCAGTCAGTGGAGGAAAATGCGCACCGTGCTTGAGAAAACCGGCAAAAAGCCCGTGCTGTTTGTAATGGCGGAGGATAACAAGGCAGCGGATGAGGTGGCGGAGTATCTGACAACGTTCCCCGAACTTGGCGGCAAAATTTTGACCATCCACTCAGGCAGAAAAAAAGACCAGATTGCGAAAGAAGATTTGGATAAGGCGCGCAGAGCCGCACGCGAGATCGACTCGCCGGATAATCCTTACCACGCGATTGTCTCTGTGTTGATGCTGCGGGAGGGGTGGGATGTACGCAATGTGGTAGTGGTGGTTCCTTTGCGCTCGTACAGCGCTAAGGCCAAAATTTTGCCGGAGCAAACACTAGGCCGCGGACTCCGCCGCATGTGGCCGGAAGACCAAAAGCTCAAAGAGGAGCTTATCGTTATTGAACACCCGCAATTTCACGACTTAGTCGCAGAAGCGCTTGCCGCGCAGGGGGTCAAAATTGAGTTTACCCCTGTGGAAGAAGCGTATGCGTCACCAACCATCATTCAAGTTGAAGAAGGAAAAGGAGAATTTGATATAGAAGTGCCGCTGCTTTCCGGCGGCCTGACGCACTCGGTAAAAGGAATTGAAAGACTTTCAGCAAGCGCTTTGGGTGGCGGATTGTTTCAGTACGATTCTTTACAGCCGCGGGAGGTTACCCTCCGTAAGGTAGACATGCTCACTAAAAAAGAGGAAGGTAGAGAAGTGCTAGCGTTTCCATACGCAGACAATCCGCAGGTGTACATTGCCAGCATCACTAACGCCATTTTGCGGTTTGCGCACATACCGGGCCACTTTGATAAAGTTGCGCCGCACGTCAAAGAATATGTCGCAAAATATCTTTTTGATAGGGAGGTCGATATTGCAGACATTGAGACACTCAAAAAACTCAATCATCCCAAAGTGCGCAGTGAGGTCGTTTCCGTTTTTGTTGACGCTATCAATAATCTGACCATTGTGTCGGAGGAAGCGCAACTGGAAGCGCAAAAGGTGCGTGCTTCGGAAATCAAACCGTTTCCGTGGACAGGGCTGGCAATAGCGGCGCAAAAATCCGTTTTGAACTTCACGCCGGTTGATAATGACTTCGAGGCGAGATTTGCCAGATTTCTTGACGGAGCGGACGATGTTGAAGCTTTTATTAAAAATGAGACAAGAACGACTAACCTCAAAATTCCTTATATCGCCAAGGATGGATTTTTGCGCCGCTATATCCCCGATTTCATTGTTAGAACAAAAAGCGGCATGGCGATTGTGGAAACAAAAGGGCGGGAAGATGTGGATGTGGCGGCAAAAGATGGACAGGGAAAGCGGTGGGCAAAGGAAGTAAGCAAGCGCACGGGAGTGCCGTGGACGTTTCTGCGCGTGGACCAAAAGGAATTTGAAAAAGCACGGTATAACACATTTGATGAATTGACTACTTAGTCTCCCCGTTTAACTTGCTGCTCTGGCAAAATTTTTAGGGTACGGCTTACGGCTCGTGCGGACGTGAAAATTTAAAACGGGTCTCAAGGGGATACATATTGGCACTTGCGCACTGCGGGGTGAGTGGCACCGCTTTTCTCCGCCGCTTTGGCGCAAAACTTTCCACGGCGGTGCTTTTGTGCATAAAATGGGTGCGGCAAGGGCGCGCGGCCTTTTAGACGGTGATGCAGTGGAGGACTGCTGATGAGTGCTTGGAAAGCGGATTTTGAAGCGCTGGACCGCCGCGCGATTCAGGCGGTGGTCGCCTCGCGCAAGAGAATGCCCTTCGAGGAGGTTGTGGTGGGGCGCATTCGCCGCTCCCCTCTGGGTGAGGCGGTGAAGATAGCGGCATGGTGCCGGCATTCGAGCGGAGGGCGCACAAAAAGGACGTCCTGCACGCTCGTGCGCACCAATGGCCATAAGGGGCTGGTGCGTTATCAAATGCAGCACCCCGGCGCACGCGGGGTGGTGGGTCTCACGTATGATCGGTACGGCACCTCGTAGGGGGTGGTGCTGCGGTAATTTTTTAGGAGGTTTTCAGGGCAGGGCGGTACTTTCGCGCCCCACACTTTTGTGGCATAATTAGAACATGGAGGGAGGGGATGGGCGGAGAAAGAAGCCAAAACCTGAAAAAACAAAGAAAAACGGCATTTTCTCCTCAAAAACAGCGCCAGAATTCGGTAAAGAAAGTTTCCCCCGCCTTATCCGTCATGTATATATAGTGAATGAGCGAAAGGGAGCGATTTTTGGAAGCGTATGAGCGCTTTGCCGACCCTTTGTTTCGGCACGCGTATTTCCGCGTGAGCAGCCGCGACACCGCCTTGGATTTAGTGCAGGACACCTTTACCAAAACGTGGGACTTTATGGTGCGCGGCGGGGTGGTGGAGGATTACCGCTCTTTTCTCTATCGCACGCTCAACAATTTGATAATTGACGAGTACCGAAGGAGAAAAGAGGAGTCGCTGGACCAAAAACTCGCAGAAGAGGGGGTGGATGAGGGAGCATTCCGTGACTTGGTAGCTGACACGCGGCCTGAGGTAGAGCGCTCCCACGATGCGCAGCTGGTGCGCGCGCATATTGCCGCACTGCCCCCGGTGTACCGCGACGTGGTCATCATGCGATACGTGGACGAATTTTCCCCGCAAGAAATTGCTGCCATTACCGGCCTTTCCGCCAATGTCGTGTCGGTGCGCATCCATCGCGGCACCAAACTACTGCGCGCGCAGATGGAAACCAAGGGGCTGTATGGAAATGCCGCTGCTGCACTCGGGCGTGACGCTAAAAAACCCTAAGCGCATTTCACTGCTACCATGGAAAAAAGTATCCACTTACGGCAACGTATAAAGGAGGCAAAAGAGCACGTGCGCGTGAGTAAAAGCGAGCGGCTTTTGCTGCGCGAGCGCTTGCTGTGCTATATGGACCGCCATCCGCTTCCCACGCCCATCTCGGCGGTGGAGAGCGCGCGGGAGTTTTTCCATGCGCTGCGCGCGTTGGCGGCGGCGCTCCTGCGGCCCTCGCTTAAGTGGGGCGGCTATGCCGCGGCACTCCTGCTGCTCTTGTCCGGCGCGACAGGCGTCTCCTATCTCGCGGAAGGGGCGGTGCCGGGCGATGCCCTCTATCCCATCAAGGTACGCGTGAATGAGGAGCTCCTCGGGGTGCTGGCTTTTGACGACGAATCGCGTGCGGCATGGGAGATGCGCCGCGTGGAGCGGCGCCTGCAGGAGGCGACTACGCTCGCGTACCGCCAGCGCCTCTCTCCCGAGGTCAACAAAGAGGTGGTGCGCCAAATAGAAGCGCAGGTGGCGCGCGCGGCCGAAGCGACCGATGCATTGGCAAAAACCGACCCCGTAGAAGCTGCGGACACCAGCAGCCAACTGGAAAGCGTGCTGGAGGCGCATGAGGCGGTGCTGGTTTCGCTTGCAGTGGAACAAGACGGGCAGGTGCAGGAGGTGCAGGAGCTTGCGGGTGCCCTGCGCAAAGGTACCAAAGCTGCGGCAGAGGTGCGCGAGGGAGTGGAGCGCTCGCTTATTGCGCTGCTCAAAGTAGAGGAGGAAAACGACACAAGAGAGGGGGGGACCACCACGCGTGCGTTGGCGGACAAGACTGAAGCAGAGCGCCAGCAGATTGCGCTCCGCATGAAGGTGCGCGCCCAAGAAGCGCTACGCACTGCTGAAAATCGAATTACCCGAAAGCAATTTACGGACCGAAAGTACGATACCGCGCCCGCCGAGGCGCGTCTCGCGCAGGCACGAGCCCGGTATGAAGCAGGGAGCCGCGCCTATGCAGAGGATCGCTTTGCGGATAGTTTTCGTGCCTACCAAGAGGCAATCGCGCTGGCGGAAGAGCTGCTGGTATTCCTTGGGGCACAGGAGCAGTATCAGGTGGATCCGCTCATCGCCGCACCCGACAACTCATGGAGCGGGGACGGTGTAGAAGGGGTGCCGGTATCCGCGACTTCCAGCAGCGCCACCTCTTCCGCCGAGGCAAATGCGAGTGAGAAAGAGGTGTCTGCCCTTCTGGAGCGCCTCGCGGCACATATTAGCGCGCGAACCCAAGAGACGGCTACTACCACGCAAGAACAAGATGCGGAATTTTTCTCCTATCTCCACGCGGCGTACAAGCGCGCGCGGGCGTTGGCAATTCGCGCGCGGGTGGCACTTGAGAGCGGGGATGCCGCAGAAGCAGAGAGCTTTTTCTCTGCCGCGCGTGTGATCGCGCGCGATGCGTTGGCGCGCGTAGAGGTGGCGGAGGATGGAACGGATGCCGCGCCTATTTCTTCCGATCCCCTTGCCGCCACTTCCACCCCGCCGCGCCTTACGGATACGCGCCTTGCGCTGGTGCGCGAGTGGTCCGAAGGAGTGCACACGTTCCGCGGATGGGTTACCGTCAACCTCTCATGCGCAAAGCCAGTCGCAACGGTGGAAAAAGGGGAGAATGGCAACTACACACTTATACTGAAGGCGATACAAGAGGAAGAGGCCTCAACCTGCACAGAAGAGCCGCGGCGCGTACCGTTTACCGTATCATTTGAAGCCGGTGAAGCGGCGCGGGTGACACGCGTGCTACTGGAGGGGCGCGAGGTTCCCTACACCATCACCCTTGCCGCGCGCGCACCCAAGGGGCTTCAAGAGGTTGCCGGCCCCAGCGGTGAGTAGGAGGAAGTGCGGCGGGGCGCGCTCTCTTTAATCTTATCGTCTTTTTGCATGCGCTTGACAGCGCGCGCTGGCAGTGCCCTGAGCAGCGCGTATGGCGCGGCGGAAAGCCCGCCGCGCGCCGCCACTTGTGCTTTGCACCCTTTCGGGTGTTTTTCTATACTGGGGAGGCGCGTTTTTTTATGCACCTCACCATCATTAACGACTCGCACTGTGCCAACGCCATGGCGCGCCAGGCGGCGCGCGCCGCGCTTTTGACAGACGCTTCGGTGTATACGTTGGGTGTTCCCAGCTATTCCAGCATTGCCGCGGCGGGGAATTTAATAGATGTGTTGGATGCACAGCGCGGCATGCGCAGTGCGGTGTTAGTAAACGTCGCACCCCGCTATGGGGAGGCGAAAAAGTGGGAAAATGGCACGCCGTTTTGTTATTTCACGTGGCAGAGTGTGGTCGTGATTGCTACCACAGGAGGATACACGCTCTCACTGGTGAAAAAGTTGGGATTGGTGGATGCGGTGAATGTGTTGGACGTCCGTTCTTCCCTCATGAAAATGGCGCGCGAGCACCTCTTATCCCCCGAAGAGGAGGCGCGCATTGCACAGTCCCAATTCCGCAGCTTTGAATTTTTGCCGCGTGTGGCGAGCTACCTTTTGCATGAAAATGAGCCCCCCTCCACCGTGTTGCGGCTGGACGAATTTCCCGATGCGCCGGCGGCGGTGTGGTGGGTGGATAATTTTGGCAATGTAAAGACCACGCTGCTGCCCGAGGATGTGGGATTTGAAACGGGCAAGCGCGTCTCACTCTCCTTGGGAGAATTTATGTGCCACGCATCGCTCAAGGATGTGCCTGACGGCGAGCCCGCCCTCATTGTGGGCAGTTCCGGTGTGGAAGCGCGCCGCTTTCTGGAGCTGGTAGTGCAGGGAGGCCGCGCTGCGGAGCGGCTGAGCCTCTCCGTGGGCGACGAGTTGTTGGATGACGCGGAAGCGCCGCCGCGCGAGGAGGGCGCAGAGCGCGCTCCTCTGCCGGCCACATAGGCGCGTGCTGTTGCGCGTGTGGCATTCGCGCGTGTCTGCGTGGGGTGATCACGGTGTCGCGCTTTTCAGATTATCAGAGCGCAAACATGCCCTTGTCATAGATGACGCGCGTGGCGCCGTCGTGGAGGTGTGCGGTGACGCGACGCGGTGCGGTGGAGATGATGTCGGTGTGGACGGGCGAGGTGTTAAAGCCCAGCCGCTCCCAATCCTGCTCCTTCAGGCGTGTGGCATCCTTGCCGGTGTATGCGTCGCGGTAGGCGCTGCCGAGTGCGATGTGGGTGTTGCCATGCGGACCGCCCATGTTTTCGTCGTAGAGCGTATTGGCCATAAAGCGGGTAATGCGCGAGAGGCGCCTGTCAGTCAGGGAAAACTCACCCACCTTATCGGCATTTTTGCTCCGCAGCATTTCTTTCAGCAGGTGCTCGTTTTTTCGGGCGCACGCATGGACAACGCGCCCGTTGCGAAAGGTGAGCGCGATGCCTTCAATGAGCGCGCCGTAGTGGTAGAGAGGTTGGTTGAAGCGTATCCACCCCTCCACTCCGCGCCAATCGGGTGAGGTGAACAGCTCAAACGAGGGGATATTGGCGCCACTGCCACCCAGCCACTGCCGCGCTTCCCCTTGAGGGATGATGAGGTCTGCATCTGGCCCCTCTACGTGGTAGTGCCGCACGAGGGGTGCCAGGCGGTTGAGTGCCGCGCGGGTTTTTTCCAGGGTGCGCGTTACCCGCCGCCACGCGACTACCGGATCGTCATGGTCAAGGTAGCAGGCGCGCACAATTTGGCGCCAGTACGCGGGAAGGTCCATACCCGCTTCGCGCGCGTGCCCCTCGGTGCCGTAGAGCGCGAGTGTCCAGCTGAACTTGCCCGCTATTTCTTTTTGGCGCCGCCACTCCATAAAGGGGTGCAACGCCTGCTGGCGGCGCATAATTTTTTTCGGATGCACACCTTCCAGCTCGCGCGGGTCATGGTCGCCCAAGAGCGCAATGGAGTGGTCCATTTCGTCCACGAGGCCGCGCAGGTAGCGCGCGGGGAACCATGTGAGGTGGTGCGGCGCGGCGAGCTCATAAAAATCGCGGCCAGGGCGGTGGTGCCGCCATGGCGCGGGCGTGTAGTTGGTGATGACGTGCGCGCCGGCGCGCAGGATTTCATTGCGCACTTCCAGGAAAAGTGGCTTGGTTTCCTCGCCGCCCGAGAGGTACACTACCTCACCGCGCCGCACGCCGCGCCCCTTGCCGAGCGCAAAGCGCACCAGCACGCGCGCGTAGCGCGCGAGTATGCGGCGCGAGGGGGTGTAGGGCGCAGAGGAGATAGTGGTACGTGGGGCCATGATGGTGAGGATATTATCAGGAGACGCAATCCACTGTAGCATGCGATGCTAGAAACGCAATAAGCGCTGAAATCAAAATGGCACGCATGGCACGCAAGGGTTTGCGTGTAAAATACTTCACCATAACAAGGTGTGGGATGCCACCATAACCAAGTATGGGCATTCCTTGCCGCCGAGCGCCATTACATCGCTTGACTGTGGCAGAGCACTGGTGTTACTATGCGCATGCTATGCGAGGCACCACCGCCAGCGGATCTCTGTTGGCTCTCCTTCTTATGAAGGGGCGGGGTGCTTGTGCCGCATAGCACAAGGCGAAAAAGGATGTTGCAAAAACCCCGCCCCCTCCACCATCTCGGAGGGGGCGGGTTTTTGGTTCCCGCTCTTTGACAACGCGTACTTTCTGCCTGTTCTCGCGCCACGTGGAGCGAGAAGAGAGAGGTGTGCCTCTTTCTTCCCGCTCCGCATGGTGCGGAGCGGGAATAAAGCGAGGAGGAGCGGCATGAGCACCGCAACCACACCTATCATCATCTTCGACACCACCTTGCGCGACGGGGAGCAGTCCCCGGGTGCGTCCATGACCATCCACGAGAAGATCCGGGTCGCCGAGGCGCTGGAGAAGATGGGAGTGGATGTCATCGAGGCGGGCTTCCCCATTGCCTCGGAGGGGGATTTCCAGGCCGTCCGGGAAATCGCGAAACGGGTGCGAAGCAGCGTCGTCTGCGCTCTCGCGCGGGCGTCGGCGGCCGATATCGACCGCGCCGGCGAGGCGCTGGAGCCGGCGGAGCGCACGCGGGTCCACACCTTCATCGCGACGAGCCCGCTGCATATGCGGGTCAAACTCCAGATGGAACCGGAAGAGGTGCTGGAGCGGGTGCGCGACAGCGTCACCCGGGCGCGACGGTGGACCGACGATGTGGAGTGGAGCGCCGAGGACGCGTCGCGCAGCGAACGCGACTTCCTCTGCCGCTGCATCGAGATCGCCATCGCGGCCGGTGCCACCACCGTCAACATCCCGGACACGGTGGGCTATGCCTACCCGGAGGAGTTCGCCGATCTCATCCGCTACATCCGCGATCATGTTCCGAACATCGACCAGGCGGTGCTATCAGTCCACTGCCACAACGATCTCGGTCTCGCGGTAGCCAATTCGTTGCGGGCAATCGAAGCCGGGGCGCGGCAGGTGGAGTGCACCATCAACGGTATCGGCGAGCGTGCCGGCAACGCTGCGCTCGAGGAGATCGTGATGGCACTCCGCACGCGCGCCGACCTGCTGCCCTTCACGACGGGCATCCGCACCACCGAGATCATGCGTGCCTCGCGGCTGGTGAGCGCGATCACCGGCTTTCCGGTGCAGCCCAACAAGGCCATCGTCGGCGCCAACGCCTTCGCCCACGAGAGCGGCATCCACCAGGACGGCGTGCTGAAGGACGCCCAGACCTACGAGATCATGCGGCCGGAAGACGTGGGCCTCGTCAAGTCCAGCCTCGTGCTGGGCAAGCATTCCGGCCGGCACGCCTTCAGGAAGAAGCTCGAGGAGCTCGGCTACCAGCTCGGCGGCAACGCCCTCAACGAGGCCTTCGTCCGCTTCAAGGAGCTCGCCGACCGCAAGAAGGAGGTCTACGACGAGGACATCGTGGCCCTCGTCGACGACGAGATCCAGGCCGCGGACCAGCGCGTCCGGCTCGCCGAACTGCGGGTCGCATGCGGCACCGGTATCCGGTCGCGGGCGCGCATGGTGCTGGAGGTGGATGGCGCGTGCCGGGAGGCGGAGGCCACCGGCGACGGGCCGGTGGACGCTACTTTCAAAGCCATCCGGGCGATCGTACCGCACGAGGCCGCGCTGCCGCTCTTCCAGATCCATGCCGTCACCGAGGGCACCGACGCGCAGGCGGTGGTCTCGGTACGGCTCGAGGAGAACGGCCGCACCGTGCACGGCCAGGCGGCCGACACCGATACCCTCGTGGCCGCGGCGCGGGCCTATCTCACGGCGCTGAACAAACTTATGCGCCGGGACAAGAAGTAATTGAAAAAGGGATAGCCAATACGCTATCCCTTCTTTTTTGCATAGTAACGGTAATGCTTAGAGGATTTTATTGACATATGAAATGTGTGTACCTATCATCATCTCTTGGGTATCTTTGACGTTCCTTAGGGAGAGAGTGAGTGAAGCTAGTAAAGATCGAGCGATCCGTCAAGGTAGACGCTGCCGCGGTTGCTTTAGTGGAGGATTTCATTTGTAAGTTGCAAGATGCAAAAAGAAGGATGGCGCAGCCTCTCCCTCCGCTCCTTCGTCTGGATGTGGGGAATGGAGGAGTCTACGAGGTAGAGTCGCAGGCGTCGATCGTGTATGTCCTTTCCGTACTCGAGATTGAGGGGGAATTCCTTTCCGCCCTGCGTACCCTGTGTAGGGAGGGATACATCCAGACTCTCTTGAGGGTTATTGAGACTCCTGCAGAGGAGCAGTTCTATGTCGCTGCCGCGCGTCGCATTGGCTGCCGCGCTTCCTTTTTCAAGGCGAGAGGGGAATATGCAACCAGTCTCGCGTGGCTATCCGGTGCCACACCGCACCAGTATGCCGCTGCAGTGCGGCAAGGGTGGAATCCGGTAAGCCAGCCTTCCGACCGCGAAAGGTGGATGCCTTTCACCGGCGGATGGGTAGTGAGGGAGGTGGAATCCCTCGCCGCGCTCTTGGAGAAAGAGAGGGCGGGGCTGTGTATAAAGCCGGTCCAAGGCATGTGTTCCCGCAGCGTGGAGGTGTTCGCGCGCGGGAAATTCTCAGGATCCTCCACTCGATCAAGGGTCCTGAGGAGGGCTGCAGAACTCATCGCGCAAGAGGGGGCGGTGTTCGCGCAGCGATTCATCCCTCCCTTTATCAGGGACGGGTGGTATGGCATCTGGAGGGTGTATATTGCTCTCCATGCTCGCGAACCTGTCCCGGTGCTATGGGTCTACAACGAGCGAAAGAGCACCTTTCGCATCCATGGCGCCTCTGACGCACGCTTTTACTTGGGTGAGGTAGGGTAAGCTCACCCATAAAGGCTCACTGCCGCTAGGCAGTGAGCCTTTTTCGCAGCAGCCGGAATGACAGCCATTCGGAAATCGTTTGATAGGAAGCATTGCCTGCCATGAGGAGAATGGAAATAAGTTCTTCAGTTTTTAACCCAAACGCGCTCTTTAATTTTTCCGCTTCAAAGTGGCCAAAGAAATACTGCGCTTTTAATGAGGTGTATTGCGTTGCAACAGAAAGCGCCTCATCTGCGGCGGCGAATTCAAGGCCGACCTCCTTAAAAAGCGCCATGATCTTCCCAATGCTCTCCTGCTTTACATGGTAGTGATAATCGGCAACCGCGCGCGCGGGCAGCCATATATTTTTTCTGTGCCAGTACAGGAGGGCATCTTCTTCGTCGGATAGCACCTCTGCGAGGATATCCGCAAATGCTTCCTCTTTGGGATCAAAAGGGTTCGGAGAGGATATGCCCGCAAAGGTCCACAGCGCGCTTACGTATGTTCCCTTTAATACTCGGTCAAACAGGACACTACTGGCGGCATGACCCAACTCATGTGCGGCGGCGAGCCGGATGAGTGCGCGCGGCAGGGGCTTATCTTTTTTCAGCTGGATAATAATTTTGTTTTCTTCAGGAAGCGTAATGCATCGCAAGAGCGCGCCCGGTTCCTCAGTAAACTCAATGTGCACCAGGAAATTTTTCTTGAACTCCTCATATATTTTCGGAGGGATGTGAGAAAAGAGATTGAGAATCTTTGGGATGAATTCTTCTTCCACGAGCGTCTTCAGTAACTGCATTGCCTGGTCGTTGACCATGGTATCGGCGGTATAACGCGCAGCCGCCTCTTGTACGTGCGGGTGCTCCATTGATTCCGTGAGCCGTTTTTTTGCCAGTTGGTATGCGGGGGTGGTGCGGCAAAAATTATCCCGCAGTATCGCACGGTCTATTGGGTCGCGCAGATACGCTTCGGGATCCGCCAACATTTTTAGCTTAAAGGCAATCAACCGGTAGTAAGCCCTTCGCACATCCTCTTCTGCGAAATCAAACCAATTGTTCTCTCTGTCTGTTTCTACGAAAAAATGCTCGTTCAGTTCCTCAAAAGCCGTTTCTAGTTTTTTCAGCTCGCCGGCAGGTGGAGCGTCGTAATGGAATGCGAGGCGGGAGCGGCTTTCTCTTGGGGCATGCAATTCCTGCAGTACCTGCGCAGCATTTACGGGAACGCGAATGTATCGCTCCCATAGGAGTGACACGTCCCGTGCGAGCGCGACGATTGCGTGTGCGCTGCGGTCGCGGGCAAACCGTGATGGTGCAATAGTATCGTTCCAACTTTTTAGTGCATGCATAGTGCAGATTATTACCTTATGTAAAAATACGTGCCATTTTTAGTGTATTATGCCTCCTCACCTTAGGGTATGCCGCGCCGCCGACGCCCGTCATGAGTTAGGGTACCATTAATTGGGGAACGTGTCTGCCGGGATTCATCGCTATGCCAGCGAAGTGAGGTTCCGGCGTATCGTATAAATGTATCGGGCATTCATTTGCGTGGGGTGTGACACGCTGCGCGGCGCCCGTTGAAAACGGGCGCGCCAGACGCATTGGCTTTGCGTATAATTAAAAGCGCGCAATCATCCTCTGTTTTGTTGTTGCAGCCAATGCATTGTCTATGCCCACAGCGCACGCACCTAAAATACTGATTCCCCTCCTGCGGGTGGATGCGCGGGAGACACCCATTGATTTCTTTCGCCTCAACGGCCCATTTGTGGCGGCGCTGAATGCAGCGGGCGCATTGCCCCTCGGGGTACCCATCGGGGTGCCGCACGCACGCCTCGCCGCTTATTTTGACCTCGCCGACGGCGTGCTGCTGCAGGGAGGGCATGATATCCATCCGCGCTTTTTCGCGCCGGAAGAGCCGCTCCACCCGCGCGTCCACTCTATCTCGGAAGAACGCGATGCGTTTGAAATTGCTGTGGTGCGCCTTGCGGATGCGCGGCGCATGCCGCTCCTGGGCATTTGCCGCGGCGTGCAGATTCTCAACGTGGCGCGCGGCGGCACCATCTACCAAGACCAGCCGACCGAGCTTCCTACCGAGGTGGCGCACTTTCCCAATGAGGAAATAAGCATTGCAAAAGTGACCAAAGACGACCTCGCGCGCGTGGCGCACGAGGTGCACCTCGTACAAGGAACCGCCCTCCACTCTTTTTTCGGGAAAGACACCATTTCTGTGAACAGCTTGCACCACCAAGCGGTGAAGAAAGTGGGGAAGGGGCTCCGCATTGCCGCGCGCGCCGAAGACGGCGTGGTGGAGGCGGTGGAATCCGAGGATATGGCGCGGCACTGGCTCGTAGGGGTGCAGTGGCACCCCGAGGTGGGAGAGCGCTTGCCACAGCGCCATAGTGTGCTGTTTGTGCGCTTTGCGGACGCCGCGCGGCGCTTTGCGCAGGAAAAGGGATAGCGCGCGCTGCGGGCACATAGTATTTGATGCGCCATATGACATGTGGGTCCATGGAGATATTGCCCCATTTACAAACTACCCACTGCGCCCTATAGTGGGAAACATCGGCACTGCGCCCTTTTTGACTATGACTGACTTTATCACCGGCATTGCCCGCGCTGCGGAAGGGTCCCTGCGCGCCTTGGGCATAGACCCTTCCCTGCGCCTTTGGGGCAATACGGCGGGCGAGTATGCGTTTGCCCTTGTGGTGTTTTTTCTCGCGCTCGCCGCGCTCAAGCTCGTGCAGGTGGTGGTGCTCGCGCAGTTGAACCGCCTCGCCCAAAAAACCAAGACCGATTTGGACGACACGTTCATTAAAATGGTGCGGAGCTTTAATCCGCCTTTCTATACGTTTTTGGCGTTTTGGGTTGCGCTTCAGCAGCTCTCCTTTGAGGGGTTTGCGCTTAAGCTCGTCAACGCCATCCTCATTATTTGGGTGGTGTACCAGTCAGTGATTGCGCTGGGCATTTTCATCCAAGACGTCATTTTCAAAAAATTCGCCGCGCGCGCCGACGCCACCACGCAGTCCGCCCTGCGGGTGCTCGCCAACCTTGCCAAGGGGGCGCTGTGGGGGTTGGGCATTATCATCCTGCTCTCCAACCTCGGCGTGGACGTGACGGGGCTGCTTGCCGGCGTGGGCATCGGCGGCATTGCGGTTGCCTTTGCGGTGCAGGGCATACTCTCGGATCTCTTCAGCTCGTTCTCCATCTATTTTGATAAGCCCTACAAAGTGGGCGACTTTATCGCGGTGGGCGAGGTGCTGGGCACCGTGGAGCACATAGGCGTAAAGTCCACGCGCCTGCGCGCGCTCTCAGGAGAGCAGGTAGTACTCTCCAACCAAAAAATGACGAGCGCGGACGTGCGCAACTATGCCGACATGAAAGAGCGGCGCGTGGTTTTCTCGTTCGGTATTTTGTATGAAACGCCGCCCGAGAAGGTGGCGTGGGTGGCGCAAGAGGTGCGGCGCATCATTGAGGGCATAGAGGGGGCGCGGTTTGACCGCGCGCACTTCAAAGCGTTTGGCGACTCGTCGCTTGATTTTGAGGTGGTGTACTACGTGTGCTCGGGCGACTACACGCGCTACATGGACATCCAGCAGGAGATAAACCTCGCGCTCTTCCGAGCACTCGCGCGCGAGGGGATCGGCTTTGCCTATCCCACCCGCACGGTGTATCTCAAGAAAGAATCCGGCACCGCGTAAGCTGCGCCGGTAGCATCGCGGCATGGGCCGTGTGCTTTGCCCTTTTCAAAGAAAGCGCCCATGCGCCTTGGGTATTTCGTACGCGCCTTTCTCGGAGGGTGGTTTTTTGCTAGGATGTGCCCTGTGCTGCGGGTGTAGTTTAGTGGCAGAATGCGACCCTTCCAAGGTCGAGACGGGGGTTCGATTCCCCCCACCCGCACCGGTATTACTTCCAAGCACTTCGCCCGCCTGTCCCGGTTGCGCAACACGCAGGGGAGCGTGATGTGGTTTGTTCCTGGTTCCGGCAAAAGGTGGAAAGCCCGCAAGAATCATTTTCGCTTGAAAAAGTTTTTCACACGCTTTCTCTAAAAATTTTTTACTTGTGCAAATTTCTCCTGCCGCCGCCAGATGCACCGGGTTCTTGTTTTTGAGGTGGCACTGGGTGAGGAGCGGCGTGTCGGGGTGGTGCACACACTGCTGTTTCCGGTTGGGAGTGCCGGCCTGCGCGCGGCGGCGGTGGAAACGCCCATTTATACGCGGCTGCCTGCCGCACGCAAGAGAGCGCACACTGCCCGCAAAAGGCCGACCGATGGTATAGTGGCGGTGACTATGGAGCACGAAGGGCATTTCACATTCCGTGCGGCAGAGGAGCGCGGCGCCGGCGACATACGCAAAGACACCGCCGTGGAACAGCGGCGCACGCCGCGCCATGCAGCCACGCTCTTTGCCGCGGCGTTTTTTGCCGCCGCGCCCTCCCAAGAGGCGGGAAAGGGAGAAGGGGAGCATACGCCGCGCACGCCTGTGGAGCTGGGAGACGTTTCTTTTGCGCGCGGCGTAGAAGAGTTGAACCTGCGCGCTCTCTATGAAGAACGGGAGTATGCTGTTTTTTACGTAGTGCGCGAGGGGGAAACGGAAGGGCAGTGGGTGTCGTTTCAGCGCGGCGCGCGCGACTCCATCACCACCGATCGCCAAGCTGCGCGCGAGGAGATTGCCGCCGTGTTACAGAGTGGAGAAACGAGAGACGTTCAGTGGGCAAGGGAAACACCGCGCGCGCCGCGGGCGCGCGTGTGCTACTTTCACACGCATCCTTTGGACGCACTGGTTGAGAAGGGCTATGTATCGCCGGCAGATGCCCGCGCGGCGCGCGCGGGCGCAACGCACGTTTCCATGCCTCCGAGCTGGTACGATTTATTCCTCGCGGCCGGCACACCCGCGCTCCAACGGTCGTTTCTTGCGCCACTGGAAGCGGAGACGGGGTATCGCATCGCGTATGAAGGCGGCGTGGTGGATCCCGCCGGCGTGTTTTACTACCGCGCGTACACCGCAGAGGGCTTGAAGCGGGACTATCCCGATGCCTATGTGCAACTCAAGGAATTAGGGGATGCGCTTGCGCGCTGGCGCAAGAACGTGCGGGCGGTTCTGCGCACGTATTCCAAAGAGGAGGTTGCGCATTTGCGCGCGCTCATGGAAGAGGAAGGTGGGCACCCGGGGCACCCTGTTCCGCGCCGCGTGGAGGATGTGTATGGGGAACTCATACGTGCGCTGCTGTCGGGGCGCCACCCGAAGTTGGAAAAAGAACTGGCCGCACGCCACACGAATTTTTCTGCTTTGGCAGAAGAGCTCGTGCGGCTGCAGCGCGCGCGGCAATCCATTACAGAGGGGGTGAACAAGATACAGCGCGATTGGCTCGCCGCTTCGCTTGCCGCGGGCCCTGCGGACCCTGCTTCTCTGCGCGAGCGTGCCGTGTACCCCGAATTGAGAGAAGCGTATGCGAACGCGGGAGTCGCCATTCGTTTTGTGGGTATAGGTGAGATAGATAAGGAGCCGCCGTGTGCGGGGGTGGAAAGGCAGTCCGCGCTTCCCCGCACGGAAACGAACACAGAAACCGATTAATTTAGCATGTGCCGCATTCGCCTCCCGCGCACTGCGGCGCATGCCGCGCCCGCGGTATGGTATCGTACCTGCATGGGTACGCCGCTTGCAGTTGCGTTGCGCCCGCGCACCCTGGACGAGGTGGTGGGGCAGGAGCATTTGGTGGGGAAGGGAAAGCCCTTGCGCCGCGCCATGGAAGAGGGTGCGCGCTTTTCCTTCATTCTCTGGGGGCCGCCGGGCTGCGGCAAGACGACGCTCGCGCGCCTCTATGCGCGCGCGCTTCACGCGCCCTTTTACGAGCTCTCCGCGGTTTCCGCAAGCAAAGCCGATGTGGCGCGCATCCTCAAAGAGGGCGCGCGACAAGATGCTGCACCGGTGCTGTTTTTGGATGAGATTCACCGCTTTAACAAAGCCCAGCAAGACGCGCTTTTGCCCGCCGTAGAGGAGGGTACGCTTACCCTCGTGGGTGCCACCACGGAAAACCCGAGTTTCAGTGTTATCGGCGCCCTCCTTTCGCGCTGCCGCGTCTTTCTGTTGCACCCTTTGAGTGAGGAGGAGCTTATCGCGTTGCTTGCGCGCACGCCGTGGCGCTACCGCGCCTCTGCAGCGCGCCTCATTGCGCGCGCCGCACAGGGAGACGCGCGGCGCGCCTTTGCACTCGCCGAAGCGGCGGCCGCCGCGGCCGAGGGCGCGCACATTACCGAGAAAGCGGTGCGCGCCGCGTTGGCCGATGAGGCGCCCTTGCGCTACGATCGCGCCGGCGATGAGCACTACGACACCATCTCCGCATTCATAAAAACGATGCGCGCCGGTGACGCCGATGCCGCGCTCTACTACCTCGCCCGCATGGTGGCGGCGGGGGAAGATCCGCGCTTTATCGCCCGCCGCATGGTCATCTTTGCTTCTGAAGATGTGGGGCTCGCACAACCCACCGCGCTCGTGGTTGCCAATGCCGTGCTGCGTGCCTGCGAAACTATCGGGTATCCGGAGTGCGCCATCAACCTTGCGCATGGTGCCGCGTACCTTGCGCGCGCGCAAAAAGACCGTAGTGCGTACCGCGCCTACCGCGCTGCGGAAAAGGATGTGCGCGCCTTCGGCTCACTCCCCGTTCCGAAGCACCTGCGCAACGCCCCCACGCGCCTCATGCAAGAGTTGGGCTATGCGGCGGCGCCGGAAAAGGGTGCCCATAATTTTCCCCGGCGCCTCGGTGCGCGAAACTATTTCAAACGGGAAAAGCCGTAGCGTTTTTTATAACCGCTGCTGCACCGCAATGCAGGTGGGTGCCGAGTATTTTTCGAAAAATGCGCTAGAGTAAAACTGTATGGAATCCTTTTACAAAAAACCGGACCGCTCATCACCCTATTATGAGCAGTACCGGAACACACTTGCTTCCCTCGGCGGCGAAAAGGAGGCAGGTTCACTCGGGCGCTGGGCGCGCCGTTTGTCGCTCGCGGCATTACTGACGGTAAGCGCGCCCGGAGAAACACCAAGGCGCGAAGAGGCGCCGCTGCATCCCGGCGCCTCCTTTTCCGAGGGCATTGCCTTTTTGCAAGAGCGCGCGCGCACCGCGGATATTGAGGAAGCGGCGGCATACGTGGCGGCGGGCGATAAGGGGCAGTGGGTATTCGCCAAGAAAGGGGAGGCGAGGTGGGTACGTGTGCCACTCTCAAAGGTAAGCGAATCGGCGGCCGCTTTTTTGGGTACGTTGGATGACAAAAACGAACTCAGCGGTTCCGCGCGGCTCTGTCTTTTTCACACACATCCCCTGAAAGCCGTGAGGTACGTTGATGCTTCCGCTTCTGAGTGGCATGGCACGGAAGAGGTGCCTCCTGCTCCTCCCAGCCTTACCGATATCGGAGGACTGTCGGGCGACATGAGCTTCCGGGGAATGCCGGTTTACATGGTAGAGGGGGTGGTGGACGCGCGCGGCGTCTACTACTACCGTTTGTTTCCCGAAGACCAGTTTGCGGCGGACTATCCAAAGCAATACGCATCATTTCGCCGCAGTCGGGAGTTGATGGATGAGGTTGCGGGGCACGTGGCCGCTCTTTTGGAGCCCATGAGTGCCGAAGCGCTGCGGGAGCATCTGCGCAGAGATGCGAAAGAGAAGCTGTCTCAGTGGGGCGCACAACCCTCGGTGGAGCGATTGCGGCGCCTCGCGGTAACCGTGGTGCTGAATGCGCCGGAGAGCACGCTCCGCGCATGGGTGGTGCGCCAAAACCCCGCGCTGTCGCCGCTCTTTTCCCGGTGGGACCCCGTGCGCAACGACCGCGTGGCACATTTTGAAGACGCCTATGCGGCATGGGTGCGCGTTTCCCGCACTCAAGAGGAATCTCTTACTCAAACCGACGAGTACCGCGCCTTGCAAGAGGCATACCGCCTCTTGGGGGCGGATATCCGCTATACGGAAAAAGTGCAGGAAGAAATCCCCTGCGCGGGTCCCGACTCTTTGGTTTTGTTTGGCGCGCAGTGAAGATGGCGCCGCTTTGGCGCGGTGGCGCGTGCGGCCGCGCCCACGGCCGGCGCTTCACCGCGCGTCGCGCACGAGGGTGAGAAAAGTGTAGCGCAGCGCACCCTCGGTGCGCACCTCTTTTCGCGTTACACGCGGGAAGAGGTGCGCGTAGGGAGGGAAGAACACGTCGGCATCGGCACCTTCTTCCGGCTCTTCCACCAGCGTGAGCTCCAGGCGATGGGCGCGGGGGAGAAACCGGGCGTACACCTCTCCTCCGCCGATGATGTATGTGTGCGCACCGCCCGGCGCGTCATGTGCCCGCGCCAGCGCTTCCTCCACCGAGCGGGCGAGGACCACATCTTCCCCGCCCACTTTTTCCCGCGTGCGCTGCGGGATGTGCGCGTTTCTCTTTCGGAATGCGCGCGGGTCACGGGTGAGCACGATGTTGGTGCGGTGGGGCAGAGGGCGCACGGATGCGGGAAGAGAATCCCAGGTGCGGGACCCCATGATAACCGGGTGCCCTTGCGTGAGGCGGCGGAAGCGCGTCAGGTCCTCGGGAATGTGCCACAGGAGCCGCCCCTCCTTTCCCAGCGCACGCGTGCGCGCCCCCAATGCCGCAATGATGATGATTTCCTGCCGCATAGGCACCGCCATCGTACCACACGCCCCGCACCGCTCGGATGCGCGCTTTTGTGGTGCGCCGCGCGGCACCGCGATTGACTGGAGGGGTGCGGCGTGCCGCCGCGGCGCGGCGGGTATTCTCACGCAGGTGCGGGCGCGGTAGTATACCTACATGCGGCAGTATCTGGAGGCACTGCGCGACATCATGGAGCGGGGTGTGGACCGCGAGGGGCGCAACGGCATGACCCGCTCGCGCTTTGCGCTCCAGATGCGCTTTGATCTCTCTGAGGGATTTCCCGCCGTTACCACCAAGAAGCTCGCGTTCAAATCCGTGCTCGCCGAGCTCCTGTGGTTTATTGAGGGAAGCGGCGACGAGCGCCGCCTGTGTGAAATTCTGCACGGCACGCGCGATCCAGAAAAGAAAACCATCTGGACCGCAAATGCCCACGCGCCCTACTGGAAAGACAAGGCGCGCTTTCCCGGCGATTTGGGGCGCATATACGGCGTACAGTGGCGCCACTGGCGCGGTCCCGACGGCAAAGAGGTGGACCAATTGCGTACAGTTATTGAGCGCATCCGAAGCGATCCCCACGACCGGCGTTTGGTGGTGACGGCGTGGAACCCGGGAGAGCTCTCCCAGATGGCGCTCCCGCCCTGCCATCGCGATTTTCAGTTTTACGTGGCGGACGGCACGCTTTCGCTCCACATGAATCAGCGCTCCTGCGACATGTTTCTCGGCGTGCCGTTCAATATCGCGAGCTACGCGCTGCTGCTCTCGCTGGTGGCGCAGGTTACCTCCCTCACGCCGCGCGAGCTGGTGCTCACCTTAAACGACGCCCATATCTATCACGCACACTTTGACGCGGTGCGGCGCCAGCTGGCGCGCACGCCCGGTCCTCTGCCCTCGCTGTGGGTCAATCCCGCGGTGAAAGACATTGACGCATTTACCATGGACGACGTGCGCCTCCTCTCCTACCACCCGCAGGAATCCATTCCCGCTCCCATGATAGTGTAGCGTTATGATTCTCTCCGACTCCGCCATACTCGCTGCGCGGGAAAAAGGCGACATTGTTATTGAGCCATTTGACCGCGCGCACTTAGGCAGCAATTCGTACGATGTGCACCTCAGCCCCCATGTGGCTATATACGAGGCGGAAATATTGGACGCACGCAGGCACAACCGCGTGCGGCGCTTCACCATTCCTCCGGAGGGGTTGGTGCTGCGCCCAGGAGAGCTGTATCTCGGTTCCACGGTGGAGTACACGGAGAGCCATCGCCACTTGCCCATTTTAGACGGCAAGTCCAGCGTGGGGCGCCTCGGCATTGATATTCACGCCACCGCAGGCATCGGTGATGTGGGGTTTTGCGGCCACTGGACACTGGAGCTTTCGGTGAGCAAGCCGGTGCGGGTGTACGCCGGCATGCCCATCGGGCAAATCGTGTACTACCGCGTGGAGGGGAAGGTGCTGCGCCCCTACCACAAGAAGGGGGACTCCAAGTACGCGTACCAAAACCACCTCCCCGTGGAGTCCATGATGTGGAAGAACACGTTTTAGCGCTGTGGCGCTGCGGGCGCGCTTTGACACCGCAGTGCGTTCGGGCTATAGTGCCTCCATCAAGTCGTTTCGAGTGCGGCATCACTGCCGCGGTTCCTCCTTGGCGCAACCGTGTCCGTATGCCCGCCTCAAAAGATTTGAGGTCGAAGAATAAAGTAGCGAATCACATCAATGGCATACGATCAACAGAACGGTTCGGGGAGCCGCCCCATGCACCAAGGCAATTGGACGTGCGCGCAGTGTGGCGCCGCCATCACCCAGTTGCCGTTTGCGCCGCGGGAGGATCGCTTGGGCGACCTCATGTGCCGCGACTGCTTTCGGCAACGCCGCGGCAATAGTGACCGCCCGCAGCGCCACATGGTGCAGGGCGAGTGGCAGTGCGCTTCCTGCGGCACCACCATCAGCGAACTCCCCTTCAATCCCGATCCTTCCCGTATGGATCAGTTGAAGTGCAAAGCGTGCCACCAGGCGCAGCGCACGCAGTACTAGGAGGCACTGCCGCGGCCGCAGGCCTACCGCGGCTGTGGCGGCAGGCACACGCAAAAGCCCCGCTATGGCGCGGGGCTTTTGCGTGAAGAAAAACGCTTTTCTTTGCGGTACTACCGCACCGCTTCTTTCAATGCTTTCGCAGGGCGGAATTTGGGAACGCGCATGGCGGGAACCTGAATGGTTTCGCCCGTGCGCGGATTGCGGCCCGTGCGCGCGGGGCGCATTTTTGCGGAGAAAATGCCGAGGCCTGCAATGGAGACCTCCTCGCCGCTCTTGAGCGCGTCGGTAATGGAGGAAACGATGGTTTCCACCGCGCGCTCCGCATCCGCCTTGGTGCAGCCGAGGACCTCATGGACCTTGTCTGCAAGTGCTTGCTTGTTCATAAGATTGTGATTAATGGGCTAGGTTGGTAAAGGGCCGCTGCGGCCCGAGTGATGGTGCCTGAAAAGAAGTATAGAATACGCGCCTTTTTATGCAATAGCGGCACCAAAACAACACATTTTATTTCTCTGTGCAAGGAGAACCTTGACACAGCCGCACAATGTATTTTTATGTTTTTGCGTATTGCGCCACGGGAGCGGCGTGCGGCTGCGCGCTTTTTGATAGTAGGTAAAGCCCGCCGCTCTCGCAGGCAACGCCCCCCGCATTTCTTCGCGCGCGGGCAATGTGGTATAACATGCATTCATGAAACGGATGAAGCGGCACGTGCGCGTGGCGTTCCAAGGAGCGCCCGGCGCCAATTCCGAGGTGGCGCTGCGGCGCTACCTGCCGGAGGCGCGCCCGCTCCCCTGTGCCACTTTTGAAGAGGTGTTTGACGCATTGGCGCGCAAAAGGGCGCGGTACGCTTTTATTCCCATAGAAAATTCCATTGCGGGGCGTGTGGCGGATATCCATCACCTCCTGCCGCACTCTCGCGCCCACATTGTGGGGGAGCACTACGAGCCGATACACCACTTTCTCCTCGGCCCCAAACAGGCGCGGCTTGCTACGGTGCGTGAGGTGCATAGCCACGTGCACGCGCTGGGCCAATGCCGGGCATTTATTGAGCGCCACGGTTTGCGCAAGGTGGTGCACAGCGATACGGCGGCCGCCGCGCGCGACGTGGCGGCATGGGGCGACCCCTCCAAGGCCGCCATTGCCACCGCACTGGCAGGAGAGCTTT
>WFWH01000035.1 GCA_015491245.1 Patescibacteria group bacterium | reverse complement strand
CTGCGGGGCGAGCCGCTGGGCGGGATCATTCAAAATCCGCTTGCTGATTTTGTTCAAAGAAAGTTCGAACCTCGTCCAGAAAGCACCGCCAAATTTCACTTTCAGCGATTTTGGCAGGTGTTGCCTCGGCGCTTCGCGCCTCGGCATTGTATTTTTCGGCGATTTTCCAAGGCATTTTCAAATCAAAGGCGAGCGTCCGCTCGGCAATGCGGAAGTTCGCTGTGCAAAGCACAGGCAAAACGAAGTTTTGCGACCAATCTTTTTGATTTCCGCCATAGGCGGAATTGCAAAGCGATATTTTAATTTTGATTGCCCAAAAATTAATTTAATAATAAGACCAATATGGACAGCATAAATTTACAATCCAAAAAGTTTTTTCTCTATGCCCGCAAATCCACGGACGAGCCGGAAAGGCAAATCCTATCAATAGAAGCCCAGCTTTTTGAATTAAGGGAATACGCCAAAAAAGAAAAGCTAAATATAGTGCGTGAATTTGTGGAAAGCAAAACCGCCAAAGAGCCTGGGCGGGAAATCTTTAATGAAATGCTGGCGGGCATAGAGAAAGGCGAAGCCGAGGGAATTTTAGCGTGGCACCCAGACAGGCTTGCCCGCAATTCAATAGACGGCGGGCGGATTATCTATCTCATAGATACAGGCAAAATCACCGCGCTAAAATTCCCGACTTTTTGGTTTGACCCCACTCCGCAAGGGAAATTTATGCTGTCCATAGCTTTTGGGCAATCAAAATATTATGTTGATAATCTTTCGGAAAATATAAAGAGGGGCATTCGCCAGAAATTAAGGAACGGAATATGGCCCGCTTGGGCGCCATTGGGATACAAAAACGATAAAGAGAATAAGCGCATTGTTGTTGATAAGGAAAAAGCGAGATTTATCAAAAAAGCGTTTGAGCTTTACGCTACTGGCGAATACCCCTTGTCCGAAATCCGAAAGATTATCAACAAAGCCGGCTTGGTTGGCAAAAAAGGAAAAATGCTTTCCATTTCCAACTATCAATATATGCTTAAAAACCCGATTTATTACGCGGTGATAAGGTATAACGGCGAGATATACGAAGGAAAGCATGAACCGATTATCACAAAGAAACTTTTTGATAAAGTGCAGAAAGTTCTAGGCGAGCGGAGCCGACCAAAGACAAAGAAACTAAAGCCATACATTTACCGCGGGCTTTTCCGCTGTGGGGAGTGTGGCTGCTTCATTACCACCGAAACGCAGGAAGGGCATAACTACCTGCGCTGCACCAAAAGAAAAGTCCGCTGTTCGCAAAGGTACACAAGGGAAGAAATAATCAGCGGGCAGATAAGGGAAAAGATACAAAAAGTTTCTTTGTGTTCGGCTTGGGCGGAAAAATGCATTGCCGAACTTGAAAAAGAAAGAGAAAAGCAAGCCCAAGCCAAAAGCGCTTTCGTTCAAAAGCTAAGGGGCGAGCTTGTGGAAATTGAAAGAAAACTGGATAAATTGCTTGACTTGCAGTTAAGCGGGGCGATTACGCAAAACGAATACTCAGCCAAAAAACAAGAAATCCTCAACCAAAAGATTGAAGTTTCCGAGAAATTAAGGGCTTTTGAGCGAAAGGGCTATAATCGGTTCGAACCTATGATAAATTTCATAAAAGCCGCCAACCAAGCCGAAAATATCGCTTTGCATGGAAATCTTTTTGAACAAAAAGATTTCCTCAAAAAGATTGGTTCGAACTTCCGCATTGCCGAGCGGACGCTCGCCTTTGATTTGAAAATGCCTTGGAAAATCGCCGAAAAATACAATGCCGAGGCGCGAAGCGCCGAGGCAACACCTTCCAAAATCGCTGAAAGTGAAATTTGGCGGAGGGGGCGGGATTCGAACCCGCGAAGGGCGTTAACCCTTACCCGCTCTCCAAGCGGGCGCCTTCAACCACTCAGCCACCCCTCCAGATGGCGCTCGGGCGCTCCCAGCATACCACAGAAAGCGCGCACTTTGCCAGATTGCGCACCGACAGCGCCGCGCATTTACCTGCGGTGCGTGTGGTGCACGCCACGCCTTTTGGAATAAAAGCACACGCGCACCAAACGCGATAAAAAGGGGCCCTACGGCCCCTTTTGTTGCGCTTTTCGTGTTACCCTTCTCCCCTTTTTCTTCGGTACATTTCTTTGTCGGCCACCCGCAGCGCCTCTGCCAGTTTTTGCGCAGGATCGCCTTCTCCCGCACCGCGGCGGGCACATACCCCCACGCTGGCGCCAAGGCGCACCGTGTAGCCGCCGGGGAGAAAAAACCGGTCGCGCAGCGCCTCATTCAGGCGCGCGACCGTTATGTGCGCACCCGCTTCCTCTGTGCCCGGAAGGAGGAGCGCAAACTCATCCCCGCCGAGGCGCGCCACCACATCGGCAGTGCGCACCGTGCGCATAATGCGCTGCGCCACCTCGCGGAGCACGTGGTCGCCCGCCTCGTGGCCAAAGGTGTCGTTGACCCCCTTGAATCCGTCAAGGTCAATGATGAGGACCGTCCACGGCTCTCCCGAGCGGAGATGGTGCGCCACAATGCGGTGCGCCGCCTCTTCAAACCCCCTCCGGTTGAGGAGCGAGGTAAGCGCATCATGGCGCGCCTCGCGCGTCATACGGCACAGAGTGTGCTTCAAGCCGCGCACCCGCCACCAGTGCCATACGGCGCCCGCGGCAATGGCGCCGGACAGTGCGACATGCGAGAAATCCATTCTGCTTTCTCCTTTTCCCCACAGGGACCCCGCACCACTGTGCAGAAAATTTTTGATTAGTCAAGGGTATGTGCGGCCGGTGCGCCCAGTGCGCGGCGGTGTGCGGCAGTGCGCATGCGGCGGCGCACGCGCTTCCGCTTCGTCCGTGCTTGGAGCTCTTCACGCACCTCCTTAAACCGCGCTTTCCCCTCGCGCACTCCGTGCCGCGCACGCGCCAGCGAGCGCGAGAGCTTCTCGCGCTCGCGCAAAAGCGCCTCGTGCAAAAGACGCGCACGTGCGGCGGCGCGCCAGCCGGACCAGCTCAGAGAAAGCGCCAGTACCCACAGAAAGAAAAAGAGTGCCCATAGCGCTTCCCGATTTTCCCACCCCAGCAGCGGGTACGTGGCGAGAAACCCCGCAATGCCAAAGAGTACATCGGTGACTTGGTTCGTCCAATACTCCGCCGCAATGCCGCCGTAGCGTTCCACCAGCTCCCATGCGATGAAAAAGGCGGTCGCGGTGAAGAGCGCGGGCCAAAAGGAAAGCGGCACCAACAGCGGGAACAAACCCGCAATGGCGCCGGAGAGCACGTGCACCACCGACCACAAATCGGCATATTTCCCCTCACGCCAGATGTCGGTGCGGCGCACCTGCCACTCCTCTTCCATGCGTCTCCAGCATGCCACGGCGCGCGCGCTACTGTACAGCGCCCATGGAGCGCAAAATGTGGATACGCTCCTCCACGGGGGGATGGGTCATGAAGAGGCGCTGCAGGCGCGCCGCGATGCCTTTCTGCCGCCCGAACGGATCGGCAATAAAGAGGTGCGCGGTGGCGTGGTTGGCGCGCCGCATCGGCCGCGATGCGGCGGCGATTTTCTCCAACGCGCGTGCGAGCCCCTCGGGATAGCGCGTCAAGAGTGCACCCGAAGCGTCGGCGAGAAACTCCCGCTTGCGCGATACCGCCAGTTGAATCAGCGTAGCCGCCAGCGGCGCGAGGATGGAAAGGGCTATCGCCGCAATGAGAATGAGCACGCCCGCGCGCGAATCCCGCTCGCGCCCTCCCACCCCGAACCACAGTGAGCGCATAAAAAAGTCCGCAAGAAGCGCGACAAAACCCGCGAGCACCACCGCCACCGTGGAAACCAAAATATCGCGGTTGCCGATGTGGGAGAGCTCGTGCGCCGCCACTCCCTCAAGCTCGCTGCGGTCCAAAAGGGAGAGCAAGCCAGTAGTGAACGCCACGGCCGCATGCGCGGGATCGCGCCCCGTCGCGAAAGCGTTGGGGGCAGGGTCATCTATTACGTACACCTTAGGCTTGGGAAGACCCGCCGTGATGGCGAGGTTTTCTACTATGCGATGCAGTTCGCGGTACCGCTCCGGATCCGCAGGCTGTGCGCCGGTCATGCGGATCACCACCGTGTCGGAATACCAGTAGCTCGCGACATTCATAATGAGCGCAAGCGCCGCCGCGATCCACAAAAGCAGTGGGTTGCCGTAGTACCAGCTTATCACCCAGCCGAATGCAATCACCAGCACGAAAAACACCCCCATGAGCATCCAGGTTTTCCGTACATTGATAGATTGGTGCGTATACAGGGTTGCCATGGCTTTGCGTATGCAGGGGGAAATAATGCGGTCGCTTACCGCTCCTCTCCGGCGGCCGCGGGAGGAAACAGCTCTCGCAGCGCCCTTTCGGAAACACCTCTCGGCACCGTGTGGTACCTAGCGTAGCAAAATGCGAGGGCTTTGAGAATATGGCGCAGGGAAGCGAGGTACAGCCACCACATAAAAAACAAAAACAGCAGCAGAAAAGAAAGCAGCCACTGTGCCGCCGCGGTACCTGCGGCATACTCACTTCCCTGCGCCGCCACGAACGGCAGTATCACCGTCGGGGGGATTACCAGGATTACCACAGCCATCAACAGCGCCTCCCCCCATGGAGTAACAGAGAGAAGTTCGGGATCCGCGTCCCCGCGCCACTGTTTTTGAAAGAGCGCGGCAGAGCGGCGTAGCGCCTCTTCCAGAGGAAGACGCTCCGTCACCAGCAGCGGCACCACAAAGTACGTTCCCGCATTCCACGCCGCGCCCCCAAGGATAGTACGAGGGCGCCGCATCTTTTCACGCCCGCTCCGAAAAAAGGATGGCGTGGTCTCTCGCGCGTAGATCCACGCCCAACGCAACAGCGGCACCGCGTACTCCTTGAACGAGCGTGTGCGCACCGGTACGGCAAAAAGTTGCGATTGGGAAAAAGAATCAAGTACGATACGCAGTATTAATGCCTCATACCACGCTTTCCCCGCCGCACCGAAAAAAAACGCTCCTGAGAAAAGGATCGCCCCGGATATTGAGATAATCCTCCACCCGGTGCGCAACGCTTCCGCGGGAGGTACCTCCTCGGAAGAAGGGGTGGGGAGCGCCTTTGCAGCAATAAGCGAAAACGCGGCCCACTCCCACACCAAAAAAAGCACCACGAAAGCGGCGACAATCGCCCCTCCCGCGGCCAACAACCTTGGACGCTCCCGCAGGAACCGCACCAGCGCGCGGCGCACCTCACGCGGCACGAGGTGGCGTGGCCGAGCAGTGGCGCGGCTGTGGCGATATTCCTTGTATGTGTCCCGCATTTTTCATCTTTTTTGGGGCACCTCCCGCGGCGCAGTGCGGCCGTACCGCAACACGGCGTCCAATATTTTTCCGCAATCGGTGGCGCGGCTAAACCCACGCGGAACGGAGCGCCTAAAACTTCACCGCTACCGGCTCGCGCGCTTCTTCGTCCTCAAGCTCAAAGAACTCCCGCTCACGAAAGCCGAACCATCCCGCCATCATATTAGAGGGGAATGTTTGTATCGCCGTATTGTAATCGCGCACGTTGGTGTTGTAAAAGCGGCGCGCCGCCTGAATTTTGTTTTCCGTGTCGGAAAGCTCGCGCTGCAGCTCAAGGAAATTTTCATTTGCTTTCAGGTCGGGATAGTTTTCCGCAACGGCAAACAGCGACTTGAGCGCTTGCGTCAACATGTTCTCCGCCTGCGCCGCCTCGGCAGGGCCGCTGGCATTCATCGCCTTCGCGCGCATTTCCGTCACCTTTTCCAGCGTGCCCGCTTCGTGTGCGGCATAGCCCTTTACGGTGTTGATCAGATTGGGGATGAGATCGTAGCGCCGCTTGAGCTGCACGTCGATATCCGCCCACGCTTCCTCAATGCGGTTTTTGAGGATGATGAAGCGGTTATACGCAACCACCATCCACAACCCCAACACCACCAGAGCGCCAAGAATTATGTACACGAGGTAGAGAAGAGGCATATAAAACTCGTAAGTGGCTAAATGATGCGCGCCTCACGCGAGGAGAGCCCGCACTGCGCAGTATACCCCGAAACGAGCTTGGGCGCCACGCAGGGGATATCCATGCAGCGCAATCCATTACGAACCTGCATCCTTGACAAAAATAAGATCTCATTCTTAGGTGTACGACGGACGAATCAGAAAAACCCGGAGACAGTGCATGGACGCTGGAAAGGACGTAAGTGGCGTTTACGTTGGAAGCATCTCCTTTTGGGGGGTGGAAATCTGCGGCGTCATCTCTTTTGCGGATGATGCCGACCCGCACACAAACGGAGAGGACTTGGAGCGGGTGCGAGACTTCCTCGCCGCACTGTTCCACGATAAAAAATTGTGGGACGTCCGCTGGATGGAGGTAGCGGTGAGGGGCGGCAGCTTCTCACACAGCTTTAAGCGCCTCTCCAGCGGAGGATTTCGTGGGGACACCACCCTAGAGCAGTGGTTTCTCCACACGGTCGCCGAAGTGCTGATGCAGCTGCACTTCGACGATCGCAATGCCTTCGTCGTTTATGTCGGAAACGGCAAGGCTTCTTTCGTCGCGCCGCGCGCCGAGGTGGTGGAAGCGCTCGCGGCGTTGGTGCGGATATGCACGCCATACCCGACCCCCGACTATGACGAAGACGGGGGTGATGTCGTGCGGGTTCACTGAGCACAAGCCGCGCGCCCCAAGAGGGGCGCGCGGCTTTTAGTGTGCAAGGCGTTGAGACGCAGTGCTGGCGCGCGATAGATATTAGTACATGCCACCCATGCCGCCCATGTCGGGAGCCGGTGCCGCGGAGGATTGCTGCTTCTCCTCGGGTACTTCGGCGACCGCCGCTTCAGTGGTGAGGAGAATGGCCGCCGCGCTCGCCGCGTTCTGCACGCCCATGCGCTCCACCTTGACGGGGTCAATGATACCCTTGGCGAGCATATCCACATACTCGCCGGTCACCGCGTCAAATCCCTCGCCGGGCTTGCTGTCCGCCACGCGCGCAACCACAATCGCCGCATCATCCTCCAATCCCGCATTGAAGGCGATCTGGCGCAGGGGCGCCTTCAGCGCTTTGAGCAGTGCGGTGTAACCCGCCTCGTACTCGGCATCCCCGCCGCGCTTTTTTTCACGCGCCTCCAACAGCGTTTTGGAGATCTTAGCGAGCGCTGCGCCGCCGCCGGGCACAATGCCCTCCTCAATTGCGGCACGCGTCGCGTTCACTGCATCCTCAATTTTCAACTTGAGGTACTTCATTTCGGTCTCCGTCGCCGCACCCACACGGATAACCGCCACGCCGCCGGCGAGTTTGGCGATGCGCTCGCTCAATTTCTCGCGGTCGTACTTGGAATCCGTTTGGTCCAGCTGCGCCTTGAGCTGTTCCACGCGCGCCTGGATATCCGCCTTCTTCCCCTTGCCGTCTACGATAATAGTCTTGTCTTTGGTGGCGGTGACCCTACCGGCCGTTCCCAGCATGGAGGGCTCCACATTCTCCAGCTTGAGCCCCACCTCGTCGGTGACCACACGCGCACCCACCACGATGGCAATGTCGTGGAGCATCTCCTTCTTGCGGTCGCCATAGCCCGGCGCTTTCACCGCAAGCACGTTAAAGGCGCCGCGCAATTTGTTCACGACAAAGGTGGCCAGCGCCTCTCCCTCCACGTCATCGGCGATGATAACCAAGTCCTTCTTGCCCGCCGCCGCCAACTTCTCCAACAACGGGAGAATCTCCTTAACCGTGCTAATTTTCTTGTCCGTTACGAGAATGAGCGGATCCTGGTACTCCGCCTCCATGCGCTCGGCATTGGTGACCATGTAGGGGGAGATGTACCCCTTATCAAACTCCATGCCTTCCACCACTTCCGATTCAATGCCCAGCGTCTGCGACTCCTCTACTGTTACCACGCCGTCTTTACCCACCTTCTCAATCGTGTCGGCAATGATAGATCCCACCTCTTCCGATTCAGCGGAAATGCTCGCAACGTGGCGGATTTCCTCTTTGCCCTTCACCTGCTTCGCCGTCTTCTTCAGCTCTTCCACCACATCGCGCGCCGCATCCTCAATACCCTTGCGCACCATCATAGGATTGGCGCCGAGCGCGGTGCGCCGATACCCTTCGGCCACAATCGCCTGGGTCAGCACCACCGCCGTGGAGGTGCCGTCGCCCGCCGCGTCATTCGTTTTGTTGGCGACCTCCCGCACCACTTCAGCGCCCATATTCTCAAACTTATCCTCCAAGGTTATCTCCTTGGCAATGGTGGCGCCGTCATTGGTAATGGTGGGGCCGCCAAAGCTCTTGTCAATCGCCACGTTGCGCCCGCGCGGGCCAATGGTGACCTTTACCGCGTTTGCAACGGTATCCACGCCTTTTTTGAGCTTTTCGCGAACCTCGTTGTCAAAAAGTACCTTCTTTACCGCCATAGTTGCAATAATAAGTTACGGATAATTCGGGGAGCCCTTGGGGTTTCGTGATGCGCACTTAAGTGGCATTTCGAAACCTTGTGCCCCTTTTCGCTATTTCTCTATCACCGCAAGCACGTTGCTCTCGGAGACCAGGTAGTACTCTTCTCCGTCGTACTCTACCTTCTCTCCCCACTGGAAAATAACCGTCTCCCCTACGGAAACGCCAACCGGGATGAGTTCACCATCATCGCCACGGCGGCCTTCTCCCACCGCCACGACCACGCCGCGGTCTTTGCGCTCCTCGCCGCTCTCGGGAAGGATAATGCCCGAGGGAGATTTAGCCTCGTCTGCTTTAAGCGGCTTAACCAACACCCTATCCGCAAGGGGACGTATTGCCACGCCGCCCTTAGACGCTGCTTTTTTCGCCATATCCGTAAATGCAAATTATAGTTAACCCCTTATAATTTTCCCGCATAAAGGGAGCCTGCTCCCGCAGATGTCGGGACAGGTGCGGGAGAATTTCGTAATCGCGGCTGTAATTATATTTTCCCTGTGGCAATGTGTCAACCGCTGTGGAGCGCTTGCGGAATGCGCCACGGTTGCGTATAGTGTCTGCACTATGCTTGATATCGTGCGCGCCGCGCTCCCGTACGTGCAGGTAATCCTCTCGCTGCTGCTTATTGCAGCCATTGTGCTCCAGCAGACCTCTGCGGGACTAGGGGGGGTATTTGGCGGCAATGACGACTCGGTCCACTACACGCGCCGCGGTTTGGAACGCACCATTTTCCAGGCAACGTTTGTGCTGGCGGTGCTGTACTTCATCGCCGCGTTTGTGGCACTCTTCATTTAATATAATAATTAATTCAATTAATTTAGTGCCCAGAGGAGGGCGTGACCGTGTATTCGCAATTCAGTGGTGGCACACGCATTGGCGATCCCGCTTACTGGCGGCATCTAAATTTTGCCGAAGGGGAAAGCAGCACGTGAGAGGCGCATCCTCCAATGTTACCGCTCGCTATGGCTTGGCGCATATACGCATAACCAATCAAGGTATACCCGCATGTGCGAAACACCCCCTCACCCCACGCCGCATCACACGTTACCAGTCCCAACTCCACTGCCGTACGGATTTGCGTAGCATAACGGCCGTATGTACCGTGAACAAGACTCCACAACCGAAGATTACTTCCTTGAAAAAGATTTTACCCCCGACCCGGCCGAGGGGGCGCCGCGCGCCCACACCGGCTTGCCCCTACGCCCGTCGCGGCTGCGCGGCGTTGCAGGTACGGCGCGGCGCATTATGAGGGGAAAAAAGAAGCTGCTCATAGCGGCGGGAGCTGCCGCGCTCGCGCTCGTATTGCTGTATCGCGCCGTCCTCTCCTCTTCCCTGATGGTGGATGCACCGGCATCGGGCGGCGGTTTTACCGAAGGCATCGTGGGAACGCCGCGCTTTATCAACCCGGTACTCGCCGCCTCGGATGCAGACCGCGACCTCACCACATTGGTATACGCGGGGCTTATGCGCGCGCGGCGCGGCGTCCTGCAACCTGAGCTCGCCGCGCGCTTCACCATTTCCGATGACGGCAAAAAGTATGTGTTCGTCCTGCGGGAAGACGCGCGTTTTCAGGACGGCACTCCCGTTACTCCCGAAGACGTGGTGTTTACCGTCCGCGCGATACAAAATCCCGAACTGAAAAGCCCTTACTTTGTAAACTGGGAGGGCGTCACGGCAGAGAAAACGGGGGCACGCGAGGTCACCTTTACCCTGCAGGAGCCGTATGCCCCCTTCCTGGAAAACACCACCATCGGCATTTTACCCCACCATCTCTGGAAAGGGGTGCGCCCCGACGAGTTTCCGTTCAGCCGCTACAACACCAAGCCGGTGGGCGCAGGGCCTTTTCGCGTTGCCGCTATAGAGCGTGACGAAAACGATATTCCCCGCGCCTATCTCCTGCGCCGTTTTGAAGCCTACGTACCGCAAGCGCCGTACCTAGAAGAAATACGCCTGGTGTTCTTTAAAAATGAGCGCGCTGCGGCAGATGCGTACCGCGCAGGGTCCATCGATGCGCTGGCACGCGTAAGCCCCGCGATTGCCGCCCCCTTCAAAGGTACGGACGCATTAGCCACCACTACTCTGCCGCGCGTGTTCGGCGTGTTCTTCAACAAGAACCGCGCTATGGTATTTGCGCGAAAAGAGGTGCGGCGCGCGCTGGATATGGCACTAGACAAACAGGCGCTGGTGGACTTCGCCCTTGAGGGATTTGGCACCGTGACCAACTCCCCCCTTCCCCCCGGCGCGCTTCCGAAAGGAAACACGGAGGAAGGAGGAGACGCCGATACCGAAGCGCCCCCCGCAGGGGAAAGCCGCCTTGCGCGCGCCGCGGCGCTCCTGGCGCGCAAGGGGTGGGAAAAGGATGAAAAGGGCGTCTGGGTATTGGAAACCGACGAGCAAAGCTACCGCCTCTCCTTCCGCCTCGCCACCGCCGACATCCCCGAACTCGCAGCCGCAGCAGAATTCATCAAAGCTGCGTGGACAAGTTTGGGAGCGGATGTTACCATAGAGGCACTTCCTCCCTCCGAGCTCACACAACAAGTGATCCGACCGCGCGAGTATGACGCGCTTTTGTTCGGGGAGATCGTGGGAAGAGAATTGGATCTCTTTGCGTTTTGGCACTCATCGCAAAGAAATGATCCCGGCCTCAATGTCGCGCTGTATACCAACATCACCGCAGACGCAGAGTTGAAGAAAGCGCGCACGCGTACCGATGCGGCAGAACGCGCGATGGCTCTAGAGAAGTTTGTCCGAGAGGTGGAAGCGGACCAGCCCGCAGTATTTTTGTTTGCGCCGCAATTCCTCTATCTTGTGCCGCGCCCCATGCAGCAGCTGTCCATTGAGGGGGTAGCCGATCCGGCTGAGCGCTTCAACACCGTTAACGAGTGGTTCCAAAAAACGAAACGTGCGTGGCGCGGCGGCACTGCAACGGGGAATTAAGGAGAGGTGAATTCCGCTGCATGCTATCCTGCGCCGCATTGCGGCCGCACTCCGCAAGTATTCCATTACCCTTTTACCATCAAAATAACCAAACACACACCATGGCAGAATCAGCGACCCCGAAAAGGACACGCCGCGTATTTAGTGCCCTGGATCCCCACAACCGCGTGGCGCGTACGGCGCGCACCACCCGCCGCACTGGCGGTGTGCGCGGTAAAAAACCCTTGCCCGGCGCGGTGGCCCTCACGCGCAATGGGAGGCGCTTTGTGAAAGGCGGTGACAAGAAGGCGGAGCGGGCAGTCCGCACCAAGCGCTCCGTGCCGCCGCCACCGCCGCGGCGCTATACCACCACACCCGCAAGCGCCGCACGCAAGCGCACCGAACCGCTCCCGCCGGTGGAAGAGGGGGTAATCCGCGTTATCCCCTTGGGAGGCGTGGAAGAAATCGGCCGCAACATGACGGCGGTGGAGATAGGCGACGATATTATGGTCATAGATTGCGGCTTCCAGTTCAGCGAGGTGGAAACGCCGGGGGTGGATTACATCCTCCCCAACACCAAGTACCTGGAAGACAACCGCGATCGCGTGCGGGCGCTCTTCATCACCCATGGGCATCTCGACCACATTGGCGGCATTCCCTTCGTCATTGACCGCATCGGCATGCCCCCCATCTACACGAGAAACCTCACTGCCATCATGATAAAAAAGCGGCAAACGGAGTTTCCCCACCTTCCGCCGCTGGACCTCCGTGTGGTGGAGAAAAACGAAACCATTACCGTTGGTTCCCAAAAGGTGAGCTTTTTTGCCGTTACCCACACCATTCCCGAATCCATGGGGATCTACATTCATACCCCCCACGGCGGCATTACGGTACCCAGCGATTTCAAGCTGGACCACATAGACGGCATTCCCACCCCCCAAGAAGAGGAGAACTACAAATTTTTTGACGACCACAAGACACTCCTGCTGATGCTGGATTCCACCAACGTGGAGAATCCGGGGTGGTCCACCCCCGAGCGTATCGTGCTGCAGAACTTGGAGCAATTTATCCGCGAGTCCACCTCGCGCCTGATCATTGGCACGTTTGCCTCGCAAATGGAGCGCATGATCCACATCATTGAGGCGGCAGAGCGCTACGGAAAGAAAATCATCTACGAGGGCCGCAGCATGAAGGCAAACATTGAGATTGCCAAACACGCGGGCATGCTCAAGGTAAAGGAGAGCGTGTTCATCCAGGCGCAAGACGCCGATAAGTACCCCGATGAAAAAATCGTGGTGCTTGCCACCGGCGCGCAGGGCGAGGAGTTTGCCGCATTGATGCGCATGGCCAACAAAACCCATCGCTCGTTCCATATCAAAAAAGGCGATACTGTCTTACTCTCTGCCTCTATCGTTCCGGGCAACGAGCGCGCAGTGGCGAAATTGAAAGACGAGATAGCCCGCCAGGGGGCGCGCATCATCAGCTACCGCACCAGCGACATTTACGTGCACTCCACCGGCCACGGCAACCGCGAAGAACTGAAGTGGCTGCACCTAAAAGTGAAGCCCAAATTTTTCGTCCCCATCCACGGCAGCCACTACAACCTGCGCCTCCACGAACAACTGGCACTAGAGGTGGGCATGCGTGAGAGCAACATCGTGGTGCCCGACAACGGGACTGTTATTGAGATACGCGACAAGGGAAGAAGGATAGTGCGCCGAAAGGAAAAAGCTCCCTCCACCATACGCATGGTGGACGGCTTGACCATCGGTGATGTGCAGGAAGTAGTCATCCGCGACCGCCAAACGCTGGCAGAAGACGGCATGTTTGTGGTCATCGCGCTTCTCAACACCAAAACGGGCAAGCTGAAGAAATCGCCCGATATCATATCGCGCGGTTTCGTGTACCTGCGGGAATCACAGGATCTTCTGCAGGAGACGCGCGTCATCGCCAAAAAAACCATTGAGGACATCACAAAGTCCATACGCCCGATTGATTTTGACTACATCAGAAAGCAAATGAGCGAGGCAATCAGCGCCTACCTGCTTCAAAAGACCCACAAGCGCCCCATTGTGATTCCTGTGCTCATCGGCGTGTAGCGCGCACCCGCGGGCGCAGCAAAGCACAGGCGGGGACAATGCGCCTTCCCTCTCTCCCGCACTGGCCGCTACAATACTAGGTGCCATGCAGTTGGTACTCGCGGCGTTGACGAGGAGGCTTGCGCGCCGCCGCAGGGAGCCCTCTGCGGCGGTGTTTGGCGTTCTGTTTGTCGCCAACCTTCTCTTTTCTTTCCATCTTTTCTTTACCCTCTTCATCAATTCATCATTTTTAGGCCAATTTCTCCCCTCGGCACTCGTAGGCCTGGTCTTTACCGGCGCTTCACTGGCTGCGCTCCTTTCCTTCGCATCCGTCACGCGCCTCCTGCGGCGCATAGGCAACCACCGCCTTTTGGTGCTTATCGCCACCGTGCAGGTATTCGCGCTCTTGGGGCTCGCGCTCGCGCACAGCGCGTTGCTGGTGGTGGCGCTCTTCACCCTCATCTACACCAATGCACTTCTACTCATCTACGTGATGGACATCTTTCTGGAATCACTCACCGAAAACGAGAGTGCAACCGGCACCACCCGCGGCATTTTCCTCACCATGTACACCATAGGCGGCGCGCTCTCCCCTCTCCTGGTGGGGTTTATCTTGGGCGAGGGAGATAACTTTCGCATTATCTACTTTATCTCGGCAATTTTCCTCATACCCTTTACCCTCCTGTTGGGATTTGCGACGCGCACTTTTGCTGATCGCCCCTATACGCCCTTTCATGCGCGCGCCACACTGGCAAAAATATGGCGCGACTTTGATTTGCGCGCCGTCATTACCGCCCAATTGCTGTTGCGGTTTTTCTACGCATGGATGGTTATCTACACGCCTCTCTACCTGGTGCAAGAGGTGGGGGTAAGCTGGAAAGAATTCGGCATCATCATGAGTATCGCCCTTACCGCTTTCATCATTACCGAATACCCTGCCGGCTGGGTCGCCGACCGCTGGTGGGGAGAAAAAGAGCTCATGGCAACCGGTTTTGGCATAGTAACGCTCACCCTGCTCGCCGTCCCTCTCCTCACCTCTGCCAACCTCCTGTGGTGGGCCATACTGCTCTTTGCCAACCGCGTGGGGGCGAGCTTTATTGAAATCACCACCGAGAGCTACTTTTTCAAGCATGTGGACGGCAGTGACGCCAATCTTATCTCACTCTTCCGCATGACCCGTCCGCTCGCTTACGTCATCGCACCCTTGCTCGCTTCGCTCATTCTTTTCTTCGCACCTCTCGCCGCGCTCTTTCCGGCATTGGCGCTCCTTATGCTCTGGGGAGTGATCCTCGCGCTGTGCCTGCATGACACGCGCTAGCGGCAAAGGCCGCGGGGGCGCTACTCCCTTACCACGTAACCGCCACCACGGTGCGTGACAAAGCCCTCGCGTACCAATGCGCGCAGCGCCGCGCGCACGCGCGGGCGTGGAAACGGCAGCGCAGCACACACCTCCTCCTCGCGCAGGGGGGTGCGCGCGCGGCGCACCAACAGCCGCAATGCTGCACCGCGCACCTCGCGCAGAGAGCCGCGGAATGCGGGCGCGGGGCGATAGTGGCGGCTGCGGCAATTGAGCCGCACGCCGCCACGCTTTAGGTGGGCGCCGTAATCCATGAGCGCGGTATACCACACACGGGGCTTGCGGCGGCTCATACTGGCTTCAATATACGGCAGTAACGCTGCATCAGGAACCGCATCACGGTCAGGAAAAAAGTGGTGCAAAAACACCGTGCGAATGTTGGTTTCCAGCAGCACCTCGGGAAGGTTGAAGGCAAACACGCGCACCGCGCCCGCGGTGTACGCACCGACCCCGGGAAGCGCCCGCAGCGCCTCTTTCTCACTCGGCAAGGCGCCGCCCCACTGCGCCATTACCATTTTCGCTGCTTCGTGGAGCAAGAGCGCGCGGCGATTGTACCCCAAGCCGCTCCACGCAGCGAGTACCGCGCGGCGTGGCGCCCGCGCCAGAGATGCGACGGTGGGAAATCGCGCCAAAAAGCGTGGAAAATACTCGCACACCCTGGTAGTTTGGGTTTGCTGGAGCATCACCTCGGAAACCCACACGGCATAGGGATCCAGCACGCCAGGTGCATGCTGTTTCAAGTGCGGCGGGCGCCACGGAAACTCCCGCACATGGGCCCTGCCCCAACGCAGCACCTTTTCCCGAAACGCACGCAGTGCAGCGTTATCTATAGGACCACTGCCCACACCAACTTTGAAATGCCCCTCATCGCGCGGCCACATCGGAGGATGCACTCCCTTCTTCGCGCACGGGTGCCGCGGGACGCTCCGACTCAAGCGGCACGATGAGTATGGCGAGCAAATAGATCAAGATCCCAGGAATCACACCGGTCAGAACCACAAACACAACCCAAATGAGGCGCAGCAGCACCGCATCCACACCAAAGTAGGCTCCCAATCCCCCCAGTACACCAGCGAAAATGCGATCCTCACGAGAACGGTACAATTTTTTCACCCCTTGTCCCGCCATCAGCTGCAGTATACCCACTCCCGCACACACCGCAAGCGCCGTGCGGCACTTTATGCTATCAGCCGCGTATCGGAAGCGAGCTCGTACACAACATCTTTACGCTCCACCACAATCTTCCACCCCTGTATGCGCGCATACTGGCACAGCGTGCGGTTGGGGTTGAAGCAGAGCGGATGGTCCACCAACTCCAGCATGGGGATGTCGCGCTCGGTGTCTCCCATCGCATACGATTTGGCGTAAGTGAGATTTTCCTTTTCCACCACGCGCGTCACGATGTTTGCCTTGTTGCTGATGAGATGCTCGTCAATGAGCGCCCCCGTAAAGCGGTTCGTGGGACCCAGCTCGTACATGCGGCCGTACACCTTGTCAAACCCCCATTCCTTACAAAAGGGCTCTAGCACCGCTTTGGGTGAATCGGAAATCGCCACCAAGTAGTACCCTTTCCGCTTCAGCTCCTTCATAAGGATACGGGGGTAGCGATAGGTTTGAAACCGTGCGCGCGCCAGCACTTCCTCGGCCGCCGCCATAAAATCACGGTAATGTATCCCTTTGAGGTGGTGCACAAAAGACGCGACCACCGCTTGGATATAGGCCTCGTAGCTTCCTTTTCTTGAAAACCACGCGTGAAATTCCCGCTGATAGCGGCCACGCGCTTCAGGAGGAAACAATCCCCGTGCCGCAAGCTCCTCCGCCAGCTCCACCAGTAAGCTGGAGCGGAATACCGTACCGTCAATGTCAAACGCGGCGAACTGGCGCTTCATGGCCGCATTGTAGCACACGCGCGTTGGCGCCACGGATGCAAAGAAGCGCGCACAGCGCGCGCAACCCCTGTGCGTGCCCAAGGAGCCCATTTCAGGAATTACCGCCCTTGAGCGCCGCAACCAAAGGGTCGCGCGCGGCATCATAGCCCCGTGCGGGACCGTACGTCCTGCCGTATTGGATTACACGCATGGTGAAAGGGCCCCACTCGCGGCGCGGCAGGAGGCACATGAGGTCGCGCTCTATTTTTTCGGGATCCTTGTGATCGGAGAGCCCAAAGCGCTTTGCAAACCGCCGCACGTGCGTATCCACCGCTATCCCTTCGTTTTTACCAAGCGCTTCGTATAGCACCACGTTGGCGGTTTTGCGCGCAACCCCCGGCAGGCGAAGCAGCGCTTCCATGGTCGCGGGCACCGCGCCGCCATACTCTTCCTGCAGCATTTTCGCCGCCGCGAGGATATGCCGCGCCTTATTGCGGTAAAAGCCCGTCGGCTTGATGTCTTCCGCAAATTGCCGCGGATCGGCATGCACGTACGCCGCAAGGGTGGGGTATTTTTTAAACAGGCGCGCGGTCACCTGATTCACGCGCTCATCGGTACATTGGGCAGAGAGTATCACCGCTACCAAAAGTTCCCACGGATTCGTGTAGCGCAGTACCGTGTGCGGTTTTCCGGGAACGAGCTTTTTGAGCGCGCGCAAAAGCACGGCGGCGCGCCGTTTTCTCTCCTCCCACGCGGGTCCTGAGGGACATGGGTGCACAGGTGTGCCCTGTGCGCGCGCCTTTCCCCGAGGAGAAGCCTTGGGCTGCCGTGCCATACGCGCCGCTAACGCACCGTGCGACCAGTGTGCGCCGCGCCCTCTGCATGCCCCTGCGCCACTCTCTGCAGCGCCGCTTCCTCTTCGGCGATGCGCTTTTCCTCTTTTTTCACCACCGCCACCGCAGCGTGGCGGCTTGCAGCGAGATTCATGAGCATAAAACTCACTATCGCGGCAATCAAGATTCCCAGCACGTTCACCACAAACAGCGCAAATGCCCCCACTGATGCGCTCCACTCACCCATGGCCGCGAGCGCGCCCGTAGCGCTTAAGGGGGGCAGGAGCGCCACGGAAATGGCTATACCGGGAAGCGTCTCGTTGAGGCCCGGCTGAACCAGCGCATAGGAAACCGCAAAACCCGACACCACCGCAATGATGAGGTACGCAAGAGTAGGTTCTGCGCGGCTCGCAAGCTCCGCGGTCATTGCAATCTCTCCGGGCACCATAAGCACTACCGCCATGGCAAGCGCGACAGAAAGGGCGGTGGCGAACCCTAGGGTCGTGAGGGCACGGTAAAAGATAAGGTAATCACCCAGCACCACTCCCAACGCGAGCGAGAGCACCGGAAACAGAATAGGGGCAATCAGCATGCTGCCGATAACCACCGTGGGGCTGTCAATAATGATGCCCACAGTTGCCATCACCACTGAGAGCACCATGAGAAAGAAAAAATCAAAATCGGGCGTACTTCCCCTGACAAGGCGCGCCACCGCGCGCGCCTTCGCTTCGTCATCCACGATGCGAAAATGTGCGAGTACCTTCATATGCCTCTGCGCGGTGCGCAGGCAGAAAAACTGCGCGCCCTTGCGCCTATGCTACCACGGAGGTTAAGGGGACAAAAACGCACTCTTATTCTTCCACTGCCAGCCCCATGGCACGCGACAGGGGGAAGAAAACGCACGTTCCTCTCCCGTGGCAGGATTGAGTGCCCGCAAGGGAAGCTCCGGGCACTGAGAAGGAAGGGTCACATTTCCGCGCGCGTCCAGTTTTGCCACCAGCAGCAGCGCGCCGGCATCGGCCGTATACACATCGCTGTACTCCCCCCAATATACCGCCAACAGGTTGTCATCGGCACGGTAGGCCAAGCGCGTGAAAGGAATGCCGTGCGCCACAAGGTTGCCGGTTGCTTGGTCCACCACACTCGCCGCGCGGCAGGACGTGCCGCAGCGCCATGCCACCACGCGGTAGCGTCTCGCAAAATTGGGCGGCAATGCCGCCTCTTCTTCTATGATGCGGCGTACCCGCTGCGGTATCGCGCGCGGATAGGAGGTAAAGTTCACCTTGGGAGGCGCTCCCGCGCGTGCGGCGGCGGGAAGGGGAACGCGCGCGGCCGCTCCTGAAAGTTCCTCACCAGAAGGTGAGGGTATGTTCTCCACCCCTTTATCGCCCAGCGACAAAAACACCAGCGCCGCCCCGGACAACAGCGCGAGGGCGATAAAGAAAACGCACGCGGCATTGAGTACTTTGTAGTAATTCACAAGGAAGCGAGGGTTTCTTCCATGCGCGGCTCATACTCCCCTTTCACCGCCGCAACATTCATGGCGATGCGATGAATGAATATCTTTTGCGCGATTTCGCGGTTAGCATCTAGTCCTCCCCATGCAGCGAGCACGGGCTCTTGGAGCGCGCGCGAGTAGGAAAACGTCACCGGCCATGGGTGCGGCCCGCGGCGCGCAATTGCATTGAGGTTCTCCGTCGCCTGGAGCGGCGATTGGCCGCCTGACAAAAACACCACGCCCGCAACTTCCTCGGGCACCATGTCGCGCAATACGCCTGTGGTGTAATCCGCCACCTCATCGGGATTATCCCGCTTCCGCGCTTTGCCGGAGAGCGCCATGCTCGTTTTGAGGATAACCCCCGATAAATCCACGCGGAATTTTTCTAACTCATGAAACACGATGCCAAGCGTGCCGCGCAGTACATCGGCACAGCGCGCTATGGTATGGTCTCCCTCCATCAACACCTCGGGCTCCACCATGGGCACCAACCCCTTGCTTTGGCAAATGGCGGCATAGCGTGCGAGATAGTGCGCGTTGGCGTCCAGCGCCTCTTCGTGCGGCAACCCCTCGCCTATCGGCACCACCGCGCGCCACTTAGCAAAGCGCGTGCCACGCGCTGCGTACTCTTCCAGCCGCGCGTGCAAGCCGTCCAATCCTTCCGTTACCTTTTCCCCCGGAAACCCCTCAAGGTCCACCTTGCCTTTATCCACCTTGATACCAGGCAGCACTTTCTTTTCCTTTAAGAGTTCCGGAAATGGCGTCCCGTCGTCATGCGCTTGGTACAGGGTACCCTCGTAGAGAATGACGCCGCTGATGCCCTTTTCAAAACCGGGTGCGGTAAACAACAGCTGGCGGTAGCGCCGGCGCGACTCCTCATCCTGCTCCACTCCCACCGCGGCGAGGCGTTTGTTCATGGTGGT